>CAYOYU010000120.1:3672-15254 GCA_964408265.1 uncultured Syntrophorhabdaceae bacterium
TATTTCTGCTTTTATTCTACAGGTACAATCTGAAATCCTTCCTTACTGCGATTACGAATCCTTCTACCGGCGGAGGTGCTCAGACGGAATTCATCGTCCTTTCCTGCCGGTCAACCGCAGTTAATCTATGAGCAGCCTGCCCCTTTTCAGCCCTTCGAGATTTCTAATCTCATCAAGAATCCTTTCTGTGTCGCTGGGCGTATCCCTCGTTTCTTCCGGGACAGGGCTGTCCTGTTTGTACCGGTACATTTCCTGGTAGAAATTCTCCAGTTTCCTGAATAATTCCTTGTTCACTTTCCTGAGGGTAATCTTATCCCTGGCGTTCTTCACCACAACCTTCAGCTCTTCCATTCTGAAGGGCTTCACAATGTAATCGAAGGCTCCCATCTTCACCGCTTCCACGGCGCTGTCGAGAGACGCATAGCCCGTGATGATGATGAACTCCGTCATATCATCATTGATCCTAATTCTCTTGATCAGTTCCATTCCCGTTATTTCGGGCATCATGAGATCAGTAATAATGAGGTCGAAGCGCTCCTCCTCATGTTTCTGGATTGCTTCTTTTCCATTTGTAGCACCACTTACGAAATCCGCATCGCCGGTCAGATACTCCTGGAGAATATCCCTTAGTTCGGCATTATCATCGACGATGAGTATTCTAAAACCGGCATCATCGGTCTTGTTCATATTTCCTCAGTTTTTCCGTGACATTACCTTCTATCCTCTCGTAAAGCATACGTTTCATCCCTTCTTCCGATATGACAACGGAATCTTCCCTCGTTTCCTGCTTGATCTCGTCCTCGACGGCCTTGACCCTCAGCTTCATGTTCTTCACGTAAGTTTTGATGACGCTGGTTATCTGGTAGTCCGATATCGTCATAAAGGTTCCTCTGTTGGGGTTATCGGACTATCAGATTGAAAACTTAAGCCGTGGGGTCAACCCATCTTGTCGAAAAGAACGGACGTTATGGGCAGGGGGCACTGAGGGTTATAGACTTTAGCCACTTTAAGACCTTTGGAGAGTTCCTCCATCTTGACCAGAACCTTGGTCCTTTCTTCTTCGAGTCTCAGGAGAACGGCCTTTTCCCTTTCCAGCCACAGCCTTGCCGTGTTTTCGTTCAGTTGAACCTGAGACCCGGCCAGTTGGGCCAGGGGTTCCTTCCGCTCCAGCAAGAGCCCTATGAATTCCTCCGAATCCTTTTCCTCAAGAGCTCTTGCCGTCAATTCTTCAAACAGTGCCGCCGCATTCTCTGACAAATCTCACCTTCTATTCCACCTTATCGTCTCCGGGGAAGAAAAATTAAGCAGTAGGGATCTGGTCTACTGACGGCGCAGGATTACCCTGACCTAGACAGTCGAGGGCCTGCGCGGCCGCTGCGCAGCCAGGATCCATCCTGAGCGCAGTCTGGTAGAAATAGACGGCGTTTTCAAGCTGGCCGCACCTCTCGAAAATCTGTGCCGCAATGAGAACCAGTTCTTCATCCTCCGGTCTTTCCTGGAGAAGGGCTTCCAGAGTCTCTATGGTCTCGGGATAGTTTCCAATTTCCAGATGAAGATTGAGCATGTTCCTCCTGGCATCCACAAAACTGCTGTCTACGTAGAGGGCTCGTTCAAAGTAGCCAAGTGCAGCCCCGAGGAGACCCCCATGGTAATGGAATACCCCCAAGTCGTTGTAGATTGTCGGATTGTACGGATAGAAGTCCAGCAGATGTTCCAGTTCTGCTATCGCCTCCTCGTACCGACCGGCATCAGCCAGGAGTCCCACCGAATCGTAGGTCTCTTTCAGTATGTCCCGGTTGCCTGTCTGCCGGCTCTCCCCCGGCTTTCTCGGCCTTATGATCCGGACAAGCTCGGATTGTTCCGGAGTCTCCGTGGCTATGATGAAATTAACGGTCTCAGGGCTCTCGCGCCTGATGATCCGTTCAAAAGTCGCTATGTTCTTCCTCATCTCATCATTAATGAATGGAAATTTCTTCATCCCCACGAAAGCGTCGTACGCGTTCTGCAGATCGCTCATATACATATAGGCGATTCCTGCATTGTTTATGGCCATGGGACTATTATCAACGTGCTGCAGAGCGTACCGAAATTGAGTGAGGGCAAGCTGCGGCTGCGGAACGTTTGCAGTCAGTAGATCTTTGCCAAATTCCAGGTACGCATCATGAAGTGCTTTGCCCTTGTTTTCACACTCTTCTATTTCAGGATAGAGGTCCAAGATCGTGTAGGAATCCCTCATGGTGGCAACGACCTTATTTGATTCCGCGAGAGCAATGGCATTTTGACCCGAGCCAGTCGATGCGCCTTTTTCATGTACCCGGTATTTCATGAGTTTGCGGTCAAGGAACTTGAACTTGAGGTGGGGGGCCCCTTTTAGCCAGAAATGATAGTCTGCTGCAAATCCGGTCTCGAATCCTCCTAACAACTCAACCACCTTTCTTTTCATCATTACCGTTGGGTGAGCTATTATGTTTTTCTTAAACAACATTCTCAACAACGTACGCCGGTCAAAATTGTATGAATCTGAGCACTTATAGTCTCCGGGAATTATCGTCCCCCGACTATCCATGAAAACGAGATCCGAGAAAACAATATCGACCTCAGGATCCATCTCAAACTCTTTCAACTCTCTATCTAGTTTATCGGGCATATACACATCATCGGACCCAATAACAGTGAACAGTTCTCCCGTCGTGTGCTGAAGGCTCCGCATTACGAGCTCGTCAAAATGGAGCAGGTCATGTCCAATATTCTCCTGATAAACATACTTCAATCTGCCGTCCTTCAAATACTTCCCGACAATCTGGGCGGTATTGTCCGTGGAACCATCGTCAAGTATGAGGTACTCAAAATCTCTATATGTTTGGTCAAGGACTGATACGATGGCATCCTCGATGTATGGTTCGCCGTTGTAGACATACGTGATAACAGAGACTTTGGGTATATGTAGCGAATCTTCTATGCTCTTGACAGAAGGAGCGGCCCTGCAAATGACCGGCGATTTATTTGCCGGTGAGTTTTCCTGAATTCTTGCAAATAGCTCCTCAAATCGGTTTTGCCAGGAATACTCGGTTACAGCTTTTTTGTATCCTTTTTCAGCTATGTCCTGGCGCTCGCGTTGGTGAGCCTCAAAAAATCGCACCTTATCAAGAAGATCCTGTTCATCATTATAGAGAACGATCTCCTTGCCCTCTTCAAACAGATTTGCTGTTTCTGACCTTCTGTGAGTTATCTGAAATGCTTTGCAAGAAAATGCCTCAAAAACACGCTTTTCCACCTGGTCTCTGTTGCCACGCGGCTCGCCACCCTCAAGGTTAAGGACGATCACGGATGATCCGATCACTTCAAGCATTTTGTAATATGGCAGGAAACCTCTCGATATGCCCCTTAGCTCTGGTATAGCCTCCCAGCCAGCCCCCCACAAACGTATGTCAATTCCATTCCCTCGGAGATAGTTGACCATCTCCGCACGCTCGCGGGAAGCTCTGCCGACAAAGACCACCGGATAGCCCCGTTTCTTTTCAATGGAACTCCAAATAAGGGGATTACATCCCCATTGAAACGGAATTACGTTATCATGTCCGGCCTTGCCGTTTCCTGCCTCAGAACCTATTAACAAGGCAACGTTATAGTGTCCGGCTGCAGAAAGGAAACGGGACTCATCCCATTCTACCTGCGGGAACAGTATCGACGTTGTAGACGTCTCATTCTTTATGTATTCAGCCAAGACCTCATCTAACTCATCCGACTCCGCACCGTGGAGAAAGATGTCAGGCTTTTCTTCCTGCAGTAGTCGTCTCAGTTTCGAGGCCGTTTCATTCTTGCCATATCTCTTTATCTCATCCGAAAAGTCAAGGTCTACAATCTTATGACCCAATCCTCTAAGCGCCGGTCGGAGGTGGTAATAGTTATATCCGCCTCTGCCATTTGACTTAGCTGCATGGGAAAAGAAGTAAAGAATTTTCATGTTGCACCTTTGTTAATAGTCATAACCGGACAAAATTCCGAAGTCGGTTGCCCGGAAAAGATCTCAGCAATTAGGTCTGCTACGCGATGATGATACGTGTGGTACCGGTAGACTTTCTCGAGTGACTTTTCCATGTATGGTTCTCTGGTCTCCGGCGACTTTACGAACCGCGTCACTGTCTCGTAATACTCCTCGGGGTTGCGAGCTATAACACATTCCTCCTCCGTAAAGAAATCCCTGATCCTCTGTACATTGTCACTTACTACAAACCCGCCACAGGCTATCGCATTGAAGACCCGTTCATTACAGCTAAAACCGTTCTTCTCCTCAAACAGATGATGGATGCTGAGACTGATGAGATGAGACGAATATAAGTTCGGTGCTTTCTCATTGAAGCTTCCCACATCCAGAAAACTATTGTACAGCCATTTGAATTTCGATAATTCCCAGTCCGGACCTATGACGGTGTGAGGGTAATGCTTCAGCACCTTTCCAAAGAACTGCTCGACTCTACGGGCCTTTTCATAATAAGTACCAATGTACAGCACATTTCTCTTCACGTCACATTCAAACGGTACGTGGTGACCAATGCTGACACCCCATGGGAAGGTCATAACGGGAAATCCAAAATCCCGCAAATACCCACTCAGGAACACCTTGTTGCCCTCGGGAGACAGTTCCGAAACCACTAGGGAAACGTATTTCCTGACTCGCTCAAGGACCGCTTTCTCCTCATCGCTCACTTTAGGGGCGAGAAATGAATCCGGCGTATCATCATAATACTTCCAGAACAGTACCACCCTCCAATCATTCCGGACCACCAACGGCTCTATTTCAGGCAGGCAGACACCATTTGTCAGCAGAATCACCTTATGACCCAGAAGTTGATTAAACTTTCTTTCTTCACCCTTGTACACAATGTGAAAAGGGATATGAAAAGCCTCAAACGCTTCCTTCAGCCCAATAACCTGAACATTCCTCGAATACTGGTTGGCCCCGTAAAAGCAAAAAGTATGCGGTGTCGACTGCCACTGTGCAAAAGCAGGATTGCCCCGTATACGGCAGAACAAAGATTCTATACCGGCAATAGCGTAACGGTTCAGGATGATTTCCTTGATGGCGGCATTCATTCTTCCAGACCTCTATCCTAGCTTTTATAGTACTCCACGATCTTTTTGACTGCCATAATTACGTCTTCTACATCTTGTTCGGTCATCCTCGGGTAAAGGGGCAATGACAAGACCCTGTCCGATGTGAACGAAGCGTTGGGAAAATCCTCCCTTTTGAAGTCAAACCGTTCCGCATAGTACTTCTGGAGATGAAGCGCAACAAAATGGATACCTATTCCAATATTCTCCTTTTTCAACAAGTCAAATATTCTATCTCTTGTTACGCGCAACATTTCGGGTTTAATCCTGATTATATAGAGGTGCCTTGCATGCTTAATGCCAGGCCGCGTAACAGGAATTTCAATCTCGTTAACCCCTTTGAAGGCACTATCGTAGTGCCGTGCATATCGCTCCCTGATGTCTATGAATCCGTCCAGCTTCTTTATCTGATGAATCCCTAAAGAGGCTTGGATATCCGTCATATTGCATTTGTAGCCAGGCTCGAGAAGCTCCCAATGTATGGATCCCTTCTCAGAGTATCGCTTCCATGCGTCTTTGCTGATTCCGTGGAGGCTAAGGATGCGTACCCGTTCGGCTAGGTCGCAGTCATCCGTGACCACTGCTCCGCCTTCTATGGTTGTTATATTCTTGATGGGATAGAAACTGTAGCACGCCGCCACCGATCCACTCAGCTTCCCGATCTTCGTCCCTTCGTATTCGGCTCCTATAGCGTGGGCTGCGTCTTCCACCACTTTGAGATTATGTTTCTGTGCAATTCTGTATATTTCGTTCATATCCACAGGAAGACCTGCCATATGAACCGGGATAATGGCCTTCGTCCTTTGGGTAATCTTCTCCTCAATCTTGCCTATATCAATATTGTACGTATCTCTTTCGATATCGACAAAGACCGGCACAGCGCCCAGGTGCACCACGACATTCGCCGTCGATGGCCACGTCACGTCAGGCACAATAACTTCATCCCCGACTCCTATATCCAGGGCAGCAAGCGACAGGTGCAGGGCGTCGGTACATGAACTCACGGCAACGGCATATTTTGCCCCGGTATATTCCTGAAGCATTCTTTCAAATAGCGCCGCCTTTGGCCCGGTGGTGATCCAACCTGACCGGAGGCTATCGAGGACCTCATCTTCCTCTTCCTTTCCGATAGAAGGAAGTACAAAATAGAGGAAGGAAGACCGGACTGGTATGCCACCGTCGTCCGCGGGTCTACTGACAAAGTTCTTCATCACCTTTAGTGTGTAATACCTGACGTCTTCCGGGTCCGGGATCTTGCCCGAGGTAAGAGCCTGGTACACTTCGATTGCCCCATCTCTTGCAGTCTTACCTATCCTGAATCCGAGAACTCTTTCAATTTTTTCGAAGGATATGTTGTAGTCCCTTTTGTCCGGGTCCTCATTAATAATCTCTATCGTTGTGCCCGGCACTACCTCCTTAACTATGTCGGCAAGTCCGACGATCTGATAGTTCTCGGAATTCGACCCCACATTGAATGCTTCACCGTTGACTTTATCTGCCGGAGCCTCCATACATCTTATGAAGGCTTGGGAAATATCATCTATATGAGCCAGCGGTCTCCACTGTTGGCCACCACCGAGTACAAAAATTCTGCCATCTTTATAGGCAGTCTTCGTCATAAGATTGACGACAAGGTCAAACCTCATTCTTGGAGAATAGCCAAATGCCGTAGCAGATCGCAAGACAGAGACCACGAAGTCTCCGTCGCACAGTTTCAGCAACCCCTTCTCGGCCATCATCTTGGTTTTTGCATAAATTGACACTGGATTCATCTGAGATTCTTCATCCAGTACTCTGCCGGTTCCAGCACCGTAAATACTGCAGGAGGATGAAAATAGAAATCTTTCGACTCCGCTCTCTTTGGCTAATTTTGCCAGACTCAGAGTCGACTCGTGATTGATGAGGTACGTATATTTTGGATTCAGCTCTCCCGTAGGATCATTAGAGAGTGCGGCAAGGTGCATCACTGTGCTTATCCCATCAAAAACTCCCGGACAATCCTCAAGCATCGCTATATTGCCACGCATTATTTCCAGGGAAGGATCGGCTCGGTATTGCTTCAAGGTATCCTCTCCGAAAAAGAACGAATCAAAAACCCTTACCCCATAGCCTTTCTTGAGGAGGTGTCCAACCAGTGCACACCCGATGTAGCCTCCTCCGCCAGTAACCAGTACCTTCTTTCCGTTGATCTCCATCAGCGCCACCTCAAATCTTCTTTAGCACGTAAAGCTTCTGAATTCCAAAATCGCCTGAGTTCTCGGTCTCCTCGAATTCCATGAAAAAACTGTTGACGTTGTTGACATAGCTGTCAGGCTCCCCTTTTCTCATGGTCAGGTAGCGAAGAAATCGGGACCCTGCATAGTAAATGCTCGAAAAACGCTTGATATCCAAAACTTCGAAATAGTCCTTCACAAAATCCTCAAGTTCCTCTTCCCGCAGGTAATTGTTGAAATGCGGTGCTTTAAGTTCTGCCATGCCCGCCATTGCTCTCAGGGCATTCAATCTCCTAAGGCTTCCCGTAAATGCCTCTGACAGGAGGTACAGTCCGCCGGGTTTGAGCACTCGGTGGATTTCGCATATAGCCTCCTTTTGCCCAGCCCAGTCGGGAATATTTATGATTACCCTGATGGAATAGACTTTATCAAAAGTGTTCTGTTGATCTTCTATCCTTCCAATATCACCCACCTCAAAAACAATGTCTCTGTAAAGCCTGTCCGTTTGCTGTCGCCCCCTTGCAACTTCAATGGATTTGATAGAGTAATCGATCGCCTTGATTTTTACTTTCTTACCTTCTCCTATCCTCACAGTGGAGTATCCGTTAGAACATCCGGCATCGAGAATAAGATCACCGTCTTCTATATACGGACGGATATTTCTTATTTCCAAGTTGATCATGTTTACATCTTTCCAGGAAACATCGCTACTGTCACCGAACTTTATGGCCTGGTTCTCCCAGTAATTATGAATCTCGCTGACTTCAGTTCTAGCCATCAAGAACCCCCTATTCGAAACATAGAATTTGGTCGCGAAAGCCGCTTCACGAGCAACAAAACAGATTCAAGGCCAATTCCCCTGCCCTAATACATAGGGAACAGACCGTTTTATCCTTTCTTCATGCAATAAAAGTACCACTGGAATGGTATACAAAGGTAGCAGAGACCTAGGAATTCCGGTGCCCATGGACAAGCATCATGGGCCAGTTCATATGGACCAGTTTACGGAAGGGTAGTGGACTGAGGTGACAAAGGGACGAGAATGTCTACGATGGAATGTCGGGCAAGGAGCGAAGAGCCTAGAATGTTCCTGTTACGCGGCGCAGTGGAGCATCACCGCTTTGATTGCCCATGCCATTTGCCTTTCTGTCATTATTGCAGGCTTCAACGAAACCTTCTTTCAGCGTTGCCAGGATTGCCTTACACTCCTCAACTGCATTGGTGTCACTGCTTGAATGAATATCCTGTACTTTCTTTAACAGATATTGATAGATGGCTGAAAGATTCTTCGGTATTTCTCCGCATTCCATATCAAGGGATCCGATGAGGATTTCGATGACTGTAGTTATTTTTGACAACTCGGTGTACTTCTTTTCAAAATCATTGCGCCTGAGAGCAACCTGAACCGTATCCATCTTTCCGAGGAGCAATTCAAAGACTTTGATCAATAATTTCGGCTTGTTATCGATATCCGTGGCGGCATCCACTTTTCTATACGAGTCGTAGGGGTTCATGCTAGCTCCTTTTTCTTTGAGAGATTGAACTCGGCGCCACTTATTGCCTGTTGTTCTTCATCATCGCGTTGACCTGCTGGGTAAGCCAGTTCTTTGTCAAGGTCGACTGCGCAATGAGAGTCTCCAACGCATTGAATTTGTTCTCAAGCACCACCCGTTCCTTGTCGTACCGCTCGTTCAACTCAGTGATCTTCTTATCAATCCCCGAGATGCTTTCCTGAATGGACTTGGTCATATAGGTAAGACTTCCGCTCGTAGGATCAATGTAAAGGTGGAGATTGTCGGAGAGTTTGTCGCTCACCGTTCTCAGGACATTCACGACCTCGGTGCTGTTCGTTGACAATGCCGTTGTCAGAGTATTGGTGTCAAGCGTTATTGTACCGTCTTTCTGGAAAGCAATCCCTATATCCGACGCTCTCTTATAAACGCTGTTCCCTGCAATTTCAGTATATATCGCATCGGTTATGTTGCTCTTTATCAAGGTGAGATTAATATCGCCAAAGAGGGGTTTCGTGCTGTCGGAGTTGTAGGCAGATTGATCCTTGATGTAGCTCAACGCCGAATTAATATTCCCGACCAGACCGGAGACCTTCTGAGCCACCTGAGAGTTGTCCTGCGATATTGTCAGCTTGATCGCCTTATCTGCACCAACGTTGGTTCCTTTAAGATTCAAAGTGACGCCATCAAGTACATTCGTTACCGTATTGGACGAGGATGTGACGGTAAAGGTACCGTCTATCTTCAGGGACGCATCCTGACCTGTCTGCAGGGAATTCTTCGTACCCCCGGTGACTAGTCCGAGCGTTTCGAGAACATTGTTCTGGTCTGTAAGATCCGAAGCGGCGATGTTGGTGAGCTTCAGCTGGTATACCGTTTTTCCGTTTGCCGCAGCGCTCTCCACAGAAGCGGTAACCCCGGACGGAGGATCGGCGTTGATGGTCGCAGCAATCGCGGTGAGAGAGTCCGTGGCGAGGTTGATGTTATAACTCTGCCCTTTTATGGAAATTGTCCCAGCCTGTGGTGCCGATAGGCCCAGCATGGTCCCCACGACACTGGTGTTTGAGGTATAGGCGTCGCTTAATCCATCGGAGCCCGAGGCATGGACAAGCGATTCTACGGCGGTATGGATGCCCAACGATTCGAGTATCCCCGAAGATCCGCCGTTTTTCAGCGACATACCCGCTGCCCCCGTCGCATCCGACTGAAGAGTCAATCTGAAATCGGACGCTGATACGGCTACCACCGTTGCAGTGACGCCGGTGCCCGCATTGTTTATTTTGCCCGCGATGTTGGAAAGGGTATCAGTGCCACTGATACTCACCACGTGCCCATTGATTACAAGATCTCCTGATAGCCCCATAGCTGTAATGTTGGAAGCTATCTGATCAGAGGAAACCTTCTGTGACTGGGCAAGGTTCAAGACCTCCAAAGAATAGGACCCGGGACCGCTTACCTTACCCAGGGAAACGCTCAAAACGTTGGCGGGTGTAACTGAGGCGTCGGAGGCCGTCAGCGCGGAGGTATAGAGTTTATATCCATCGTCCGAATTGAGACGATTGTTCTCTATGTTCGAGTAGATCGTAGACAACGTTGTATTCAGGGACTGCCAGGCGCTCAACTTCGCCTTGTATTTAGCCTGGCTGTTTGTAAGGGGATTGATGGTCGCAGCCTTCTTGGCATTCATCATGTCGTCGATTAGCTTTGACCAGTCCGTATTGCTCACCAGGCCCTGCAGAGTCACCGTGCCTGACATACTTTAAATCCTCCCGTCTATAACGAGACCGATGTACTGATCGAATTTCCTCAGGAACGAAAGAAGTTCGTCGGAAGGTATCTGTTTTACAACAGTCTCCTTCTGCCCGTCGAGGACCTGAATGACGACCCTGTTCGTCTGCTCATCGTAAAACATCTGAACCTTGTTATCCAAGCGCATTCTGCTCAATACTTCCTTGAACTGCTTTAAAACATCTTCCATAGAGTATCGGGTCTGGACAGTGTTGCTGTCCCTCGGGAGCCGGCCCGGTGCAGTCGCCTTGGTTGCCGTCGATTCCTGCTTCACTACCTGCCCGGTCACACCTTTTGTACCTCCAATCCCCGTCACATCCATAAAACACCTCTAAAGGTGCTACCCCCCTCAATCAGAGGGGGGTAGCGAAAACCCGTTACTTCACCAGAGAGAGTACCATCTGGGGCAGCTGCTTTGCCTGCGCCAGCATGGCTACACCGGACTGCTGGAGGATCTGGTTCTTTGTGAACTCTGCCATTTCTGCTGCGAAGTCAGCATCTTTGATGGTTGACGTGGCTGCCTTCGTGTTCTCGTTCATGGACTCGAGGTTTGCAACCTGGTAGCTTATCTGGTTCATGGTGGCGCCAAGTTTACCTCTCTCGGTAGTCAGGTTTCCAACAGCCGAGTCAACGGTCGCCATGTATGTCTGGGCACCAGCCTGGGTTGCGATACTGCCGCCGGTCAGCTTGAGTACTGTACCGGTGGTCTGGAAGTCGCCAATGCTTGCCGTTATCTGGTTCACGCTGGTCGCTTCGTCTCCGAGCTGGAATGCAAACTGGCCTGCACCGGCAACGCTGATGGAGAAGGTATTGTTGGCACTTATGGAAGCTGCCGCTGCGGAGTTGATGGTTACCTTCACGCCGAGGGAAGCAAAGTTGATTGTGGTCTGGTTGAGTCCCGTCGGTTCTGCCGAGTAGTTCACACCCTGGGATACGCCCGAGATAGTCAAAGTGGCCA
>CAYOYU010000121.1:0-5825 GCA_964408265.1 uncultured Syntrophorhabdaceae bacterium
TGCCTTCCCGGCGTAGATTTCCACCGGTTCCTTAACCTTATGCCTCCTTAAGGCTTGACCGTAGCCCCCTGATTCTGTGTATAATTGCCCCTGAATTACCCGAAAAAGTTCGACAGTCTACATTCTGGAGCCAAAGATGCAGGTTCTCTTTATCCACCAGAATTTTCCGGGACAGTTCAGACACCTTGCATCACAGCTCGTCTCATCGAAGAAGAATCGCGTCCTCGCTATCTGTCAGCCTCAGGCTCCCGGTCTGCGGGAACCCCTTTTCAACCCTGTAGTGAAGGCCGTCTACCGGCCCCATCGCAGACCTTCGCCACAGTCACACCCCTACCTTTCCAAACCGGAGTCCCACGTGCTCAACGGTCAGGCCGTGGCACGGCTTCTTCTTGACCTCAAGAAGAAGGGTTTCGAACCCGATATTGCTTTTGCCCATATAGGCTGGGGGGAGGCCATCTACTTCAAGGATGTCTTTCCCCGCGTGCCCCTCGTGGGGTATTGCGAGTTCTACTACCACGGTCACGGCGTTGACCTCGGCTTCGATCCCGAATACCCTTGCCGCTATGACGACCGTCTCCGCGTCCGCACTCTCAACGCAGCCCAGCTTCTCACCCTTCCCTCCATCGATTCCGGCGTGAGCCCCACGCACTGGCAGAGGAGTCTCTACCCTCCCGAATTTCAGCCAAAGATTCGGGTGATCCATGAAGGCATCGACACGAACCTGGTGCGGCCCGATCCAACAGAAAACCTCGACACACCTCAGGGCACAAAACTGACA
Organism: uncultured Syntrophorhabdaceae bacterium; assembly: GCA_964408265.1. Classification (GTDB taxonomy): domain Bacteria; phylum Desulfobacterota; class Syntrophorhabdia; order Syntrophorhabdales; family Syntrophorhabdaceae; genus CAYOYU01. Next base: position 779 of record CAYOYU010000121.1, read on the forward strand.
AAGGAGATGGAAGTCATTACCTATACGGCCCGCGGTCTCGAACCATACAGGGGCATTCACATCTTCATGCGGGCCGCCAAAGAAATATTGAGCCGCCGCTCTCACTGCCACATCGTGGTTACGGGCGGGGACGAGGTACGCTACGGAAAGAAACTTCCACCAGGTATGAGCCATCGCGAAAAATTCCTGAAAGAGACACCCCTCGATTCGTCCCGCCTCCATTTCATGGGGCTTGTGCCATACCGGACCCACCTCAAAACCCTGCGGGTTTCCTCTGCCCACGTCTACCTGACAGTGCCTTTCGTCCTCTCCTGGTCAGTTCTGGAGGCAATGGCAGCAGAGGCTGTCGTTATCGGCTCGGCCACTCCCCCCGTTCAGGAGATCATAGAAAACAACCGAAACGGGCTGCTGGTAGACTTCTTTTCACCAATAGGGATTGCAGATCTTGTTGACGAAATTCTCGACCACCCCCAACGGATGAGCCATCTTGGGGAAGCGGCCCGGCGACACGTCGTTGCTGGCTACGAGGTGAGGCAAAGCCTCCGTGCCTATGAAAGTCTCTGCCTGTCCCTCCTCTCCCCTTCCACCTCCCCGTAAACGCAACATTATTCCGCACCCCCTTCAAGACGGCCGCCTTTACGTTCCCATGGCCCTCACCTTCGCCGGACACCGCCTAAAGGAATTCCCAAGCCCAGCCGATAACCCACTTAAATGAAGGTGTGCTAACACAGCTTCGATCCCGTTGGGTGTTACCGCGAGGAGAACCCGGCGTAATAATAAGGAGGACCAAATGAGGTTACAGGACATCCGGATCGGAAACAGGCTTATTGCGGGCTACGCCGTATTTATTCTCATAATCCTCGCTCTCTGTGCCATCAGCTTCAAGAATATGCGTGACACCGACGTCCGCGCCAATGAAATTACCAATTTCAACTTTGAGAAGGCCATGCTTGCCAACACCATACTTGAGAACCTGCAGTCCATCAGCAAGGAGACAACTAAAGCCGTATTGAGTAAAGACAAGTCCCACCTCCAGTCGGTGCCCGAGAAAAGAAAGGCCTATATATCGGCCCTGGATAAACTGGAAAAGATGGAAACAGAGAAAGAAGGGCAGGAAATAATAGCCCGCTTTAAAACAACCGTGGGCGAAGCACGGGAGTCAAACGTCAAGCTCGCCCAGGCACTGGACGCGGGTAACTTTGATGAGGCGCAGACCCTCTTCACCGCCTCCGTCGACCCGGCAGTGAACAAATTCATCGAAATCGTAAGGGAACTGGTGCAATACCAGGAAAAGGGTGTTCAGAAAAAGTACAAAGAGATCCTCAGTCGCAACGGGCAGGTAAGGATTACGCTCATAGTCTTCGCGGCCCTCTCCTTCGTGCTCTGCGTTCTCGTGAGCTTCGTACTCACGCGGAGCATCACCAATCCCATCCATAAGAATATCGCTGTCGCACAGACCCTGGCAGAAGGCGACCTGACCATAAAGATCGATGCCACGAGAAGAGACGAGTTCGGCGATGAGATGAGGGCTTTTGAGCTGATGGTCAACAAATGGAATGAACTCATCGCACAGGTCTCCACATCCGCGGCAAGCGTCGCATCTGCGAGCCACCAGCTGAGCGCCAGCGCAGAACAGCTTGCCCGGGGAGGGGCCGCCCAGGTGGAACGGACAATCCAGGTTTCCACGGCTTCGGAGGAAATGTCTCAGGCCTCACTCGACATTGCACGGAATGCAAACAACATCTCCGATTCGGCGACGGCCATGGTGAACATCGCCCAGAACGGCAATGAGATTGTGAACAAGTCCGTCCACGAGGTCAAGGAAATCGAGAAGACCGTCCACAAATCAGCGGAGTTTGTGAGAATACTGGGAGACCAGTCAGAAAAAATCGGCGAGATCGTAAACGTCATCAACGAGATAGCCGATCAGACCAACCTTCTCGCGCTCAATGCCGCAATCGAGGCAGCCCGGGCCGGTGAGGCGGGCAGAGGCTTCGCGGTAGTCGCCGACGAGGTAAAGAAGCTGGCCGAACGGACCGGCAGATCTACGCAGGAAATCGGATCCATGATCGGCTCCATCAAAACAGGTGTCGACCAGGCAGTGAGCTCCATGGATGAAGCATCCCAAAGCGTGAAGGTGGGTGTGGAGCTTTCGGGCAAGGCCGGCAGCGCGCTCGTGGAGATCGTGAGCAGCTCCTCCAACCTCCAATCCATGGTCCAGCAGATAGCCACGGCCATCGAAGAGATGAACTCCACCACCGATGAGATTGCCAGGGACATCGAACAGGTGGCTTCAGTGACAAGGGAGTCCTCTGATACCGCGGAACAGGTGACGCGAGCCGCCCTGGAGCTGAGCACTCTTTCCGTCTCCCTGGAAAACTCGGTACGGGGATTCAGGGTATAGGGCCACAGATACCTCTGCCGGCGCCCCTTCTTAACAAATGAGGGGGGTGCCGGCTGGCCCGGATATTTCTGAGCCGGCGCTGAAAACCAACCCTTCCTCTTTTTGCCGACCACCTTCATGTCCATCTCCTGATCGACCAGGCACAAACAAAAGGCGCCCCCGTCGGACTATCCGGCGAGGGCGCCGCGAGTTAACGCTCAAATACGCTTTACTGCGTCCAGCCTCCCGTTGCTTGTCCTTGTTTGATCTTTACCCAGTAGGCCTTTCCCTGGTTGAAGTTGGTCAAAGGCCCGATGGGTGCAGGCAGTGTGGTTATACTTATATGTTTGCCATACCATACACCGCCCGTCCAGTTCCATACGATACTCCATTTCCCTGAGATAAGATCCAGTTCGGTGGTGGCAAGGGCATTGTCCGGACCCAGATAGCCCAGGAGGTTCCATTGCTCGTTGAGATTGACCAGTGTAGATGTCGGGACGGTCCATCCGCTCATGTTGATGCCGTCTGCGGCACTGGCGTAGATCCAGTAGCCTTTTCCCACCTCTATTGCAGAAAGGGTATTGGCCTGGCCGCCTCCGGGGACCCATTTCCTCCAGGCCTGTGCAGCACCGTCATAGCCCCAGACAATAACCACATTGGGAGAGTTGGCCATCACAGTGGCGATGTCGGCATTCACCGGCACTTTGGGGAAGGAGACGAAGTTCCAGCCCTGGGCGAGAGGGAATCCGGGGGATTCTGCAACCTCCATGAGGAAGCTCGCATTGGCTCCCGTTATCGGCTGCAGCCCGCAAAGAGCTGCATCACCCAGACAGACAATCTGTGGCTGCGTGTCAGAAACGTAGCCATTCCTTACAGCGCGGACGTCGTACCAACCAGTGGCGAGGAGATCAACCATGTAGTAGCCGTACTCGTTGGTCCGGGGTCGCGATACCTCTATACCCGTGCCCTGGTCCGTAATAATGACGTGAGCGTCGGCCAGAGGCATCCTTGGAGGCCCCACACTCAGCACCACGCCGGAAACAGAGTAGCCTGGACCGGGCGTCTGGCCTGTCATCGCGACAGGTATCCCCGAGAGCGTTCCAAGCGTTACTCCCTTGGCATAAACGCTTTTGGTCTCCGGAATAAAATTCCAGCCCACCTTCGAGGGCGTCACCGTGACATTGTCTCCCGCGGTGATGTTGAGGATAAAAACGCGGCCGATGGGATAAGTGGCACTTCCGCCGAAGTTGCCTAAAGCGTCCATGTACTGAACAGCGTAAGGTGCTTGCGACTGGTTCGTAGCAGTAACCATCACCCCGCCGATTGAACCGGTATTGCCTCCAAGGGCGTCTATGGTTCGGGTAATGATGGCACCTTTGTCCGTTGTAGCCCCCCATTCGGTCATCTGGGCATCCGTGTAAAGATAGAGAGTGCCGTTGATAGGCATATTCACCGTGAAATCGGGGGCTCCGGGTGGTACTGGGGACGGCACATAGTAGGTATCCCAGTATCCGCCTTTTGAGATCTTGATGGTGTAAGGAACGCCCGACGGGATGCCCGTCAGTTTGTACCTTCCGTCCGCACCGGTCACGGTATTGGTTGATGGCGTCCCCACAAGGGAGACCGTCGCACCAGCCACGGGGGCCTGGTTCGAATCCCGCACCGCCCCGCTCGTCCACACCGTAAAAGCAGGTGTATATTTCCAGACCACACCCTGGCTCGGAGTCCCGGCGACGTTGCCGAAGGCGATGAAGTTGTTGTTCCGGTTTGCCAACATGAGGCTGTAATTGGCCGTGGATGTCTCGGAATAGGCCTCCGCCCAGTCGTTGCCGTTGGGTGCAAAAAGTATCTTCACCGTACGGGTGCCGTTATTGTCCACGAAGATGCGCGCCCCGAAGTAGGGGTTGACATTACCTACCCATACATTGCCGGCACCGGTTATTGTGACATCGTTGTACGGGCTGCTCCAGGCCACCGTGTCAGAGGAGTAGAGGAATTTTGTCGTGAAGGTGCCCACTCCACTATTTTGCCAGCTCAGGCCTATCACGCCAACCAGGGCATCTTCGTTGTTCGTCTGCAGGTTGATGTATGCGCCGCCGTTGAACTGTTGGTAATACCGTTCCGTCCAGGTGTACCCCTCGTCCACGGAATTGAGTATCCTGACATCCGTGGTCGACGGCGCGGTCATGGTATGCAGACCTACGACCAGGGTATCTTTCAGACGGCTAAGACTCAGGTTGCCGTTTCCAAAACTATGACGTTCCGCCCAGGTTATACCGTCGCTGGAGAAGAGGAGTCTGTTTGTCACGGTGTAGGGGCTGTTGTTATTGTTCGCCACGTTCATCCAGGCCACGAAGGTATTGTTCCAGAAAGTGGCATTGTAGTTGTATGTAAAACTACCGGGACCTGTTGCTCCCGACGTCTCGCTCCAGGGGATGGAAAGCCTCTCCGTCCACACATTCCCGTCGACGGAGGTACGGATCTTGTACGTAAAGTTGGTAGATGAGACATTGTCGTAGGTACCCGAAATATGAGTAGATATGAACTGGTTACTTACGTAGTTCACACTCATGACCCGGTCGGTCCCTGTGTACTTCCGCGTCCAGGTAATGCCATCCAGGGAAGTGTAGATTCCGGAATCTGCCGTGCCGCCCCCGGGGGCGG
>CAYOYU010000121.1:5835-15218 GCA_964408265.1 uncultured Syntrophorhabdaceae bacterium
CCGTTCCAGAACTGGACGCCTACACCACTCGTCCCGGGCGGGTTGGTGGGCAGTACACCGAAGCTGACAAGCGGCACGCCGCCGTTCTGAAGCGTCCAGTTGGCCAGATCCGTGGACGTATACACCTTGACATTAAATGTGTACGGTGCCGAAGCCCCTGTCACCTGTGTCGAGACAGCCACATACTTGCCGCTGCCATAGGCGATATTGTTGAAGTTGTTGATCGTGGTAGGGTTGATAACCTTCTTCTCCCAGTCCCCGTTGGCGGCAACGGCGATTGAACCGGACATGAGGACCGCTGCAATAATCAGGAATAATGCGACCATTTTCAGTGAAATCTTGACCTTCATCCTAATCCCTCCTCAGTGCTTTGGATATTCTGAACCTACAGTTGCCGCACATATAAAGCCTCTTTTTTTGAGTCTATACTGGAAATAGCACAGGAATACGTGAAAAGCAATGACATCCGTCACTCATGATGCAAATTATGGCACTAAACATGTTATACAGTACAACACCCCGGAATAACGGATGAATACCCTTCCGAAAGGTTCCTATGCAGGCCCTCTTTCAAGCACTTCCCTGACCTTCCTCAAAAGCACCAGGGGGGACGCGGGCTTTCGGATGATCTCCACTGTTTCATCTTCAATGCCCTTATCCAGTATCACATCACCGGTGTAGCCGCTCATGAAAATGATCTTCATCTCCGGCCGTTTCTCCTTGATTGCCTCGTAGACCTCTCTCCCGTTCTTCTTCGGCATCACCACGTCGAGAATAACAAGGTCCACGTCAGGTCCCTCGGCCGCGAAGGCACGAATCGCTTCATCCCCGTCATGGGCCTCGATGATGGTATAACCCGATTTACTGAGAACCTCGGTGGTAAGTTTCATAACCCCAGGATCGTCCTCGGCAATCAGTATGGTTTCCGTACCTCCCCTGATCTCCTCGGCAGGCAGGGAGTTTTCTCTTGTCCCACTCTCCACAAGGGGAAGATAGACATCGATGGACGTACCGGAACCCAGGTCACTCCGGACGGTAATGTAGCCGTTGTGCTGCTTCACAATCCCGTATACCATGGAGAGCCCCAGCCCTGTGCCTTTCCCGACCTCTTTCGTGGTGAAGAAGGGTTCGAAGATGTGCTCCACCGTAAAGGCATCCATGCCGCTTCCCGAATCAGAAACAGAGATCACGGCATACTCACCAATCTGCCCATATCCGTGAGATTTGATGAACTCCTCATCCAGGGAGACGATCTTTGTTTCTATGGTCAGCGTGCCGCCTCTGGGCATAGCATCCCTTGCGTTTGCTGCAAGGTTCATCAGCACCTGGCCGATCTGCGTCACATCAGCCATGACTACCATCGGCACGTCTGAAAGAAGGATCTTCAGCTCCACGTCCTCTGTGACCAGCCTCTCCAGGAGCCTCACCGACTCTGTCACTATACCGTTCACGTTGTGGGCCTCGAGGTTTATCTCCTGCCTGCGGCTGAAAGCAAGGAGATCCCGGGTAAGATTTGCCGCACGGCCCGCGGAGAGGAGTATCTGATCCACGTGAGACTTCCTTGGATCCTCTTTGGCCATCTCTGCCTGAAGGAGGTAGCCGAACCCCGATATAACGGTGAGGATATTATTGAAATCGTGGGCCACCCCGCCTGCCAGTTGCCCTATGGCCTCCATCTTTCTCGACTGGAGTAATTGGGCTTCGAGCTTCCTCTTCTCCTCCTCCGCCTCCTTCCGCTCCGTAATATCCTGGAGTATACCGAAGACCCTCTGTTCCTGCTGGTCATATTCGGCAACGGACCGGATGTCGACGACAGCACCAGTGTCGGGCCGTCTGATCTTGAACTCCACGTCGTAGGTGCCCACACCCTCGATGAGCTTCCTCAAGCTGCTGTCGAGCATTTCCCGGTATTCGGGGAGAGGAATCTTCTTTATCAGGTCGAGAGGCCACTCTATATCGGCGAGCCCGTAGATGCGGGCTGCCTCCTCGGACCCTGAAATGGTCATTCTCCTCAGGTCCAGTTCCCAGTTTCCGGACCGGGAGACCTTTTCGGCCCGGAGAAGGCGGGCTGCCATAACCTGGAGACTCTCCTGGGCTGTAGTCCTCTCAATCTCCTTAGTCTCCAATTGTTCCGCCATCTCGTCAAAGGCAAGGGCCAGTTCCCCCAGTTCATCTTTCTCATGTTCCAGGCCTGTTCTGACTGCAAAATCCCCCTGGGCGAGTTGCCGGGAGGCTTTGACGAGACTGCCTATTCTCCTGCCTATAACCGCATTTCCTATGAAGAGGGCCGAGGCAACGGCTATGACAAATGCCATGCCCAGCAGCGCCAGATTGATGAGCAGCACGCTGCGCGCCCCAGCCAGGGCTCGCTCCTCGGAAACGCTCAGCCGGATAAAGAGGTATGGCTGTTCGCCTTCCCTCAGAGAAAGTCTTCTGTAAGCGGCAAGGCGCCTTTCCGAATCCCTTTCATAGGCAACAACTCCTGAAGCCCGCCCGCCTACCATGGTACGGAAGCGTTCGGGGTTGTCGGCTTTTCCCACATACGTCTCGAACCCGGGGTGTCTGAAGAGACGGATACCCCTGTGGTCCGTGATGGTCAGTATGGGATCTCTGGGCATCCCCTCCGTAAGCATCCGGCCGTACCGGCTGAGATCGAAGGCAGCCACCAGGACCCCTTTCACGCGGCCCCCGGCGTCGAGCACGGGGTTGCCAAAATGGAGAACAGGCCTGTGCGTGGCAGAACCAACAGCATACTCACCCGCCGAGAACCTTCCTGTCCGCAGACAATCACGAAATACTTTCCGCCGATTCACGATGCCGGGACTCCGGGGTATTCCGGAGGCTATCAGGTTGCCCTTCGCGTCAGCCATGTAAATATTGGCGTACATGGGGTTTTGTTGAAGCAGTTCCCTGAACAGAGGCATCCCTTCCCTGACAAGTTTCCCATCAGGACGGCTGCGCAGGCCCCTCACCTCATCCACCTTTGACAGAGCGGTAAGGAGCTGTCGTGTACTCTCCACGGCTCGTTCATGATCCGAGGCAATCTCGTCCAGGACCCCCGCAACATGCGCTTCAGCAGCTGAGACCGCATCTCGACGTCGTTCCGAGCCGGAGTAGAGAATAATTCCAAGGGCAGGCAGGACAGAGATGAGGACCAGAATGACCAGATTCGTCCTGATGGACCTGATAAAGAGCGGCCGGTGGCGCAAGGGGCTTAACACTTTCACACTCCTTCCCGACGATAGACCCTATGCAAAATGGTACTTCTAAGCCCGGGCGATTCTGGCAAGCTTGGCCCTGACCAGATTTACATCCTCCTTGAGCCTGTATGCGTCAGGAAAGAAGGCAAGGGGGAGACGGATATTATTCACAGAGGCCTCGATGCGGTCGAGTCTTGCCAGCATCCTCTCCACCTCTTCAGGCCCCATGCCGCCGTTGAGTTCCTTTTCAAGGTTCTTCAGCTCGCGATACCAGCGGTAGACCCTGCGGCGGTTACCCCAGGAGTAGAGCGTGGAGACGACAAAGATGAGAGGGGCAAAGAGAAAGGCCACGGGTACAAGGACTATCACGAGCCGGTCTGCGAGGACAGCTGTGCGAAAAGGAAGGTAATCGAGCAGGAAGGGGCGGCCCGATTTATAGAATCGCTCGGCATACTTGGAAGAGGGGAAGTCCATCTCCTTGGGCGATGGGAATTCCCCCTTGCGGTTCACCCAGCCGGCACCCCCGTGGGTCTCCACGGCGGCATCAAGGAGCAGATAGACAAGGGCCGGGTGCAGGTCCTTGCGGGCTATGAGGCTTGTCGTAGCGGCAAGGAGATGTACATCCTCAGCCGGTTTCTTCCCGGAGAGATCGAGAATGCCCCTGGGCAGGATCACATGGGAGAGTTTGGGGAAGAGACGGGCGTACGCTTCGGCCTGCCTGAAGTTGATAAGTTTCACCGAAGGCTCATAAAGAAGTTCCCTCACAAGACTGTTATCCTCGGTGCCGACAATCATCACCGCGTCCACTTTACCCTCAAGCAGTGCCTTGTTGGCAGCGCTCCCCTGGAGATCGAGAAGTTGTGTCGGCGGCCTGTCAGTGCCGCTTGCACCGAGCAGCCCTTTTGAGATCTCCCGGACCCCGCTTCCCGGAGCCCCGATGGCTATCCGTTTGCCCTTCAGTTCAGAGAGGTCGTCGAGGATTTTGGAACTGCGGTAGAAGACCCATAAAGGAGAGTAGCAGATTGCACCGAGAGAGATGAGGTTTCTAGCCTCCGACGACGATCCGGTGCCGTCCTGAACAAAGCCTGCATCAACCCGGGCCTTGCTGTCTCTGAGACGCCTGTAATTCTCTACGGAACCGGACGAGGCAAGGAGACGGACTTTGACATTCTCCCTGGCAAGGATCCTCCGGTATTTCTCGGCGAAGGCAGCATAGGCCCCGCCGTCAATTCCGGTGCTCAGAACGAGCGTGCCGGGCGGAGGAGGCACGAGAACATAGCTGATGCCGCCGAGGAGGACGGCCACGGCAGCAGTGATCGCCCAACCAAGGAACCAGCGGCTGTGTACAATCCCATTTAGCTTGCGGCGCATCGTAAGCTTTGGAGACACCATTGCCCCCCTGTGGTTATTTCTCTCATAGTACGCACAAAAGGGTCGGCGTGCAAGAGGTTTCCGGCATTATGCTATTCTTCTTGACAGGCTGGCAGTATAATCTATATCCTGTGATTCTCTGCAGTTAAAACTTCTGCCGGGAAATAACTTGAAAAGGAGGACGATCATGGTACAAAGAAAGGGAATCCTGGTTTTCCTGGGCGTCTGTTTCCTTCTTTCACTACTTCTACTCCCATGGTACGGGGAGGCAGCCACCATCACGGCCGTGAACAATGAAAACGGCGCCGGTGTGATGAACGGTGCACCGGGCGGTCCCTCCTTCACCCTCTCTCAGGTGAGCGAACTCCAGTTGATCCGGACCTATCACTGGAACAACGGCAGGGGCGCCCCGTTGGGGCAGATCTGGCTTCAAGGCGGACCGAACAACCTCAGGTATGGGCCATGGCAGGCCACGGCACAGGCAACATTCTGGGTTGTCCAGCCCCCCCGTGTGGTCCTTCCCGCAGGCACCTATACAGTGGGCGATTCGGATCACGCCACCTGGTCTTACAACTCCCAGTCAGGGGGCAAAGGCTTCGCGCTGGTCAACGTGAATACGCTCACCCTGGCCTCTTCGGGGATAGAGGACCAGAAGGGCGTGGTAGCACGTCTGGCTGTGCCGGATCGCCCCGTGGTAATTGATACCCTCATGGACGACACCAAGGGCCCCGTACAGGCATCCTTCGGCCTGAGACCTTACCCTGCGCTCACTGTGGACCGGCCCAACATCAGGGTCAATGAGACAACCACGGTGCGAGTCCAGAACCCCTACCCCGGCTGGTTGTACTACCTCGAGATAGCGCCGGGAACCGGTGGTTTGCGCACAGAATCATCCGGCACCAATGTGCTTACGGTGAGAGGAACAGGCCCAGGGTCCTTTACGGTCATCTCGAAAAGCAAGATCGGCTCGGTACGGAGTGTGCCGCCCACCGAATGGGCACGGATAACGGTAAACGTCCAGTAGAAGAAAGAAACAGCGGGACCGGATAACCGGTCCCGCTGTTTTGATTTGCCCCTTCTTCAGGGTCAAGCCCTGTGAATCACTTTACTACTGTTTCACCAGCGTAAAGGTACCATCTACAGCCGCTCCGTTGTCGATATAAAAGGAACCGCTGATACTGTTGCCTGTTCGTGAACCGTTCAGGCTTATCTGGTTGTACGGATCACTCGGGCCCAGGGCTGTTACAAAACGCGCTACCGTTTTCCCGGCCTGGCAGAACATCTTCCCTGCTACCGGTCCGGCAAAGCCCGTAAAGGCAGTCACTACACCGCTTGAGTCCACCGTGAAAGTAATGCCGCTCGTCAGACCCCCTGTCTGATTGAGGGTACCGCTCCAGGTACCGGCACAGGCCCCCGGGTCGGAGACTTTGACCATCGAACCGCTCGTGGCGCTTGCCCCACCGCCCGTCGTGGGTGACGTCATAAAGCCCGAGAACTGCGCCGATTGGTTCCCTTCCTGCGTGCTGTGCCAGTTGAAGGTGATGCTGAAGGTGCCGTCAGGCTGCACCTGGTACGTGCCTCCTGTCGAGTTGAATCCGCTGTAGTCGGTAACGATCCCGGTGCCGTCAGCGATAACGTAGATATCCTCGTCACCTCCGCCTAAAAAGAGCCATGTGCCTCCGAAGGTGGCATTGGAATAGACCGTCACCGGTGGCGCCCAATCCGTGGCCTGCCCCTGGCGGACCTTGACCCAGTATGCCTTTCCCTGGTTGAAGATGAGAAGGGCTTGGATCGGCGCAGGCAGGGAAATAATGCTGGGATGTTTGCCGAACCATACTCCTCCGTCCCAGCCCCAGATCATGCCCCATACGCCAGGGACGGTACTCAGCGCGTACACCACATCGGTATGATCCGGCCCGAGATAGCCGATGAGGTTCCATCCTTCGAAAAGGTGGATTGCAGGCGTCGGGGGGACACCCCATCCTGTCATGGTGATGCTGCCCTGCACATTCAGGTAGATCCAGTATCCTTTTCCCGTCTCTATGGAGAGAAGCGTGTTTGACTGGCCTCCTCCGGGAGTCCATTTCTTCCATGACTGATGCTCATTATCCCACCCCCACACGATGACCACGGATCCGGAGATTTCGGCAAGTGCCGAGGCAATGTCCGTGTTCGGAGGAACCCTCGGGAAGGAAATGAAGTTCCAGCCCTGGACAAGAGGTAGCGGTGGGGTGGTCACCTGCTCCATCAAGAGGTTCACCCCCGGTGCGTTGGGTTGGCGCGGGAGTGTGTCCCCGAGCATAATCACACCCATCGGTCCCGTTACATCTATGTAACCCGTTCGGACGGCCCCCACGGTGTAATCCCCCGGCGAGAGCAGATCGATATAGTAGTAACCGAATTCGTTGGCCCTAGGCTGCGCCACGAGAGCAAGCGTATTTGCATCAATGATGTTCACATTTGCATCGGCCACGGGAAGGTGTGTTGCCATATCCCTCACGACTCCCGAGATAACATAGGTTGAGCCGATGGGGGTCCCGTAAACGAAACAGAGCGTTGCTCCTCCTGCATAGGCCTTGAAGGACTGGGGAACGAAACTCCAGCCCGCCTTCGCGGCCGTCACGGTTACCGTATCCCCGTCATCGACGTTCAAAATCCAGAACTTCCCATTGGGATAGGTGACAGAACCCCCAAAATTCCCTATTGATGAGTCGTACGAGACAGGATAGGTCTTTCCTGATGGCTGCCCTGTCGCCGTGACGGTTACCCCTCCGACGCAGCCGCTGTACTGACTGTAGCCGTCCATGATACGGCCGGCGATAAAACCCTTACTGCTCGAAACACCCCATGATGCCACCTGGGCGTCGGTGAAAAGCCACTTGCTCGAAGGCGCCGGGACATTTATCGTCCAGTCGTACGTATCCGGCGGCAGCCAGGGGGCGGGGACGAGATATGAGGGCCAGTATCCGTCTTTCGTGATCCTCTCCGTCCAGTGGGTGCCCGGAATCATCCCTCCAAGGGTGGAACGGCCGTCAAGCGTGGTGACTCCCGTGATGGTGGGGTTTTCGAGAAGAGAGACCGATGCCCCGCCTACCGGGTTATAGCTCGTGTCCCGCAGCGTCCAGGCATACCAGATCGTTACAGGCCCTGTGTACCTCATCATCACAGCGTGGCTTGGGCTTGCCCCGTCGTGGCCGGCTGCAAGGAACTGGCCGTTGCGGTAGGCAAGCCAGATACTCGCAGCCGTGGCGTAGACATTGGAATAGCTCTCCGTCCAGGTCTGTCCGTCGGGAGAGAGGAGGAGTTTAACCACATACTGGCCGGCCCCTGCCGAGTAATAGACCCTGGTTACAAAGTAAGGATTCAGGTAATTCGTCCAGAGGCTTCCCCCGGTACCAGTGAAGGTGTAGCCTGCAGGAGTCTTGTCGGTCCAGGTGATCCCGTCTCCGGAGTAAAGCATCTTCACCGTGACCTGGCCTCCTGTCGTGTTCACTATCCACGCCGCAAAGGCGTCGTTGCTATTTGATGCGATACTCAGGTTGGCGCTGCCCGTGAAGGACTGGCTGAAGCGCTGCGTCCAGGTATTGCCATAGTCGGAAGAGGAGAATATCTTGCCCGTGATGCCTCCCGCCACCGGGATGTGCTGAGAGATGGCCATGGTGTTCCTGAGGCGGGCAAAGCCGAGCCAGCCGTCGCCTGTGTAGCGGTCTGTCCAGGTGATGCCGTCGCTGGAGAAGAATATTTTGCTCATGGCCGTATTCGGAGTGGCGCCGTAATTCCAGATATTGAGCCATGCCACGTAACTGTCGCCCCAAAAGGTCGGTGTGAAGCCATAGCCAAAACTGGTCCCGGCAGCCACATAGGTGTTTGCATACCGGTCCACCCACGCGTTCCCATCCCGGGATGAACGGATTTTGTATGTAAAGGTCGTGTTGGCGCCGTCATAATTCCGAGCTATGTGGGTCGCGAAAAACTGGTTGCTCGAATAGTTGACGTTGGTAAAGACATCGGTGCCCGAGTAAGACTGGTTCCAGGTAATCCCATCCGCGGAGGTGTAGATCTTCGAGGTGCCGCTTCCCCCGTCCTTGTCGGCACACCAGAGCCAGGCCACAAAGAGGTTGTCCCAGCAGTTCACGGTAAAGCCCATGGCTCCCGGGTACTGGCTCGTCGCTATGGTCCCGGTGCCGGTGATGACAATGTCTCCGTTTGCCCCGACGCCCGTCTGCTTTGTCCAGGTGGCAAGGTCGGTGGATGTGTATATCCTTGCCGTGAAGGTAAACTGGCCTGCGCCTGGGCTGTTGTTTGCCCACGTGTAGGAAGTGGCCGCATAGGTCCCGTTTCCGGGGTTGTAGGCGACGGAAGTGAAGTTGGGTATGGTAGAGACGTTTCCTCCCGTAGCCGTCCACGGGCTGTCAGCCCAGGAAATCCCGGCAAGAAGAATGATGACAATGACACCTATCAGAAATGAACTTAGCCTTCCTTTTATCCTGGTCTTCATACCAAATTCCTCCCTTATAACACCTATACCCGGGTTACAGACACCGGGGGTCTATGGCAGATGCGGCAATCCGTCACGCCACCCAAAGACATATGCCGAAGCCGGTAGAGACCAGAACGCGCCATCACCTTGACATACCCATTATGTTCCTGTCTTAGGTCAATTATACCTCAGAAATTGAAAAGTGGTGTCTCCAATTTCCGTCATCCTGGCATAAAAAAAGGGGGGCTTGCGCCCCCCTGACGGTCTTGCAGTCTTCTTAGTTCTTCGGTACGTAGGTTGCGTCGATTGCGCCGCTCCAGGTCCAGGTCTTG
>CAYOYU010000122.1:0-4190 GCA_964408265.1 uncultured Syntrophorhabdaceae bacterium
TCTCGTCGAACTCCTTTGCCACATCCTTGAACTCTCCCTCGGCAAACTCCCGTGCTGCCTGTCTGATGTCTAGCTGCTCACTGTTCAGTTCCATGGTGGTCTCCTTGAGTATATGTTCTCACCGCTTTCGAAGCGATGCGTGGTGCCGAGGGTGTTGCGAGCCCGAACCTCCTGTGGTTTGACCGGTTGGGGGACTCCGCCAGAGGGAAGGTCCGGGCTCCTGCTGAGGGGGGATTTATGTGAAGCAACATGAGGGTTGTGCGCACCTGAGGATCTCCCTACTTCATCAATATTGAGGGCAGAAAAAGGGCTATGCCCGGGAAAAGAAAGAGCAGTCCCACACAGAGGAGCAAGGAAATCAGAAAGGGGTAGCAGCCGCTGTAGACAACACCGAGAGGCGTTTTCGTAATATTCTTTACTATGAAAACGCATTGTGCCACCGGCGGGATCACGGCGCCGATCGCCACGGTGAGCCCGATCATGATACCCGCCCAGAGGGGGTCATAACCGAGCTTGATAATTGCGGGATAACAGATCGGCGTGGCCAGGATCATGAAGGCGAGGTCGTCGATGAAAGAGCCGCCAACAAGATAGATGAGGAGGATAAGACCCATAACCAGGGTACGATGCAGCGGAAGGCCTACGATCCATTCGGCAGCAATCTGCGGAAGGTCCGTGACCGTTATCAGGTGACCCAGGACGGTTGATGAAGCGATGAGAAGCATGACCATGCAGGCTGTTCGCATAGCCTCTCTCAGTGATTTCACGAACCCCCCGAATTTCATGTCCCCTCGGACCATGCAGAGCAGGAGGACTGCAACGGTACCGATGCTTCCCGCCTCGGTGGGGGTGAAAAGCCCTTTCATGAGGCCTCCCATGATGAGCAGAAAGATGACGATGGGCCATATGGTGCCGGGCAGCGTGAGAAACCGCTCCTTCCATTCATATTTGTCACTCGGAGGACCCACCGTTGGATCAATTTTACACCAACCATAGGAGACCATGACAAAGAAAAATGCAATGATGAGACCGGGGAATATACCCGCCATGAAAAGCTTTCCAATGGACACCTGGGTAATGATCCCGAATATGATGAGGGTCACACTCGGAGGAAGCAGGACGCCCAGCGTGCCGGCAACAGCCACAATTCCCGTTGAGAGCTTCTTGGAGTAGCCGAAGCGATCCATTTCCGGAACTGCCACGCTGGCGAAAGTGGCCGCCGTGGCCGCCGCCGACCCGCAGATCGACTTGAATACGGTGGCGCCGGCCACCGTCGCTATAGCCAACCCTCCGGGGATGTGTCCCATGAACTTATGTGCGCAGTCGTACAGCCTTTTAGCGATACCCGCATTAAAGGCGATCTGGCCCATGAGGACAAAGAGCGGTATTACGGTGAGCCCATAGGATGAAAGGGCGTCGAAGAAATCATTGGCAAGCATGTCTACCGCTGACTTGAAGTTGTTGAGATATCCGAAACCTATAACCCCCATAATGGCCATAGCAAAACCAAGCTCGATACCGGTAAGGAAAAGGCCCAGGAGCAGAACGAGCACGATCATACAGACAGTCATCTCATTCATGTACCGCCTCCTTCCTGCGCAGTCCCTGGGCAAGAACGCAGGTGAGGACAAAGGCCTCAATGAAGGCGCAGACGCCGAGTCCATAGCCCACAGGATAGAGCGGCATGCGAAGGGTCAAAGAAGCCTCATTGACTGATTGCAGTTCCACAGCCTTTGCCATAAGACCATAACCCATAAACATAAATAGTGCTATGCCCATGAGTCTCGTGACAACGAAGAAGAATGTCTTAATAACATGTGAAGCCCCTTCCACAAGAAAATCGACTTTCACATTGGCGTCCTGCTGGGTGGTTTCGGGGATGCCGAAACCGATAACGATTGCCCCTGCCATGGAAACCAGTTCATAGGCCCCCATGAAGGGTATTCCCAAATACCGCATAAATACGTCAAAAGTAGTGAGAAACATCATACCCGCAAGCATGACGGCACCGATAGCCTCGAGTAGTCTACTCAAGTGCCCCCCCACATTCACAAAGCGTTTCATAGAACCTCCCTCCTCCTCCGGCAACCAACGACCGCTGTCGTTAAAGCCGGGGTTTTACTTCTTGTATGGTTTCAGAAAGTCCTGGACCACCCTTAGGGCTTCTTCTCCGGGCAGGTTCTTTTCCTTCATCCTCTTCACGTAATCGTCAAGGATGGGTTTTGCGCCTTTATCAATCCACCGCTGCTCTTCATCGCGGCCGAGAGAGACGAACTTCACCCCCCTCTTTTCGAGGAAAGCCCTTCCTACCTCGTCCCCGTGGTTCCATGCCTTGCCGAACTTCTCGATCTGCTCCTGGCTTGACTTATCAACAGCCTGCTGAATATCCGGTGGAAGGGAGTTCCAGGTCTTTTTGTTCATGGCTACGAGGAAAGTGGCCCCATATGCGGTCGCTTTGTTCTGGGTTATGAACTGGACGTGCTCGCCGGTCCTGAAGCTTTCGAGCGATTCAAGACTCGACAATAAACCATCGACCATGCCCCTGGAAAGGGCGTCGTAGACTTCCGTCATGGGCATGGCAACGGGCGTGCCGCCGAGGGCCTGGAGAAATCTGGCGTTGCCGCCGTAGCATCTCATCTTCATTCCTTTCAGGTCGTCTATTTTAGCCACCTGCTTGTTGCGGGAGCAGACAAATCCCGGCCCCTGACCGTGGAACCAGAGTACCTTCACGTCTTCGAATTCTTTGGGTTTCAGTTTCCTGTAGTAGTCGTTCATCATCTGTATGCCTACCGAAGCGCTTGGAAAACCCAAAGGCAGGTCCAGCACTTCCGAGAGCGGAAAACGGTTCATCGTATACCCCAATACGTGATTTCCCACGTCGGCGATGCCTTTTACCACCGCATCGTACTGCTGTACTGCGGGGGCAAGGGTTGCGGCGTGATAGATCCTTACCTTAACCCTGTTGTTGGTCGCTTTTTCGAGGTCCTTTCCCCATTGGTCAAAGGCCAGCGATGCCTGGTGCCCCGGGGGGAGGAAATTCGTCACCTTCAGGTTGATCACTTTCTCTGCAGCCCCTGCAAAATCCGCCGGTATGCAGAGTGATAGAACGAACAGGAGAACCACCAGCCGAAAGAATACTGCAAAACTTTTCCTTCTCATAAAACCCTCCCTTAGTGTATATGTCTGTTGTTGCAGGTTACCTCTTGTAAGGTTTCAGGTAGTCAAGTATCATGCTGAGAGCCTCGTTTCCGGGCAGGTTCTTTTCTTTCATCCTTTTCAGGTAATCTTCAAAGACGGGCTGGGCACCCTTCTCAACCCACCGCTGCTCCTCCTCTTTGGTCAGCGACAGGTATTTCACCGAGCGCCGTTCGAGAAAGCTTCCTGCGGCGAGGTCAGCGTTGTCCCATGCCTGGCCGAACCTCTTCTCCTCATCCCGGCTCAGGTCGTCAATGGCTTTCTGTATATCCGGGGGGAGAGAATTCCAGACCTTCTTGTTCATGGCGAGAAGCATGCAGACCGTGTAAGAGGTCCAGCTGTTGCGGGTTATGTAGCGTATATGGTCCATCGTTCCGAAGCTCTCCAGGGCTTCTATACCCGAGAGGAGCCCATCGACGGTACCCCCGGCCAGAGCCTCGTATACTTCATTCATGGGCATACCTACCGGAACCACGCCGAGAGCCTGCATAAACCGCGCGTTCCCTCCGTAGGTGCGTATTCGCAGACCCTTGAGGTCTTCCGTCTTCTGGACAGGCTTATTCCGCGTGCAGAGGTAGCCGGGCCCTGGGCCGTGGAACCAGAGGACCTTGACATCGTCGAACTCCTTTGGTTTCAGCTTCCGCGCATACTCGTTCATCATCTTCGTCGCCACGATGCTGTTCGGGATGCCCAGGGGAAGGTCCAGCACCTCCGAAAGGGGAAATCGGTTCACCGTGTAGCCGAGAACGTGATTTCCCACGTCGGCGATGCCTTTTACCACCGCATCATACTGCTGAACAGGGGCTGCCAGGGTAGCGTTATGAAAGACCTTTACCTTCACCCTGCCCTTGGTCTCCCGTGCCACCTCCTTGGCCCACTGGTCAAGGGCTATGGAGATGTAGTGCTGATTGGGGAGGAAGTTGGTGAGCTTCAGGGTGACGCTGTTTTCGGCTGCTATGGCACAGAAGGAGCCCGAGTAAAGGGCAAAGAGAATG
>CAYOYU010000122.1:4200-4624 GCA_964408265.1 uncultured Syntrophorhabdaceae bacterium
AAGAAAAGCGTGCTGAACCTGTCTGTCCTCACGATAACCCCCTCTCGTTTTAAGGATCCGTCTTAAGAATGATGTTTTCCCGTCGGATCCGCGGTCTTGCTTTGTCTACCTGCCGTACTGCTCCCGAAGGTCCCTCTTGAGGATCTTCCCTGCGGCGTTCCGGGGCAGTTCCGGGATGATGTGAACCGTCTTGGGGACCTTGTATCCCGCCACTTTACCCTTGCAGTATTTGGTGAGCTCCACGGGATCGACGGTTTCTCCATCTCTGAGAACACAGACGGCGGTCACCGCCTCTCCCCAGGTAGGATGGGGCGTCCCGATGACGCAGGATTCCTTCACGGAAGGATGTGTGTGGAGCACCTTCTCCACTTCCGCAGGGTACACATTTTCGCCGCCGGTGATGATCATATCCTTGAGACGGTCG
>CAYOYU010000122.1:4634-15206 GCA_964408265.1 uncultured Syntrophorhabdaceae bacterium
ATGTAACCGTGACTGTCGATGGAGCAGACGTCCTCCGTGTGGAACCATTCCCCTCTAAAGGCTTTTCGCGTCTCTTTTTCCTTTCGCCAGTAACCCAGTGACATGCCAGGGCCCCGGATGATCATCTCGCCTACTCCGCCAGGGGGTACCACATTGCCAAACTCGTCGATGATAAGAATCTCCATGTCATAGCTTGCCCGTCCGCAGGATTCGAGGATGTTGAAGTCCCCCCGCTCGAAGGCTTTCCTGATGTCGTGCACCGAAAGGTTCGTAGTGACCCCCGTCGACTCGGTGGTTCCATGATGCTCGCCGAGGATATTGCCGAAGGTGTCTATGAACCGCCTGTAGACGGAAGGTATTATACCTGCTCCGGCAAACCAGAGTGTCCGCCAGCTGGTGACGTTGAACTTCTTGAGGTTCGGCGAATCGAGGAGCATCATCACCATGGGAGTGGCAAACATGCCTGCCGTGAGGCTCTCCCGCTCCGTTACGGACAGGAAAAGATCCACATCCCACCGGGTGAAGACGTAGGCAGGGGCGGTGGCGTAGAGGCTGCCGAAGAACGTGTAATGTGCAGTGATGTGATACATGGGGCAGACGATGAAGACGCGGTCCTCCATGGTGAGGCCGTTATTTCTCGAGCAGACACGGCCTGCATGGTAGAAGTTCGCATGGGTCTGCATGACCCCCTTGGGAAGCCCTGTGGTGCCGCTGGTATACATGAGCATGGCCACATCATCCTCATAGAGGGGGGTGGTATGCTCTTGGGCCGGGGCTTTTGCGATAATCTCTTCATAGTCGTGCCAGCCTTCAGGCTTTTGCCCGGGCGCCCCGAAATAGACGAATTCTTTAATAGAGGGAACGGACCGGCTGATCTCTTTGGCAATCTGGACGAACTGATCCTGGACGAAGAGTATCGATGGTTCTGCGTCGGCAAGGACCGCTGCAATTTCCGGCGGTGCCAGCCTGAAATTGCAGACCACGAAGATGAGCCCCGCATTGGGTACGCCCACAGCCGACTCGATATACTCGAAGCTGTTCTGGCTCAATATGGCGACGCGGTCCCCCTTTTTCGCGCCCATGGCATGCAGGGCATTTCCCATCCTGTTTGCCCTGTCTTTCAGCGCCTCATAGGTGAAGACTCTGGTTCCTTCAACCTCTTTCAAGGCGACTCTGTCAGGGTAGAGCATAGCATTCCGGTTGATTACGGTCCTGATGGTTGAGAAGGTTTTTTCTTGGCTCATACCTTTCCTCCTGCTGCGGATTAGTTTGGTTAGTGCCGCAATAGCAATATCAGTGCCAAATCGGCATGCCCCGTTCTGCGCGCTACTTCCCGGCATCTTGGTCAATAGCCGTGAAGAAGCCTTGCTGTATACGCCGTATACGAAGTGTATGGTAAATATGCATGACCCCTGTATGGGAAGTAGACACAAACCTTCCAGGATCATCGCGGGGGTTGCCGTGAGGGCAGGGGTGCATATGGTGTCGGTGAATCCTCCCTGGAGATGGAGCATCAGCGGGGTGATGCCCATGGTCCGGGCGGGTATGCTTCTTGCACCAAGGCAAGACGATGAAATTGTCCCGGCAAATAGTATATAGTGTAGTGTGGACTCCAAAAGGCAGCTGTTCAGGGTGAAGAAAAGGAAAATGACGAAGCGAAGAACAATGGAATTACCTGGCCTTAGAAAGAACCGGAAGAGGCGGCATCGCGTCCGGGAACCTGCCAGGAGAGTCTTTCTTGAAAGACGGAATGATGCAGTATTTCTCATCAAGGGTGACCATTTCGCTTACTGCAACGGTAAGGCCCTGGAGTTGTTCGGAGCCACGAGGGAAATGATGGTGGATCAACCTCTGAGTCGTTTCTTCCCGAAGGTGCAGCCTGACGGCTCGGACTCGACTGACGGTTTTACTGCCAAAATGGAGGAAGCTTTTTCCGGAAAGCCTCAGTTCTTCAAGTGGAGATTCCAGGCCGATGGTGGTGTCCCCTTTGACACCGAGGTGAGCCTGGGGCGGGTCACGTTGGACGGTGAAGAGTTGATCCAGGCAACGGTATATGACATCACCGAGCGGGAGAAGGCCGAGCACGCCCTCAGGGAGTCTGAAAACAAGTTCAGGGACCTCACGGAGAAGTCGGTGGTTGGGGTCTACCTTATTCAGGATTGGGTCTTCAAGTATGTGAACCCCAAATTTGGCGATATATTCGGCTACACGGTAGAGGAGTTGACCACCAAGGTGGGGCCGGCCGACGTGGTTGTCCCCGAAGACTGGCCCATGGTCAGAGAGAACCTCCGGAAGAGAATATCCCACGAAACGGCCTCTATCCACTCCGAGTTCAGAATCATCACAAAGAGCGGGGAGATCAGGAATGTGGAGGTGCACGGGTCCCGCACCGTCTACCAGGGTAGGCCTGCAGTTATCGGGTCGCTGCTGGATATCACGCAGCGTAAGCGGAGCGAGGAACTTCTTAAGCGGGCCGAGCGAAAGTACCGGTCTATTTTCGAAAATGCCGTGGAAGGAATCTTCCAGACCACCCCGGAGGGCCGGGTAATTGAGGCGAATCCTGCCCATGCCAAGATGCTGGGATATGAATCGCCGGAAGAGATGATTGCCTGTCTCACCGATGTGACTCGCCAAATATATGTTGAGCCGGAGCGGCGTGCCGAATTTATGGGCCTCCTGGAGAAAGAAGGCTTGGCAATCGGATTTGAGTGCGAGTTCTATAGAAAGGATGGGAGCAGGATCTGGGTTTCCATGAATGCCCGTCAGGTTCGCCATGAGGACGGAAGAAGTCTTTTTTACGAGGGTACCATAGAGGATATAACAGATAAGAAGAAGGTGGAGAACGAGCTTCGTCTCCTGAACGAGTTCAACAGAGCAATAATAGACCATGCCCCTGTGGCGATCTTTACGCTCGATAAGAGTGGCTTCATCACCAGCATTAACCCGGTTACGGAGACGCTCTTCGGCTTGGGGCCCAGAGCCGGAGAAAGGCTGCTCAATTTCAACTGGCTCGAGAACCCTTACACTGTACAGTGCGGCCTGGCCGGGCACATAGAGGGGGCCTTGCATGGCGAACCCCTGCAGCTCTGGGATTTCCCCTTTGTCAACTACAAGGGCGACAGAAACATCTTCATGGACTTCAAGGGTGTTCCCCTTAAAGACAAGAACGGCAACGTTGAGGGGCTCGTCTGTATCATCGAGGAGACTACGGAGCGCGTGGTGACTCGGGCGAAACTGATACAGGAAGCGAAGATTTCGGCCATCGGGAGGCTTGCAGCCGGGATAGCCCATGAGCTGAACAACCCCCTGGGCACAATGGTGGCCTACTCCGAACGGGCAGCCAACTGGCTCGAAGCGATTGGCGGCCGGGCCGTAGCCCCCGGGGAGATGGAAAAGCTGAAAAGCTATCTCCAGGTTATAGAAGAAGAGGCTTTCCGGTGTAAGAGCGTCACTACCGACATCCTCAGCCTGGGACAGAAAGAGGGGTTGGAGATCACCGAGATTGACATAAGCAGGCTCCTTGACAACATCCTTGAACTTACCAATGTGGACAGGGCCAATGTGAAGATCGTCAGGGGGGATATAAGCGCGCTGCGTCAGGTAATCGTTAACCTCATAAGCAACGGGGTGGATGCAGCCGAAGGACGGACAGGGGCGACCATATGGATAAGGACAAGGGTTGAGGATTCCAAGGTGCTGGTGGAGATAGAGGACAATGGTATCGGGATTCCCGAATCGATCATAGATAAGATCTTTGAACCTTTCTTTACCACCAAGGAATCGAAAAGAGGGACTGGCATAGGATTGTCTTTGTGTTATGATCTGGTGAATGATATGGGCGGGAGCATCAGGGTGGAGAGCAAGCCAGGGTACGGGGCGACATTCTTTGTGACGCTCCCTGTGGAAAGAGACAGGAAGGCAAAGGCTTAAAGAGAGATGATCCGGATTCTTATCGTTGACGATGAAGCCCGCCTTGTTGAGGCATTCAGGGAACAGCTGACCGAGGAAGGGATGAAGGTTTTCACTGCTTTCAGGGCGGACCAGGCCATCTCAACCCTGAAAAACGAAAGCCTCGATGTGGTCATTCTCGACATACGGCTTCCCGATATGGACGGGGTCGAACTGCTCCTCAAGATCAAGCAGATCGAACCCACCCTGGAAGTAATCATGCTTACCGGTTTCGCATCGGTTTCCACCGCCATCCGTTCAATGAAGCTCGGGGCATACGATTATCTCACCAAACCCTGCAAAATGTCGGAACTCTCCAGCGTAGTCTCCAAGGCATACGAGAAGAGAATGCTCACGGTGAAGACCATTGTCCTGGAAGAGCAGCTCCACAGGATCGGCCATGATGATTTTGTGGGAGCGGGGCCCCAGATGGAAAAGGTGAAAAACCTGATTTCCGTGGTGGCGCCTTCGACCACTCCCGTTCTCCTCCTCGGCGAGACGGGCACAGGAAAGGAGTTGGCGGCAAGGGCGATTCACGGCCTCGGCCCCCGCTCCAAAGACCCCTTTGTGGCAATCAACTCCAGTTCCCTTCAGGAGACGATGCTGGAGAGCGAGCTTTTCGGGTACAAGAAAGGTGCATTCACCGGTGCCGAGGGCGACAAGATGGGACTTCTGGAAATTGCCAATCAGGGCACTTTCTTCGTGGATGAAGTAGGGGACATGGGAACCACCGTCCAGGCTAAGGTACTCAGGGCCCTTGAGACGGGGTCCTTCAGGAAACTGGGCGACACGAAAGAGATAAAGGTAAATGTCCGTTTCATATTTGCCACGAACAAAGATCTGAAGAGAGAGGTAGAAGAGGGAAGGTTCCGGAAGGACCTTTTCTACAGGATCAATGCTTTTACCATCAACCTTCCGCCCCTGAGGGAAAAGAGGGAGGATATACCTTCGCTGGTGAGCTATTACCTCAATAAGTTTGCCGGCAGGGAGAAGAAGAAGCGTTTTTCCCAGGAAGCCCTGGAGCTGCTCACCGCCTATGACTGGCCCGGGAACGTACGGGAGCTGGCCAACGTCGTGGAAAGGGCCCTGCTGCTCAGCGGCCATGGTGAAGAAATAACGGTGGAACATCTTTCGGAGAGATTGCTCCACACCGTGCCCAGGTTCAAAGATTCCGAAAAAGCTGCCACAGGGGGCAGGATTCTGAGTCTTGCCAGGATGGAAGAGGAGTATATTCAGAGAGTTTTGCAGTCGGTGGGCGGCAACAAGAGCAAGGCGGCCCGGCTCCTCGGTATAAGCAGGAAGAACCTCTATGACCGTATCGGCGCGACTGACAGCGAGAAGGAAAATGAACTCCCGGGGTGAGCGGCAGAGGGTGATGATTCAGCCTGCCGGGTACGATGCGATCCGGCCGGCAGTGGAGAGGGCTTTCGAACTCTTTCCCGTTGACTGCAAGGGGAAAGTGATCTTCATAAAACCCAACGTCCTTCGGTCTTCCGATAAAGATGAGGGTATCGTGACCCACCCTGCGGTGCTCAGGGCTGTGGTCGAAAAAGTAGAGACCATGGGACCGGCGCAGATCGTGGTGGGCGACAATCCGGGCCTTTTCAGCTACGGGGCCAACGAGGAAAGCTTCAGAAGAACGGGCCTCCTTGATGCGGCAGGCAAGTATTACCGGAACATCGGATCAGAGGCGGTCCAGCTCGATTTCAATCCGGAGTTTTCCCCTTCCGTATCTGTCTCGAGGATCGTTACGGAGGCTGATGTGGTCATCAGTCTTCCCAAATTCAAAACCCACGGCTTGACGGTCATGACAGGGGCCATCAAGAACTGTTACGGTTTCCTTCCCGGGGCTCAGAAGGCGTTCCTGCACAAGGCAGCCGGAAGTCCCGAGAGGTTCCACGAAATGGTGGTCGATGTTTTTCGCCTTCGGGTACCCGACCTCTTTATCGTGGACGGTGTGGTAGGCATGGAGGGGAACGGTCCTGCAACAGGCCAACTGAGACAGATCGGTCTTATCCTCGCATCGGACAACGGCGTGGCCCTCGATGCGGTTATCGCGTATATGATGGGATGCGAACCCGGTTTGCTTAAGTTTCTCCAAAAGGCCAGGAACCTGGGGCTCGGGGAGTACGATCTGGATAAGATCGACGTTATCGGGGAATTGAAGAGAATACCCGGTTTCGAACTTCCTCCCCTGGGCGGAGAGGTTATCGCAGGGAACCCGGCTATGAGCGAACTCTTCCACGGTCGCACCCTGCTACGCCCCAGGGTGGATCGAAACCTCTGCAGCGGCTGCGGGACCTGCATCGACCACTGTACAGTCGAGGCCCTGTCCATGGAAAAGGACTACCCGAAAGTGGACGCCGACACCTGTATCACTTGTTTTTGTTGCCAGGAACTCTGTCCGGAAAAAGCGATCAGACTCGAATGAAAGAGCCCGCGAGAGCCGGGGACGGATGAACCGTGGCTGCTACTACTGGTTCCACTGGACGTTGGTCATGCCCTGCTTGATCTGTATCCAGTATGCCTTTCCCTGGTAGAAACTCGAAAGTGGCGGGATCGTCGGCGGCAGAGTGATGGATGCCGCCTGCGCACTCCACTCTCCCTCGTCCCATCCCCATATCATGGACCACTTGTTATTTATGGTGCTCAATTGCGTATCCAGCGGGGCGCGGTCCGGCCCCTGGTAGGCAGCAAGGTTCCATCCCTCACAGAGGGAAACGGAATAGGAAGAGGGAGTGGACCAACCGGATAGATTGATGGAGCCCTCCTGGCCCATATAGATCCAGTAGCCCTTCCCGAATTCAAGGAGACTGATGCTGTTTGCGGGGTCGTTGGGTCTCCATTTCTTCCATTGCCTCGTGCTGCCGTCGTAGCCCCATATGATCTTTGGAATGGCCTGATTGGTGGAGGGAAATACCTGTTCCACTCCTGCGGGGTTATTGGGGAGCTTCGGGAATGAGACCAGATTCCAGCCTGCCCCCAGTGTGAGCTGGTAAGGAGGTCTCCGGACCGTCTCCAGCGCACGGGCCACGTTGAGCCGTCCGTTGCTCGATACCTTGCCGGTAAGGGACGGGATGACGTCGACAGACTGCGTGAGCACCTCTTTCAGTTGCGCAACTGACAGGTCAGGTTTCTCGGCCAGGACGAGAGCTGCTGCTCCGGTGACGAAGGGGGCGGCCATGGAGGTGCCGCTCATTATATAATAGGGATAGGCGAGGGAGATGGTCGAGCCCGCCCAGCTTTTCAAGTACTGGCCGTCGGTGTAAGTCACGGTGATGGCGGGTATCCAGGATCCCCCTTGAGTGGGCTGTCCCTGGAGATAAGCCGGAAAAGGGCTCGTCAGGTAGAGGGAGTTATCCTCGGTCGCAAAATCGTAGACTATGACCGCTATCGCCCCGGCAGCCATGGCGGAATTAACCTGGGCAGTGACGTTTACCTCATCGGTGTAGTAGTCCGCCTGGGCAGTGCGTCGGATCAACGCGATCTTGCTGTTCGCGCCCTGACAGTCGTTGTTTGTGCATGAATAGAGGCTGCCCGTAATCGCTCCTGCGTTGAATTGGGCAGCGCGCTTGACCGTTTTCGCGCGGTACTGGGTGCCTGAGCTGTCTTTCAGGATCATGACCCCCTCCACGGCCAGGCTCGACGATCCCGAGGCAACGGTGGACGTAATGTTCACCCCCGGCGCAGCAATATGGACGCTCTGGTGACCGTAGTTTGAAAAAGAGGCGAGGTGGTCATATGAATCGGTAGCTGCAACAGCGATGATGTTGTCAAATCCGTAGGCGGCAGGATAGATCTTCGTGCCGCTGTCCATATTGGTGCCGTAGTTTCCTGCGGCCGCTACGATCAATAGACCGGGATGGCTTGAAATACAGTCACGTTCCGTGTCGGAGCTGAACCCGCCAAAACTCGCGTTGACGACCCGTGCCCCTCTTGACGCGGCATAGTCAATGGCGTCGCATTCCCCATCAACGCTTCCCGCGTTGTAAGTCATGAAACGCAGAGGCATAAGGTTTATGTTCCAGTTTATCCCTGCCACCCCGGCGCTATTGTTGCCAATGGCTCCGATAATACCTGCCAAGTGGGTGCCATGGCCTTCGGTGTCCATGGGGTTGTTGTTGCCTTCCAGAAAATTCCAGCCGCGGATATCATCAATATAGCCGTTCCCATCGTCATCGATGCTGTTCCCGGAAATCTCTCCGGGGTTGATCCAGATGTTGGGGGCAAGTTCAGGGTGGGTATAGTCGACACCGGTATCGACGACAGCCACCTTGACCGCGGACGAACCCTGACCGATGGTCCAGGCGTCGGCCATTCCCACCTTCACCATACCCCACTGCCCCGGCCATGCCTGGTCGTTTGGAGTTATCAGGAAGGGTCGCCTGATGTAGTTGGGCTCCGCGAACTCCACGTTGGGATCGGACTTGAAATCCTCTACTGCCTTCAACACGTCCGTGCCCTGGGGGAGTCTCATATGGTGGACGTTGATGCGCTGAAAGGTGCGGATTAATTGTGCCTGGCGACGGTTGCGGATGGCAGATTTGATTTCGCTTGCCACCCCGCTCTTATATTTTACGAGAATTTCCCCTTCCTTGTACGGCTTTTCCTGTGGGTACCCGGGGTTGGTCAGAAAAAGTGCGAGGAAAAAGGAAAGGAGAAGAAATAAATGCTTCATGTTCTTTAGTATTATAGCAGATTAGATCGGAGTCTTTACGACGAGTTTCTGCGGTTCAGTGACTTTTGTCCGAAACCTGTCCGCATTTGCATCCTATCTTTCAGTCTTTCCTGCCGTGACCATCGGGTCCCCTGCCCCGGTCTCCGCCGTGCCTGCGATCATAATCCTCGCGCCGCTCTTCTCTCTTGTAATCATGGACTCCATCGCCGCGGCCCTGGGGATGTCCCTGCCAACCTTCGTGCCAGCCGCTGTCCTTCTCCCAGTATCGCTCCCGTTCCCAACGGGACCAGCTCTTCTTCATCTGTCCGTAAGGTATGCGCTGGTGCCCCGGCGGTACGCTTCGGTAGTGAGGGGGAAGCGTGAGCAGGGGGCGGGGCACCCTCGGCGATGCGAGGTAGACCCAGGGGCCGTTATAGGAGCGTGCCTTGTACCAGCGTCCCTCAAAAGGACGGTACCAGGACCCGTGGTAGAAGAAGATATCCACGCCGATGTCAGGGACCATGTAAACATAGGTTCTCGGTATGACCACAACCGGAGGGGGGGCTGGAATTGCGTAGGGCGGCGGCGGTGCAAAAACCCCGATGTTGACGCTCACCTCTGCTGTGCCGACTGAAGGTAGCATGGCGAGGGCGAGGAGAAACCCACCGAGCAGCAAGAAAGGGATTCTTCGTATCTTCATGGAGTACCTCCTGTATACTGGTTTCAAGTCCGATCATCCCCCTGCCGGAACCTGCAGAAAATGGAAGTCCGGGAGGGGAAGGGCACCCACCGTCAATCGATGATAAAATCCCAGGCCGTGTCATTTATCCAGAGAGCGAAGTAACCCCGGCCGAGGAGGCCTTTGGGCTTAAGTGTATAAAGGTCTGTACCGGCCTGTTTCACGTCGAGATCCACTGCTTTGCCAAAGATAAAACGGGGTTTCCCCAGCGGCGACTGCCCAGTAAAATTCATGGGATTGAGGGTGAGCACCTTGAGGTCCTGTTTACCGTAAAGGACAAAATAGTCTATATCTTTCAACAGGAAGCGCTGGGGGTTGTTCATCTCCACATAGAGCACCCCTTTGTCGTCGAACACGATGTTCGGGAGGAGTCTTTTCATGACTTTGTTGGACATGACGTAGACCCCGAATTCCTTGGGAGGAGTAATCTTCACTTCTTTCGCATGGAGGGAAACAGAAAAGATAATGAGAAAAAGCACGGTGATGATGAGTGCCGGCAGTTTACCGGTTTTCATGGGGCCTCCAAAATTGCATGAGCAGAGCTCTGCAGCATTATGTCACCGTAACGATGACCCTTCGTTCTCTCGGTCCGTCGAACTCCATGAGGAAAATACCCTGCCAGGTGCCTAATTGCGGTTTTCCACCCACAATGGGGATAGTGAGGGAGCAGCCGAGGAGTGATGATTTTATATGGGCATGACCATTGCCCTCGAAGTGGCGGTAGGGGTGGTCCTTCGGTGCTATTCTCTCCAAGGAATCGAGAATGTCCCTTATGACGTCCGGATCGGCAGCCTCGTTAATGAGGAGAGCACAGGTGGTATGGGGCGTGTAAACGTGAAGAAGCACCCCTTCCTTTCCCTTTATCGCCGCAGCGACTTCAGCCGTAATATTCCTGGCCTCTGTCTTTCCCGCTGTCCGTACCCTGATCTCCTGCGCGCTCATCGTCTTCTTGCCCTGTAATCTTCGATTGCCGCCCTGAGCGCATCTTCAGCGAGTACTGAGCAGTGCATTTTCGAGGGTGGAAGGCCGCCCAGCGCGTCTGCAACCTTTTGATTTGTCAACTCCAGTGCCTCCTGAATAGTTTTACCCTTTATCAGTTCCGTGGTAATGCTGCTCGACGCAATAGACGCAGCGCAACCGAATGTCCTGAAC
The DNA here is from genome assembly GCA_964408265.1 of uncultured Syntrophorhabdaceae bacterium. Lineage (GTDB taxonomy): Bacteria > Desulfobacterota > Syntrophorhabdia > Syntrophorhabdales > Syntrophorhabdaceae > CAYOYU01. The sequence continues at coordinate 15,131 of CAYOYU010000122.1, forward strand.
CGGGCATCGACGATCCGGTTGTTCTCGATTTTCAGGTAGAGCTTGGTCATGTCGCCACACGCAGGGTTACCGACCT
>CAYOYU010000123.1:0-4563 GCA_964408265.1 uncultured Syntrophorhabdaceae bacterium
GTACACCTTTGTGGGCCACATAGGAGGCGACGACTTCGTCTTCATCGTGGATCCGGACAACGTAGATGAAACGGCTGCCGAAATCGTGGGAGCCTTCGACCGGATAATTCCCACATTCTACGACAGAGAGGATTGGAACCGCGGGTATATAGAATCAACAGATCGCCGGGGGACAAAGCGGCAGTTCTCGCCTGTTTCAATATCCATCGGCATAACCGGCACCGGCCTCCGGACGTTTGTTCACTACGGCCAGCTCACCGAAGCCGTGTCAGACATGAAGAAATACGCCAAATGTTTCAAGGGAAGCTGCTACAAATCTGATAAGCGGACCGTTTAGCGAACCACTCCAAGCCCTCGTTGCGTTGAATCATCAAAATCCGGCAACCGTCCAGACACCCCTGATCACATCACAGGGTCTGTAACCAGACCTCCAGCCTTCGGCACCCTTCTTTGAGCATCTCCAGGGAGTTTGCGTAGGAAAAGCGTATCCTTGATCCTGCCTTGAATTTTCCGAAGTCGTAGCCCGGCGTCACCGCCACATGCGCCTCTGCGAGCGCCCTCTCGGCAAAATCCATACTGTCCAGTCCCCACTTCCCTATATCCGCATACACGTAGAAGGCGCCTTCCGGTTCGACCGGGATGGCAAACCCCAATTCTTTCAAGGCAGGGACCAGAAAGTCTCTTCTTTCTTCATAGGTCACGAGCATCCTTCTCAGATCCTCGCGGGCATCAAAGGCACGAATCGCAGCGTACTGGGACAGAGAGGGAGGAGAGATGAATACATTCTGGGCTATCTTCTGAGCGGCCCTCACAAGCCCCTCGGGCACGACCATCCATCCCAGCCTCCATCCGGTCATGGCGTAGGTCTTTGAAAACCCGTTTACCACAATTATATCCTCTGAAATGGCAAGGCTCGTTGTCGTCTTTCGCCCGTATACGAGACCGCCGTAAATCTCATCCACCACAAGCAGCCCTCCTCGTGAAGAGAGCGCCTCGTGAAGACCCTTAAGCGTCTCCGTCCTGTAGACGACGCCTGTGGGATTGGAGGGGTTGGAAATCACAAGCAGCCTGGGAGGCTTTTCCAGATGTCCCAGGGCTTCCGCCGTCACCTCGAATCTCGTATCTTCCGATACCGGAATGGGCAGCATCTGTGCATCAACGAGAAGCCCGAAATTTCTGTAGCAGGGATATCCCGGATCTGATAGCGCGAGAAGGTCTCCTTTTTCAAGGAGGGCCCCGAAAAGAAGGAGAAATGCGCCGGACGTGCCGTTTGTGACCACGACCCTTTCCGGGCTCACCGATACTCCCTGTTCATCGCGGTAATATTCGCAAATCCTGTCTCTCAGCTCTCTGAGCCCAAGACTGTGGGTGTAGAAAGTCCGGTTCCCGGCAAGGGCCTCAATAGCAGCTTCTTTGACAAGGGAAGGTGAGGGAAAATCGGGCTCGCCTACCTCCATATGCACTACATGGATACCCCTGGCCTCCATCGCCTTGGCTTTTTCAAGCAGTTCCATGACATAGAAAGGAGAAATCAGGCCGGCCCGCTTCGATATGGTCACATTATTCATGCGCCTATTCTACCATAATCACAGAACGGCCGGTCAATAGCAGGCGTCTTGCACGGTGCGCACCGGAAAATGGAGGCCATCATGGCACGGCAAGGGCCTATCCCTGTAACTAGCGAAAGTAAGTTGACTTTTCTTTCCCGAGGGACCCATAATTAGGGCGGGTAAATTCTTGGGAGAGAGGACAAAATATGATCGTCAGAAATTTTAATGACCCTGAGGTTCTGGACACCACCTACATCGCCCATCGTGGCGCCGTGGCGAGAATGGTAATGACCGGCGAGTTTCTTCAAAGCATGGAATTCCTTGCTTACGCTATCCTGCCCCCCGGAAATGTCATTGAAAAACATGTGGATTCCGTGGAGGAGATCTACATCCTGCTTTCAGGCACTGGGGTCATGGGTGTGGGCAAGGAGGAACGCGAAGTGAAGGAAGGGGATTCCATCTGGCTGCCCGCCGGCGATCCCCACTGGCTGAGAAACACCGGGTCAGGCGATATCTTTATCCTGGTGGTAGCTGCCTATCCTCGCAGGTAAAGCCATCGGGGTTACGACGGAAGCCCGGCACCTCTTCCAATTCTTGCTTCAGTAGCGCAGGGATTCAAGTAAGATTTTTATCTTGACATGATACGTAGTGTACATGAATAATGACATATACGATTCCCGAATCTAATGAGTATGTATACAGAGTTGCGTAAAAACCATCCGCTATAAGGAGGCAAAATGAACTCAGTATTGGTACTTATTTTGGGCTTTATCGTTGCGCTTATCGGCTATCGCTTCTATGCAAAACGAATCGATTCGAGGGTCATTGGTGCCGATTCCAAGCGGGCCACTCCTGCGAAGATGTACATGGATGGGGTGGAGTTCATGCCCACAAGCAAGAATGTCCTCTTCGGCTATCAGTTCAAATCCATCGCCGGTGCTGCTCCCATAATCGGGCCCATCATAGCGATCCAGTGGGGATGGCTCCCCGCGCTGGCATGGATCCTCATGGGTGCCTTATTTATCGGATGGGTGCAGGATTACTCCAGCGCCATGATGGCCATGCGAAACGAAGGGGCCTCATTCGGCGCCTTGAGCCACAAGCTCATTTCCCCGAAGGCAAGGATCATCCTTCTCTCATTTATTTACTTCTATCTCCTTCTCATAGCCGGCGCTTTCGGTAATGTGGTGGTAAGCACCGCCATCACCCTCAAGGCCGCCCCTATGGCCTGGCTCCTGCTCACCATAGGCGGCATCCTGGCAGGCCAGATGATATACAAGTGGCGCAAAGACATCATCCTTACCACGGTGGTTACCGTCGTCATCGCCCTGGCGGGCATATGGCTCGGGACCGTCTTTCCTTCGGACCAGGTTCTCGGAGCGAGCCTTGCGAACAGCAGGCTTTTTTGGGCCATCGCCGCTTTCCTGTTCTGCTATTTCGCGGCAGTACTGCCCATCTGGCGTTTTGCGCTGCCCATCAACTACGTGGCATCATACATTGTATTTCTGGGGCTCTTCGTGGGGATCATCGGCATATTTGTCCTTCATCCCGATTTCTCCCTTCCTGCTTACACCGCTTTCAACATAAAGATCGGTCCCATCTGGCCGATCCTGTTCGTCACCATCGCCTGCGGGGCTATCTCGGGATGGCACAGCATCGTTTCCAGCTCCGGTACAGCCAGGCAGCTCGAAAATGAACTCGATGCGCGGCCCGTGGGCGGAGGAGTCATGTTCGTAGAGATGATGCTCGCCATATTCGCCCTTATCATCGCAGGAACCCTCTCCTCAGCAGAATACGGGGCAGCAATCGCCAAGGGTCCCGGCGTCGTCTTGGCCGCGGTCATGGCCAAATTCCTGGGAGCGGTCGTGCTGCCCGCCACCCTGGGCAGGTCATACGGCAGCGTTATGATGGTCGTCCTGGCTGTTACCATCATGCAGCTTGTCGTCAGGTTCATGAGGGTGGCCACATCGGAACTCCTGAGCGACGTAAGCCCGGTCTTCAGAAATCCCCACGTAGGAACCTTCGTAGCCAGCATCCTCGGCATCATCCTGGTTATGACGGGATGGTGGCAGTACCTCTGGGTCCTTTTCGGCGGTGCGAACCAGTTGATGGCTTCTCTGGCCCTTCTCCTCGTGACGGCCTGGCTCATGTCTGAAGGCAAATCGGCGGCATGGGCTTTCTATCCCATGATTTTCATGTTCATCACCACTATCGCAGCCCTCGTCTACACGTCCATCAGCCTTCTCCAGAAGGTCTTGTCAGGGGCGGTGAAGGGACAGGATCTTGTCGGCAATACGCTGATGGGTCTTGTAGGGCTCTTCCTCGTCGTAGCGGCCCTTATTCTCGGCTGGGAAGGCTTTAAGGCATTGCAGAGGTACAGAAGTCTCAAGCTGGCAGGAGCTGCAGCAAAGGCATAAAAAGAAAGAGAGGAACTAAGCATGGCGGAAAAAGAAAAGAAGAAAGGTGGGTTTTTCGGGGCGATCAAGGAATTTGTCTACGGCGTGGCTGCCCACGACTCGGCCCGGTTCGCGCTGAAGACGCGGGCAAGCATGGAGCACCTCTTTATCCTCATAACCATGGGGGATATGCTCGGCGTGCCCATTCTGCCCCCGTACTATTCATTGCGTTTATTGCCCTATGTGGTGCCGCAGATATCTACGTGGAAGCGCCGCATGCTGAGGGAAAAGGACCTTACCGATGCCCTGGCATAACCACGGATTGCTGTCGCAACAGGAGCAACATATTCTCATAGGAGGTGGTTACCATTTCTCTCACTACCATATTTGAAGAACACCCGAATCGTCATTACATCATGTTCGGCGGAAAAGGAGGGCTCGGCAAGACTACTTTCTCCGCAGCGACCGCCTATTACCTTGCGAAGAAAGGCAAGAAGGTGCTCGTTTTTTCCGTGGATCCGCAGGCTTCCCTGAGCGATATCTTCAAGAAGGATATTTTCGGGAAAGGGCCTACAGAGATTATGCCTAACCTCTATGCGCAGGAGATCGATGCAGAC
>CAYOYU010000123.1:4573-4948 GCA_964408265.1 uncultured Syntrophorhabdaceae bacterium
GTCAAGGAGTATCAGGGGGAGATACGGAAGAAGATTCTCGATATGTACGGGCTCGACAAGATACCCGAAGAGATCGAGAGCTACATTCAGGCCGCGGCAGCCGAGCCTGCCATGGAGGAGAGCGCTATATTCGATGAAGTGGTCGATATAGTTGTACGTGGGGGTTATGACTATTATATATACGATCTCGTGCCACTGGGACATGCCCTCTACTATCTGAGCATGGCATCGGTCTACGACGCCTGGATAGACAAGATCACCAGCCTCAGGCAGCAGATGCGAGAGTATGACCAGGTCGCTGCCATCATGCAGCGCGAGAAAGAGATCGACGAGGACGCCATTCTCAACGAACTCCTCTACATCAAGGAGAGGATC
>CAYOYU010000123.1:4958-12057 GCA_964408265.1 uncultured Syntrophorhabdaceae bacterium
TCAACAAGTCTTCCGGCATCCTCACCGACAAGGAGAAGACGGCGTTTTTCTTTGTCATCACGCCGGAGCAGATGATCATCGATGACACGGTGAAAGCTGCGGGTCTTTTCGCAAAATTCGACGTCCCTTTGAGCGGCTATATAGTCAATCGCGTCCTGCCCGCCGAGCTGAAGCATCAGAATATCCCCGAGTATCTTGTGAATCGACTCTCCATGCAGGACCATTACCTGAAGGTCATCGACGAGGTGTTCAAGGGGCAGATCCACGCGTGGGTGCCCGAGATGGAGCGGGATGTGACGGGCCTGGCGATGATCGAGAAGCTCGCCAAGGGTATGTTTGGAGATTTCTAACTGTTCGATTAGAAGGAGCCTCAGGATGAATCAAGTTTCTATTAACATGACGAGATATATGAAGGAACATCCGAACCTGAAGTACATATTTTTCGGAGGAAAAGGCGGCGTGGGCAAGACGGTTATGGCCGGTACCGCGGCCCTCTGGGCTGCAAGACAGGGCAAGAAAACCCTCCTGGCCTCCACCAATCCCGTTCACAGCCTCTCCAACCTTCTGGAAAAGGATGTCTTCGGCAAGGCCGCCGTCGTTTGTGACGAGGAAAAGTGCTTCGCCTTCGAGATTGATACCCGCGATACCGTCGAGCGGTCAAAGCAGGAGATCCGCGAAAAGATAAACTGGTTCCTGAAATTCGCAGACCTCACCACAAAGGCCGACGAATTCGTGGAGTCGGCAACGATGAACCCGGCTTTCGAGGAGTCTGCCATGTTCGAGAACATGACGGATATCATGTTCGCCGACGAGTATGACTTCTACGTCTTCGACACGGCGCCGACTGCGAACGCCAGGCGTCTTCTGGGCATGTCGAAGGTCTATTCCCTCTGGGTGGACAAGATGCTCAAAAGCAGGGAAGAGGCAACTTCGCTCCGCCAACTGCTCTCTTTCACGAAAAAGGAGGAGAAAGACCCGCTTCTTGATTACCTTTTGGGGTTCAAGGATCGGATGGCGAGGGCCCAGACCCTTCTCACCGACAAGGAACTGACCTCGTTCTTCTTCGTTACCCTCCCGGAGAGCCTCCCCATTGCGGTTATCACAAGGTTCATCAACTGGTTTTACGAGTTCGGCATCCCTGTGGGAGGAGTTATCGTCAACGGCGTGATCGACAAAAGACAGGTGGACCTGGAGTCCGTGGAGTTTGTCCGCAACCGCGTGGCCATGCAGGACGAGCACATGGCCGAGATATGGGACATCTTCGGCGACCAGGTCAGAGCGGTCCTTCCTCTTTTCGAGACTGAGGTGAAGGGGACACATATGTTGAATAGACTGGCTGGGGAGTTGTTTTTGCCGGCGTAGGGTTTGTTTATTCTCCGCAAAAAAGCCGAGGGCTTTCAAAGTCCCTCGGCTTTTTTGCGGCTATACCACGAGGCCGGAGCGCGCCTGTGCCCCCTCTGCGAGAGGACAGGCCCCGAAGGGGTATTTTGCGGCAAACTTTGTCGCTTTCGGGGCCGCGCGGTCCTCGATGTACACCATGGTACACCTCCGGGCGGCGGCACCGCCCAAGCTTAATTGCCGAGAACTGTCTTAGCCGGGGACCCGCGCGCCCCGGACAGAGATCGATGGCCAGTACGTGCATCGCGGGTGGCAAATCCATCAAAATTCGCTCCGGCCGGAGACCTGACATTTCAAGACCGGACCCCATGACCCCGCTGCTACTTATTGCGGACAGGCCAGACGTAGCAACCGAAAAAAGTGGAGGTAGCGCCCGGAGACGGGGTACCCGCAGCGGCACTGCTCGTGGCACCATCACTCATTCTCACGGTTGTGACGGCGTAACCGCTGCTGGGTATCAATGAACCCGGAAGGGTGTAGTTAAAGACAAAGACATTGCTCGTCCAATAGTACGCATACGAGCCTTTCTGGACGTTTGCAAAAACTGACGTATCGGCAGCCCTGGCCACCAGTTCCTCTTTTGTCGGAAGCCGCCACTGGCTTCCGACTCCCTGAGCTTTCTGCGTGGCGGCTTCAAAGTACTGCAAACCAAAATTATTGGCATTCTTCAACCAGACCAGCCGGCTACCGGTATCGGTAATCGTACCGTCTCCGTTATCAATCAAATCTGCGTAAGCCCAAACCGCGGCAAAGGTAATGGTGATTGCCAAAGCAGCCGATATGGCGATAAGCCGTGCAACTGTGCGTGCTTTCATAATAGTTCTCTCCTTCTCGAGGTGAATTCACCCTATGTCACGGTGAACCGATGCAAAAGAAACAAGACCTCGTACTATTATGCATGATTCGAAAAGACAGGAGAAGAAGAATCAGGCAGGCCGTGAGATTGGTGAGTTGTGCGGGTTGTCGGTTCGGTCAAGGCGCGAAGGGTCGGTACCATCACGTGATCGGTTCGTGGGTCAGATGGACCGCCCATCCACCGGCTTGTAAAGCTGATAAGGGTCAGCCCTTGACAGTTGAAATAGCCCGCATTGTGGTTTCCACTTGCTCCCGCAAAGCAGTATCTTCTCTCATTGCATCCTCAAAACGGGAGCATACTTTCGCCACTGCAGAATGGCTGATGTTGCCGAAGAATTGTCCGATTTCCCGATTCATAAAACCTGTCTGTTTCCTTGCAATATAAAGGGCAAGATTCCGGTATGTTCCTTTCCGGGTGGTCACCTCTTCCGTAGAGACATGGAAGGTACGACATATTGTCTCTGCTATCCCTTCCAGGGAAAGCGAAGTGGCCAGCGATCTCCGGCAGGAAGTATCGTCTTTCCGGAGCAAGTCGCCGTCAAGCAGGGAGAGCGCATCTTTGATGAACTGCTTCTTTCCGAGGATCATACCGCCATAGAGTTCCTTGAAAGGAGTCCTGTCAACAGTGAGTGCCTCTTCCACAAAAGTTTTGTAGAGCGCAGGCGCATTTTCGGGGGAGGTCATATTCCAGATGAGGTCTCGTGAGACGATGTCCTCTTTATCGGGGAAGATGTACGATGCATAACTGCTGAACGGATAGTCCTCGGGTTTCTCCACCATGCCGGCCTTCACAGGGTTGAGGTGGATGTAGCGTGAGAGTTCGAGAAGATAGCTGTCGGAGTCTATGAGGATTGCTTTGTATCTTCCCTGGAAGAGGTGGCCGCTTCTTTTTCTCCTTTTGTTGAAGTAGGTGGTGTAGGCACCGTTCACGGAATGCATGATTGCACTGAGGTTGGCTCCCGGTGTTTCTCCTATCAGGTGGTAATGATTACCCATGAGGACGTAGGCATGGAGAATAAATCCGAATCTGTTCTGCGCTTCTTTCAGGTATTCCTTGAATCTGTCATAATCAGCCTTGCTGGAGAAGACCTTCTTCCTGTCGTTTCCTCTCCCGGTAATATGATAGAAGGCATGTTCATACTGGATGCGCAAGGGGCGGGCCAAGTCAGATCACCTCATTTTCATTAGAGTATCGGCTGATTTCATGAGGCTATCATGATGGATATTCTAATGTCAAGGGCTGACCCTATTTCACCCTGGGGACGTCCATAAGAAAGTAAATAACGCTCCCTGCAAAGGTCATAAGCCGTCTCTCCTTACATCCGTCTCCAATCCCGGCAAGTCTCCACGCACCACATCGTGCTCGTCCCTCTTCACTCTACGCTCCACGCTATACGCTGCCTCCCCCCATCTTCCCCTTCACGAAGGCCGTCAGCGCCTCCAAATCATCGATCAATCCCTGCAACTCCTCCTGCCCGTATTTGGTGTAGTCCTTCTCGATGACGGTGCGCCAGTTCTGAAGGGCCTGACGCTGGCGGGTGAAGTTCAGGGCAGGGGGCTTTGTCTGAGGGGGTGCCGCTTTGGCTGAGGCGAATAGTTTTTCAAGCTCCTTCACTGTTGTCTCGCCTGCGAGGGCTAAGGTGCAAGCCTTCTTGAAGGCAGGAGAATCCATGTTTGCCGCAAGCACATAGCCCAGGGTAGGCAGGATAGTACCGGCCTTAATTGCCCCCTGAATTTCATTGCCGAGTTTTAAGGTCGACAATGCGTTGAACAGCGTCCTTGTTGACTTTCCGGTGATTCGTGAAATTGCCGAAATTATTTCGGCAACCCCTGTCGAGAGGTCCTCGGGACGTCGGTCATAGTTTGCCAACACCTTCAGTGCTCCCTCCACGTCCGCATCCTTGGACACCACTTTTTTCACTGCCAGATACTTCATGACGCCGCGGGCGAGGTCGATGGCGTTCAGGTCTTCTCTCTGGAGGTTCTCTGTAAGCTGAAGTGCCATGATCTCTGACTCCGGGGTATTTGCAGGGAGGATGATGACGGGTACTTCCGTGAGTCCTGCTGCATCAGCAGCCCAGAACCTCCTCTCTCCACAGATGAGCTTATACATATCCGTCTCTACTGCAGAGACAATCAGGGGCTCCAGGATACCGTAGAGTTTGACGGAATCGATGAGGGCCAAAGAAGTCGGACTCTTCATATCGATTGCTGATCTGATCTGGGGTTCGATGATGATATAGCCGATGGGGATCTTCAGGAACTTCTGATTCGCAATCTGAGCCATTCGTACCTCCTCAGTGAAGATCAAGCACTAAGCACTAAATCCGAAGCACTAAACGCTAAATCCTAAACGAGTTCCGAGGCCAAGTTTCCAATGACCACCCGGGTGACATGCCCGCCAAGGCTCATGCCCTCCTTTGGGACATTGACTACCGGGTATTCGGTCATTATTTGGAAATTGGGATTTGGGTATTGGCATTTGATAATTGATGCTTGGGTATTGTCCATAATGCTTCCCGACCTCTCGATCTAAAACCTGAACGGTGCGATAATGCGGTGATACGGTGGACCAAGTGGTGCAAGATGGAGCTAAATGGATAAATTATTACCGACTGGCCGGCCGAAGTCAAGAAATTAGCCTCTCGGCGCGACCGTTTCAAATGGTTGCCGAGGCAAAACAGGTCAGGCAACCACGTTTGTCCGCTTTGCCCCGGTGGCTTCGCAACATGGGCAAAAATACCGGCGTGAGTGGCGGGACGCATGGAAAGGGTAGATGGACATGCGATGGACTGGTACGTCTGTAAGGCAGGAACCGCATCGGTTCTCCACCCTACGCGGGGGTGGATGCCACTTTCTTCGACCTACTCGGGACCCGTATGCCTCGCGCCTGAAGATGAGATCATTCTGTCCTGTCCCGGCAGAGCATGATCCCCATCCCCTTCCAGGTCATTACCACTTCTCCATTTTGATTCAACACTTCGATGAAGCCGTGAATCACGCCGCGATCCGGTCTCGACTGGGACCGTCTTGCGCTCACCACCCTGACCCGCACGGAGATTTCATCACCTGCGTGAACCGGAGTGAGCCAGCGTACCTCGTCGATGCCGGGCGACCCGAGACTCGCTCCGTGGGGCAGGTAGTGATCGACGAGAATCCGCATGGCCAGCGCCCCGGTAAGCCACCCGCTTGCGATGAGTGCACCGAAGTGAGTCTTCCCGGCAGCTTCCGGGTCTGTGTGGAAGACCTGTGGGTCATAGCGCTTGGCAAAGGCGATCATCTCCTCCTGCGTCACCAAAAGAGAGCCGAAGGTATATACAGAGCCGGGAACATAGTCCTCAAAATATCGTTCTTCGCTCGGCACCCCAAAAACTGAATTGTCCATGATCACCTGCCTTTCCTCCTCGTTTCCGTTTTGATTGCAACGAACTTCATCGGGTCCGATGCCGTGTCCGGCTTGCACGCCATCTTCCCTATTGATTATCACTTGGAATAGAACTGTTCAACCGGGAAACCAGGTTCCGCCTTCCAGGAAGATCTCCGCCGCCGAACCCACCCGTCCTTTTCCGAACCCGGAATGTGGGGAGACAGATCAGTGGTTGTCCAGTATTGTTCTCACCGTGCGAAGCAATTCGTTCGGAGACAAGGGTTTCGCGATAAAGTCAAACTCCTTTTCCGCAATCCCCCTGTCCAGCACTATATCCCGGGTGTGGCCGCTCATAAAGAGAACCTTCACGCGAGGATCCGCTTTGAGGATCTCGTCATAGGCCGCTCTTCCATTCTTCCTTGGCATAACCGAATCAACGATGACCAGATCCACAGACTCATGAGTTCTGAACTTCTCCACTGCCTCCTGACCGTCCACGGCTTCGATCACCTTGTATCCGTACATATCGAGAACCTCCCTGATAAGCTGCCGCACCTCTTCTTCATCTTCTGCGACTAGGATCGTCTCTCCCCCTCCTGTGGGCACAAAGGGCAGGCATTCCACCTTTTCCGACTCTCTCTGCACCAGGGGCAGATAGACGTGGAACGTGGTCCCTGCATTGACTTCACTATATGCGACTATGTACCCGCCATGCTGCTTAACGATGCCGTAGACCGTAAAGAGGCCGAGACCGGTTCCTTTTCCCACTTCCTTGGTCGTAAAGAAGGGATCGAATATCTTTTCCTTTGTGGCCTTGTCCATGCCGGTGCCCGTATCGGATACGCTCAGGAGCGCATACCCGCCCGTTTTGCCGAACCCGTGAACCATGACGAAATCGCTGTCAATGGTGACTGCCTTGGTTTCAACATGCAAGACCCCTCCTTCGGGCATAGAGTCTCTCGCGTTCGCCACAAGGTTGAACAGGATCTGGTCGATCTGGGTTGCATTTGCCATGATGGTTACGTCTTCGGAAGTGAGGTTGATGTTGAATAGTATGTCCTCTGTGAGCAGACGCCTCAATAGCTTCTCCGTGCCGAGAATTATGTCGTTCATGTTCATCTGCTCGAGATCAACCGCCTGCTCCCTGCTGAAGGCGAGAAGGCTCTTTGTGAGACCCGATGCCTTCCTGGAAGCGGAAAGAATGTGATTTGCATAGACTCTTAGCGGATCCCCTTCCGCCATCTTCATCTGCAGGAGGCTTCCGTAACCCACAAGCGCGGTGAGGATGTTGTTGAAATCATGGGCGATACCGCCCGCGAGCTGCCCGATAGCCTCCATTTTTTGTGCCTGGCGGAGTTTAGACTCCAGGTGTTTCTCCCGGGTAACATCAATAATGGTCCCCGCGACCGCGCGTTCGCCACTGAAGGTGATGCCGTTGCTGAAGGCGAGGCGAGCGCCCTGGAAGGCGAAGTGACTCGG
>CAYOYU010000123.1:12067-15047 GCA_964408265.1 uncultured Syntrophorhabdaceae bacterium
GTCAACATGATCCATTGCCCCTGAAGTAATCTGCGCCAATTTATCCGCTACCGACGCTCTGTCGTCAAGGATTACGAGGTCCAAAAGCCTCAGCTTGCCTATAATCTCCTCCCGGGAATACCCGGAGATTTCGCAGAACCTTTCATTGGCGAAGCTAAAGAAATTGTCGTGGGCAACGTAAAACCCGACGTACGAACTCTCTATGACACCCCGGTACTTGGCCTCGGATTCCAGTAAAACCCGCTCGATCTGCTTCCGTTCAGTCATGTCTACCAGTATTGATCTCATGCCTACCGTTTTGTCGCATTGGATAACGGGGTTCGTGTAAACAAGAGCGGGAAAGGTGGTGCCATCCTTTCTTACGGCAGTGTACTCGTGGTTAGCCAAGCCTCCCTCTCCGCGCATTATCCTTCCGATGCTTTCTCTTGCCCTCGGCAGGTCTTCGGGTGCAATCATCCGGAAGATATTCATTTCTCCCGCTTCGAATTCATCACTCCCGTAGCCGAACATCTTGAAGCCATTCACATTTCCGAAGGTCATATTTCCGCTTTCATCGAATTCAGCCACCGCTTGGGGAAGGGAATTAGCGAGTTCCCTATACTTCTTCGCATTTTCTTTCGAAGCCTCTTCCGCCTTCTTCCGACCGGTAATGTCTGTCGACACTCCCAACACCGCATCGGCGCCGGTAGATGAGAGCTTGAAAGGGATCTTTATGGTGTTGAGAATCCGGACATTTCCCGTTACGTCCGTAACGGTTTCCTCGGGGATCTCCATGGTCATATTGCTGTTGATCACCTTCAGGTCGTCGGCCACAAAATGGTCAACCTCTTCCTCAATCGGATTGAAGTCGGCATCTGTCTTGCCCGTAAGGTTCTCCACCGTCGTTCCGAAAGCGTCAGCCACGGCCTTGTTTGCAAGGATGAAGCGGCCGTTCCGGTCCTTTGCAAAGATGAAATGGGGGACAAGGTCGATGACCTGCCGAAGCCTGGCTTCGCTCTCACGCAAAGCCTCCTCGCTCTCATTCTTCCTGGATATTGCAGCCTCGAGTTCCAGGTTGTTTGCCTTCAGCCCGTGTACGGAAGCCACCAATCTCTTCTGCAGACCGTTTACCGCTACAATGAGGGGCGTCAGGTAGAGCAGATACACGGACAAATGTATTATCCAGCTGGTAGGGGATAGAAGATATTGGGACATGCCGGATTTCACCCTTACAAGGCCTGAGCAGACCGCGCCCCCTGCAAGGCTGATAATTGTTATTCCCGTCAAGAGGCTGATCAGCCCGGCCCTCCCGCCGAGAAAGATGCCGGCATAGGCGCAGAGCACCGCAAGACTGACTACACCTACACCTCCAAGGCCCACCGAGAGAAGAGACTGAATGGCGATCCCATACCCGATGGCGAGCATACCGGAAAAAGCAACGGGCACAGACATACGTCGACGAAATATAAATGTCAGAAAGGCTATCACGTATAATCCGGTATGCAGGAAGAACGCTGAAGTCCAGCCGTCAGAGGAGAGGGTACGATACAAGGATGCTGCGACACCCATAAGCGCAAATGTCAGAATGATGGGGAAAGCCTTGTCGAATATTGCCGAGATGATCGGGTACATATCCTGCGGACTTCCAAAGCCGGAAGAGATATCACTGCTAGCTCTAGACGGATCTTTGTCCCTCTTCAAGATGGTCCCCCTTTTTTTCTATGTCCGCCTTATTTCAGTTCCATCAATGGGTTTAGTTCAATGATACTCGAACACAATTCGTTCCGGTTAATCTTTACCGACGCCTGAGTGCCTGCGTGGAGGTCTTAAGCATAATCCCCTCTGACCGGAAGAAGCATCTATTATCATGTTAACGGCAAATTGCACAATTTCTTAAGAAAAATACGGGATCTATCTTTTGGCCACAAACGTTCCGTCGCCCGTCGTGGCAGTGAAGCCCGTTATATTTCCTGAGGCGTCCCTTGAAAATGTGACCGTTCCCTGAACGAGCCCCGCCAGCAAGAAGATGTCCTTGGCAATGGGATACATATCGAGACGTTCGGCCCTATCGAACCTCATCATCAAACCGACCCCCGACATATAGACCTGGAATCCCATGTTACCGCCTGTTTGGCTGTAATTGCCCGCATAGGCCTCGAGGACCGGAAGGGAGACATCAAAAAGGTCTATGGCTTTAAGGGCGAAATCGGGCCAGCCGTAAACTCGTGCGACGCTGCGGAGTACCTCATAGGCAAGAGCGATCCCGTTATCGCCGTTTGTCATCACCACCGCGCCGCTAGCCGTATAACCGCCAAGAAACCCCTTGTAGCCTACGTTTGCGCCCGCATGGTTGAACAATAGGCCTCCATTGCCGTCCATCAAATTAAACCCGAGCCCCATCTTCGAGTTCGGTTGTCTTGTGAGGATCTTGACTGCCGTCTGCCGGGTGAGGACTGCGCCCTGATCTCTGGATGACGCCTTCTGGACTTCGACAATGAGACGGGCAAGATCGGACGGAGTGGTCCACAGACCTGCCGCGATGAGCTCCGGATAGACATACCAGCCGCCCGGTATCGTCGTGCCGTCAAGGTCGTGCGCCTTTGCCGCATTGCCCGATAGCGGACCGCTCATGGGCTGAATAAAATCGGAAGAATTATCCCTGCGGGCTCGCTCCCTCTCTGAACAACGGCCGGCAGGAGATTGTTCTCTACGGCATTGATGCGGGACTGGACAACATCGGTACGGGAAGTGCCGGAGCACGCCGTGAGAAGGATGAGCATGAGAAGCAGAAGCAGGCGTGAAGCGGTAGTACCCATGAATGCCTCCGGGTGGGCAAGATTAACAAGGCCAGCGGTTGTGCCACAAGGCCGGGATGCTCTCCGTGCGGACTATAGGTTTCTTTTATCACAGGCATTCTGGAGAGGGCAAGGGAATCCCGGCGAAAACGAGTAGATGGGCATAGACATACTGACCACCTTAAGGTAAAGAATGAGAGGGATTG
>CAYOYU010000124.1:0-15032 GCA_964408265.1 uncultured Syntrophorhabdaceae bacterium
CGCCTCCGGTTCCTGACTTCCTAGCAGCCTCGAAATCCATCAAACCCATCCTGGCAACTCCGGGTGCAGGCTCGCTTCGCTCGCGGTAATTCTTATTCCTGGTTTGGGATGATGGCGGAGGGTTGTCCTTAAGCAAACCGTCGGGAGGCGAGGAAGCTCGGTCTCCCCACCAGCCCACACGGTGGGCGGGAAGGGGAGGCTCCGACAGCTTTTGCTGGGGGAGGGGGCGACGTGAGCCCCGGTAACTGCACGCGAGCGAATGGAGCCGCTGGAGCGGAATGAGCGTGTTTGCGTAGGACGGCCCGTAGCCATCGGTCCTTATTCTAAAGCCGTCAGCTCTCATTGCCTCATTCTTCCTCCCTAAATCCATCAAACCCATCCTGGCGTCTTGCGGGCACCGCTTGTTTTGCTCACAGGGGAAACTCGTCATGGTTCCTTCGACTCCCCCTGCGCAAAGGGCTCTGGTTTATCGAAATCGGGCACGAAGAGGGGGGCGCTCTCCAAATCCTGCACGAAGACGCTCTCGAAGCCCATGTCCGTGACCAGGGCCAGGAGGGATTCATATTCCTTAAGCCTCAAGTTCCTGGTGAGGACGATGAAATCGTCTGCCCTGTGGAGTGGCTGGTACTGCGACATGAGACTCAGGAACGTTTCGTTCCCCAGGGTTTCCGAAATCCATTCCATCACATGCCTGGAGCCGGCCAGATTCCCAGGCAGCACGAGGTGTCTCACGAGAAGCCCCCTTCGGGCGATACCATTTTCGACGCAAAGATTCCCCACCTGCCGCTTCATCTCGGCGATTGAGGCGCGGGCCGCTTCGGGATAGTCGGGGGCATGGGAGAGCATTCCCGCAACCCGGCCACCCCAATACTTGAAGTCGGGGAGGTAGATGTCCACAAGCCCGTCGAGGAGGTGGAGTGTCTCAACGGTCTCGTAGGCGTGGGTGTTGTAGACGAAAGGGAGTGTAAAGCCCCGTCTTCTTGCCTTCTCTATAGCCGCCGCCACAAACGGGGCGTATGGGGTGGGGCTCACGAGGTTGATATTGTGGACACCCTTTTCTGCAAGTTCGAAGAAGAGATCCATGAGGCCATCCACGTTCAAAGGCCTGCCGCGGTTCGTATGGCTTATCTGGTAGTTCTGGCAGTAGACGCACCTGAGGTTGCAGGAGGAAAAGAAGATGTTCCCCGAGCCGTTGGACCCTGAAATCGGGGGCTCCTCTCCAAAATGGGGGCCGTAATGTGCAATGACCGGACCATCACCTACTCCGCAATAGCCGCGCTCACCCTGGAGCCTGTCTGCACGGCATCTCCGGGGGCATATTTCACACTTTGCTAATAGCGAGAGAAAGCGTTCCACGGGAGTTATTATAAACGCTTTGCCCACGCATTGGAAGCGCATCGGTCCTGGTGTAGCCCGGGCGTGCCTTGTCTTTCACCGGGTATTCCGGTATGCTAATGGAAATTGCCGCAAACCGTCTCGCATCTGTGAAAGACGATGAAAAGAAAGGCCAAAACCCGTTCCCCAAGAGTCTTCAGGTTCATCCTTCTTCTTCTGCTTCTTCTTGTTGCGGCAGCAGCCGCCTACTACATGGTTGTTCCGGACATCTCGAAGCTGAAGAAGGAAAACCCGAACAAAACGGCGTTCATGGAATACCGGGAGAGGGAATGGAAGGAGAAGGGGAAGAAGCTGAAGATACAGAAACAGTGGGTTCCCCTTGGCCGGATGTCTCCTTACCTCATGAAGGCGGTCCTCATCGCGGAGGATGACAAGTTCTGGTCGCACCGGGGGTTCGATATAGATGCCATCCAGAAAGCCCTGGAGAAAGACCTGGAGCAGCGTAAATTCAAATTCGGCGGCAGCACCATAAGCCAGCAGCTTGCAAAGAACCTCTACCTCTCGCCGGCCAAGAATCCTCTGAGAAAGGTTAAGGAGGCCATCATCACCTGGCGCATGGAACGAACCCTCACCAAGCGCAGAATCCTTGAACTCTACCTTAACCTCGTGGAGTGGGGCGAGGGGGTCTTCGGGGCAGAGGCGGCATCATTGCGTTATTTCGGGAAGTCTTCTTCGGACCTGGGGCCGGAGGAAGCTGCCCGTCTCGCAGCGGTTTTGCCCAATCCGAGGAGATACAAGGCGGACAGCGAATCGCGCTACGTGGAGAAACGAACGAGGATCATATACGACATTATGGTCCGACGGGGCATCGTCGTGCCGGAATATGAAGAGCAGGCTGAGCCCTGAGGAAGGGGTCGGCAGAGCTACTTGCCGACCTTCTCGATGTCCACCTCGCCTTCGAAGGTTTCACGGATGGCCCTGTCGAGCATCTCGAAATCTTCCTCTTTCTCGAACTCGATGACCAGCTCCCTGTCGTCCAGGACTTTCAGCTTGCCGTACCGCTTTACCACGTCGGCCACTTTGTTGGGGTCCGTGGTGACCCATCCCTTCATCCGCTTCACCAGCTCTTCACCAGTGAAAGCCCGTTCTATGGTGAGATCGACCCGCCGCTTCTTCGCCTCCCATCCAACGAGAGCAGGCTGTGCCACCATCGGCGTCACCGGGTCGTGCATGGCAGCGCACCGGAACCAGAGTTTCGCTCGTATCATTCGTCAATCCTCCCTGAACTTATTATATCAGGTTCGCCCCTCACTGCCATAGTCTTTGCGGTCTCAAGCCCTCTTCGCCAGCCCCTTTCTTTTCACCTTCACGTCGCCCGTGAAGAGAAGCAACAGAAAGAGGAGTGTGCTCCCGATGAGGTAACGAAAAGGGAGCAGGTTCACACAGGCCCTCCTTATCTGTCAGGTCTTTTGAAATATCGGCTTGTATCAGCCGCCGGCCGATGTATATAATCAACCGAACAGACCATAAAGGAGACAACCTGATGAAGATACGCTTTCTTGGTGCAGCACGGCGGGTAACGGGTTCATGCTACCATCTGACTCTGAAAGATATGGAGGTCCTTGTGGACTGCGGTATGTATCAGGGCAAGCAGGCCGACGAGGTGAACAGGAGCCCTTTCCTCTTCCAGCCCGAACGGATCAGCTACCTCTTCCTGACCCATGCGCACATTGACCATTCAGGCCTCATACCGAAGCTCGTTGCAGAAGGATTCGGCGGGAGGATAATAACTACAAGCGCCACAGCCGACCTGGCCGAGATTATGCTCTTTGATTCGGCCCACATCCAGGAGAAGGACGCCGAATGGCTCACCAAGAAGTCCTTGAGACAGGGCAAAGATGAGGTCTTTGAGCCCTTGTACCGGTCGGAAGACGTGGAAGCTGCAATCCCCTTCTTCGACAAGGTCGCCTACGGGGCCATCCATGACTTGCCTGCTGGGCTGAAGTACCGTTTTATCGATGCCGGCCACATACTGGGGTCAGGTTCCCTCGAACTCTGGTATCCCAGTGGGGGCAAAGAGAAGAAGATAGTCTTTTCAGGTGATTTGGGAAAACGGGGAAACCCGTTGGTGAGGGACCCGCAGCACCCCGGGCCCGCCGACTACGTTGTCTGCGAATCGACTTACGGCAACAGGCTCCACAAGGGGCACGAGGAGAGCATCGAGGAATTCGCCGATGCCATACGCACCACCTTCAAACGGGGGGGCAACGTGCTCATACCCGCTTTCGCGGTCGGGCGCACCCAGGATATCCTCTTTATGCTCAATAAACTGACCCGGGAAGGGAAGCTCCGGAATATCGAAGTCTATATCGACAGCCCTCTTGCCGACAAGGCAACACAGGTCTACGCCAACCATACCGATTTTTTTGACCCCGAGGATATCACCTTTTTCCAGTTGAAGGGAAATGCCAATCTCAAAATCAATTTCACCAGGACCATAGAGGAATCGCAGAAACTGAACAGCATCAAGTCGGGAGCCATCATTATGGCCGGGAGCGGCATGTGTGAAGGCGGACGCATACGCCACCACTTCAAGCATAACCTGTGGCGGCCGGAGTGCAGCGTCATATTCACCGGGTTTCAGGTCAGGGGGACGCTGGGCCGTATTATCGTGGATGGGGCAAAGATGGTCCATGTCCTTGGAGAGGACCTTGCGGTTCGGGCCAGGATCTACACGATCGGCGGGTTTTCCGCCCATGCCGACCGGAAGGAACTTCTCGAATGGCTGGGCGCCTTCTCCGGGAAACCCGAGGTTTTCATAGTGCATGGAGAAGAGAGCGTTTCCCTCGATTTCGAGAAAGCGGTGCAGGAGACTTTGGGATTCGACACTCACGTGCCCGAGATGGGTGAGGAGCGGGATATATAACGTTTTGGCGCAGTATGTGGTCAAGAGAAGCAGGCTGAGAAAGAAGACCATGACCCTCCGGCTGCGCGAGGACGGCACCGTTCTCATCTCCGTCCCCCATGAAGCGCGGGCTTCAGATATCGAAAGCTTCTTCATCGACAAGAAGGATTGGATCGCCCGGAAACTGGAGGAGAGGGAAAGGCAAGGCAGCCGGGTCACGTGCCTGGACCTTCTCTGCCAGGGCAAAGCACCTTATCTGGGTTTTCTCTATCCTCTTGAAACCTTGCCTTCCAACAAAGGAACCGAAGAGGTCACTTTCACGGGCCGATCCTTGGTCCTGACCGCAGGACAGATGCCGGCCCCGAGAGAGCTGCGGGAGATAATGGTTCGCTGGTACAAGGCAAGGGCCAAAGCGGAGTTTGCCTGGAGAGTCAGCAAATACGCGGCGCAATACAATCTCCGGCCAAAAGCGGTGAAGGTTACCAGCGGCCAGTACCGGCTGGGCTCATGCTCGGCGGACAACTGTGTCTCCCTGAGTTGGCGGCTCATTTTGGCCCCCGATGCCGTAACCGACTATGTCATCCTCCACGAACTTGCCCACATCCGGGAAAAGAATCATTCAGCGACGTTCTGGAATTATCTTGAGACCCTCCTGCCGGATTGCAGAAACCGGAGACGCTGGCTTAAAGAGAACCGGCAGCTCTTTGTTTTGTGAATGTTCCTCGAAAAGCCTATCTTCTGAAGCAGTTGTCTTATATCCAGGATAGCAGAAAAGAATCAGTCTTGTATTCAGGATAGTTCTGGCAGTTATCCCACGTGAATCTAAAGACCTCCCCAGGGTGATTATGAGCGAATAGCCCGTCAATCGTGACGGAATAGGGGTCTATGGAAGGCGGACGGCATTTGGTACGCTTCTTGCTTTGGATGTGAGAATGAATGCGGAGCTTAGGGTACCGGGAAGTAAGGTGGGAAAAGGGCGAGGTGAGCACCTGTCTGAAAGCGTTGAGCGGCTATCGGATGTGAGTGGCATCCGCGACGACAAAACTAACCAAAACGTTAAGGAGGAACTGTTATGAAGAAATTGTCTTTACTGGTAATGGCTGTATTGTTTGCAATGTCTTTGGTATGTCCCGTGGCGGTGACGTATGCACAGGAGAGGACTCCTCCGCTGAATGTGGATGACGTAGAGCACTATTGGACTTCTGCCGGCGCAATGATGGTTGAGAAGGGCCAGATGATGCAGCGGGAAGGGGCCGCCATGATCGAAAAAGGCAAGGAAATGGAGAAGCAGGGCCAGATGATGATGGAGAAAGGAAAGAAGATGAAAAAGAAATAGGCTTCCTGAAGCTTAAGGAAGTCTGCCGGTATCCCTCTCTAAGGTAGCACGCGATTCGGGGAGAGCCTTCAACGGAAGGTTCTCCTCTTTTTTTGGCCCTCCCCCGGGAATTACCGATACCCTCCATTTTCCCCTTGACAAGAAGAGAAGCGCCGAAGTAGCATGGTCTCACATGTAGAACCACAGTTTTATACATAGAACTAACCGGGATGAGAGAAGTGAAGAAAGAGAATGAGAGCGAACGCTACACGGTTCCTGCCGTTGAGCAGGCTTCACGCATCCTTTTCCTTCTTTCCCGGACCGAGTCCGTTTACATGGGGCTCCTTGAGATCTGCGCCCAAACGGGTGTCCACAAAAGCAAGGCCTATTCCATTCTCGAGACTCTCCAAAAATTCGGTCTCATACGGAGGAACAGCGACGGCAAAGGCTACGCCCTTGGTCCGGCGCTCATTTCCCTTTCCCGCAAAGTGCTTGACGACCTGAGCCCGCCGCGCCTGGCGGAGCCCATCCTGAAGGAGTTGGCGCGAGAAACAAAGAGCACCGCCATCTTGGGGCTCGTCGCGGGAAACCATGTGTTCGTCGCCGCGAAACACGAGGGAGAGGGCAATATCGGTCTTACCATGCGGATAGGCCATCGTCTTCCTCTTACCTACGGTGCTCATGGGAAGGCTGTCGTGGCCTACCTCTCAGAGGAGGATCAGGAGAAGCTTCTTGCGGAAGAAGACCTGCACTTTTACGGCGACCCGGAGCGGCTCGACAGAAAGCGGCTCCTGGAAGAGTTTGCCCGGTGCAGGCGGGATGGGTTCGCGGAAGACCTCGGTCAGGCGAACCCCGGGCTTAACGTGGTGGCTGCGCCCGTCCTGGGCCCGAAAAACGTACCCATAGGCTATATTGAGGTATTTGTGCTTTTTTCCAGTGAGACTGCCCACAGGTTCGGCCCCCTGGTTGCAGAGGCCGGAAAAACGCTCTCACGGCTCTTGGGGTATGAGGGTTAGAAATACTATAGAGTAGGAGGTTGTGATGCCATTAGAAGGAAGACTGGCACTCGTAACAGGCGCTTCAATGCCGAAAGGCATCGGAAAGTATGCCGCTCTGGCGTTGGCGAGAGACGGGGCGGACGTTGTGGTCACCGGCTTTCAGCACATGGATGGGGCATTCGCTGTCGTGGAGGAGATCAGATCTATGGGGCGCAGGTCTATGGCTGTGCAGATGGATGCGAGCAACGCGGCCGATGTGGCCCGAGCCTTCGCCGCCATAAAGGCAGAACTCGGCTCCGTGAATATCCTCGTAAACAACGCGGCCCAGATGGGCCACAGTATCAGTATTGCCAAAACTACCACCGAGGAATGGGACTATGAGGTGAAGCTCTGCCTCAACTCTGCCTTTTACTGTATTAAAGAGGCCTGGCCGGATATGTGTGCCAATAAGTACGGCCGCATCATCAACATCACATCCGTGGCGGGTGTTATGGGCGGGGCCGGCCAGACGAGCTACGGAGCGGCCAAGGCGGGTCTCATAGCCCTCGCGAAATCGGCCGCCCTCGAGGGGGCGAGGTTCAATATCACGGCCAACAGCGTTCTCGTAGGCGTTTCCGCAACGGACTGGCATGACCGGCTCCCCGAGCCTGTGCGTCTGGCCATCGAGAAGAGGACAGCCTTCCGAAGGCCAGCGGCTCCCCAGGAAATAGCCGACGCCATAGCCTATGTAGCATCGGACAGCGCTGCCTACATGACGGGTGCCATCATGAACATGATGGGAGGTCTCGATCTCTTCGTCTTTTAGAGCCCCTTTGAGGAGGTACACATGGCCATAGAGGGTTTTGAACCGTACAGGCCGGAGGACGCGGAGCTTTACAACAGGCGCAGGTGGTGGCTGGGGATTACCTGGGGGGACATATTCGACAAGGCAACAGACCTTTACCCGGATAAGGAATGCCTTGCGGACGACACGGACCGTTTCACCTACAGGGAACTGCGCAGGAAAGTGGACCGTCTGGCACTGGGATTCATCTCATTAGGGATCAGAGAGCGCCAGTTCATCCTTCTCCAGATTCCCAACTGGCATGAATATGTCGTCGCCTTTTACGCCCTCCAGAAGATCGGCGCCATACCTATCCTCCTCATTGCGCGGCACGGCCTCGCAGAGATCAAACACGTGGCGGAGCTGACGGATCCCGTCGCATGGATCGGCCCGGAGCGCTACAGGAATACGGAGTATCTGCCTATACTGCGTGAGGTGATGGAAAAGAACCGGCGGCTGTCGCACCTCATATCGGTTCGCGGCCAGGGCGATCGAGCCTTCATACCGCTGGAATCTCTGGCGGATTTATCCGTACCCCCATCCGGCAGCCTCGAAGTCCTTGAGGCGCGGCGTCCCGATCCCATGGAAGTATCCATGATACTCCTCACGGGCGGCACCACCGGTCTGCCAAAGGCTGTTCCCCGTACACACAACGACTACATAACCAGCGTCGAGTACCATTCGAGGGCCTGGGAAATAACCAGCCAGGACGTGCTCCTCACCGCGGCCCCCGTAAGCCACGCCCAGGCCATGCACAACGGTGTAGGCAGCGCGTTTCTGAACTTCTGCAAGTACGTCATAACCGACTCCACCGACGCAGAAGATATCTGCAAGGTTATAGAGCGGGAAAAAGTAACCGCCTTCCCGACGGTCCCGGCTCTTGTCCAGCGGATCGTGAGCCTCGGGAACCTTAAGGATTACGACCTCACGTCGCTCAAGAAGATCTATGCCGGCGGGGCGCCGAGCACGCCGGAACTGGTAATGAGCGTCTATCAGAGAATAGGCTGCAAATTCGTAAACACCCTCGGTGCAGCTGAAGGGTTGGGGTCCATGACCCGCCTCAACGCAGACCTGGAGACTATCTGCACGACGGTGGGTCAAAAGGATTGCCCCTACTCTCAGTATAAAGTGCTCGACCAGTACGGGCAGGAGGTGGCACCCGGCACGGAAGGAGAACTCATCGCCAAAGGCCCGAATATCTTTACAGGCTATTTTAAGTCGGAAGAGGACAACAGGAAGACCTTTACGGAGGATGGATTCTTTAAGACCGGGGACCTGGCGAAGATCGATGAATCAGGAACAATGACGATCACGGGCAGGATCAAAGAGACCATCCTCCGGGGAGGCGAGACGATCAGCGCGGTGGGCATCGAGCGTATGATCAGCTCCCACCCCGCCGTAGCCGACGTGGCAGTTATCGGTATGCCCGATAAGGAGCTGGGAGAGCGGATCTGTGCCTACATCCGGCTTAAGCCGGAATTCTCGCTCACCCAGGAGACCCTCATCAGCTACCTGAAGAAATCGGGAGCCTCGGTGATGCAACTGCCCGAGCGGGTGGAGTTCATCGCAGCCATCCCGCTTACGAACATCGGCAAGGCGGATAAGAAAGCGCTGAAGGAGGACATACGGAAGAAACTGGAAACAGGGAGATAGAGACTCTAAGAGCTGATGGCTGCGGGCCGTCCTACGCAAACACGCTCGTTCCGCTCCAGCGGCTCCACTCGCTCGCGTCCGGCTTCGGAACTTTTGTTATCACAAAAGACCGAGCTTCCTCGCCTCCCGACGGTTTGCTTAAGGACAACCCTCCGCCATCTGAAACCAAACATAGAGATCTATTTAAAGAAGACGCGGAAAATGAGAAAGTTCCGGCAAGACATAATCCACACCAAGGGGGTAAGAAATGAGAGGAAAGGGCACAGTAGTAGTGGCGGCGGCAATGCTCCTGGTTTTTCTCGGTTCTTTTACTACCGCGTATGGGGCAGAGACGATCAAACTCAAATTCGCAAACTATTTCCCTGTGGTGCACAAGAACACGGCCTTCGGACAGGAATTCTGTGACGAGATCAAGAAACGGACAGGGGGCAGGGTCGAGATATCCTATTACGCCGGCGGGACCCTCCTTACCGCGCCCAAGATGGCGGCAGGTGTCAACTCGGGGATAGCTGACATCGGCCTCTCCCACTGCGGCTATTCGAGGGGGCGCTTCCCCGTTACCGAGCTGATGGAACTGCCCATGGGTTCGCCCAGCGCATACATCAGCACCCACGTGGCAAACGATTTCTACGAAAAGTTCAGACCCAAGGAATGGAACGACTACTACCCGCTCATGTTCAGCACCTCGCCGCCATCGGTGCTGCAGACACTGAATAAACCGGTGAGGACCCTGGAGGAGCTTAAGGGCATGAAGATCAGGGGGACCGGGAGAATCGGAGACCTCACAAAGGCCCTCGGCGCAGCCACCATACCCGTGGAGATGGTGGACCTCTACGAATCCCTCAGAAGGGGGGTCATCGACGGCAATTTCGGGCCCATGGAGCAGTTGAAGGGGTTCAAGATCGGAGAGCTGATCAGGTATGCAACGGCATGCTGGAAGATCGGCAGCTCCTATACCTTCTATGTAGCCATGAACAAGAGCAAATGGAACGCGCTTCCTCTGGACATCAAGAAGATATTCCAGGATACTGCCAACGAGTTCAAGGACAAGTGGGCAATCCAGTGGAATGAGATAGAGATCGAGGGCGCCCAGTTCCTGAAGAGCCAGGGCGGCCAGATCATCCCCATCTCCGACGCCGAAGCTGCAAAATGGGTGAGGGCGGCCCAGCCGGTTGTGGCAGAATTCAAGAAAGACCTCATAGCCAAGGGATACCCGGAGCGGGAAGTCGATTCGTGGCTCGCCTTTGTAAAGGAACGCATCGAATACTGGAAAGCCCAGGAGAAGGCCCGGAAGATACCGACACCGTACGAATACTAGATTTGGCTAAGTAAGAACGAGGGGCGACAGGACCGAGCAACTCGAAGAGATGATCTCCCCAGTCGTCCCTTGCCTCTCGGGCCGGTTGTCTCCGAAACCTCAGGTTTTTGCCCGGAGCACGCGCGAAGCGGCACCGGTATTAACTTTACAGAGGTCGGAAGGTTTTCCGCCACTGTGGCGGAAAAACTCAAAAGAGGTTCTCCAAGCTATCCGAGACCCTTCCTTCTTTAGCGATTGTAATGTTGAAGGACGTGCCGTCCCCTCTCTTACCTAACCGCGGCCTGGCCGCAGGCATGTTTCAGCTTCATCGTGCCCAATCCGGGGTGTCCGCCGTCCACAGGCGGGTCGGCCCCCAGCGGTGCTACGAAGCGCGAATCGTGGGAAGCTTTCATCCGTCTGTCTGCCAAAAAGAAAGACGTGTCTCCCTGAAAGTTCACCCCACGAACCATCTGATTTCTTCCTGTAAACCTTGCTTGTTGTTTTTCTCATTGAATCTTCCCTTTCGATCGGTAATAATCCATAGAACACAAGGTTGAAGACGATGAAGAAGGGTGCGGGAGCCGTTTTCCAAGAAGAGACCAAGTACACCATAGAGAAGTTACGGGGACACACGCTTGACTGGACCAAATTTCCTGCAATGTACAAGAGCTATGACGCCCCTCTGGCGAGAGTTTCTCTTCCCAAGCCGGAAATGACAGGAGACGCAAACCTATGGCAACTCCTGCAGAAAAGAAGATCCAAAAGGGCCTATAAGCAACAGCGGTCCCTCACGCAGCCACTTCTCTCCACGCTGCTCTGGGCGACCCAAGGTCTGACGGCAAAACAGGGGGACATGTATCTCAGAGTGGCCCCTTCGGCGGGAGGACTCTATCCCGTGGAAACCTACCTGTCAGTCAGGGCAGTCGATGGACTGGAGACGGGCATGTATCACTTCAGGCCGCTCAGCGGTGACCTCGAGTTCTTGAAGAAAGGCGATTACGCTAAGACCTTGGCTCAAGCTGCATTGGGTCAGGAAATGGTTGCCCATGCCCCGGTCACCTTCGTATGGTCTGCTGTCCTGGAGCGGAGCACATGGAAGTATCGGGAAAGAGCCTATCGCTACATCTACATCGATGCCGGGCACATCGGTCAGAATCTTTATATGGCAGCTGAAGCGCTCGGGCTGGGATCGTGTACGATCGGGGCTTTTTTAGACGAGGACGTAAATCGTCTCATCGGCTTGGATGGCATCAACGAAACGGTGATCTACCTGGGCTGTGTGGGATGGCCAATAGGGGGATAGTATATTCCTATCGTCTCGGTTTTTGCTCGTTCAATTTCTTCAGAGCCAAGTAGACCAACAATCATAATCATCAGTGCACCAGTTCCTTCTTCCTGAACACCCAGGTCGCTGCTTTCTCGTCACTTCCAATATTTCGAATGGCTATTCCTCTAACTGGTTCTCTCACCCACTTCTCGCTGAGTTCCCCTGCCCATCCTTTCCTCTTAACATCTACCCCCAATCTGGTAAGTATGTCTATGTCCATCTACTTTTTTGACTATCCACGGCATCGCCGAGCGTGTAAGATAGAATTATAGACCAGTATTACACGGGAGGGTCAACATGCTCTACAGATCCCTGAAAGGCATCCCCGTTTCAATCCTCGGCTTCGGCGCTATGCGCCTTCCGCTCATAGGGGGGACGCTGGTGCCCACCGATTCCTTCGACCCGGAGCGGTCCATCGACCAGGAGGAGACGGCGAGAATGATCGAATACGCCATCGACCAGGGTGTCAACTATTTCGATACTGCTTACGTCTACCACGGCGGAAAGAGCGAGGTGGTGCTGGGGAAACTCCTGAAGCCTTACCGTGACCGAGTTCTCATCGCCACGAAACTGCCCGTATTCCTCGCGAAGGAACGGCATGATTTCGACAGGATACTGGGCGAGCAACTCGAGAGGCTCCAAACCGACCATCTCGATGTCTATCTGCTCCACGGGCTTAACGCACAGACCTGGCATAACTCAAAAGACCTTGGCGTGCTCAGCTTCCTGGACCAAATCAAGAAGGACGGAAGGGTCAGACATGTGGGTTTCTCCTTCCACGACACGCTTGCCGTCTTCAAGGACATAGTGGATGCCTACGACTGGAACGTATGCCTCATACAGTACAACTACCTGGATGAGCAATACCAGGCAGGGACGGAAGGGCTCAGGTACGCCGCGTCGAAGGGTTTAGAGGTGGTGGTCATGGAGCCTCTCAGGGGAGGGAAGCTCGCGAAGGTGCCAGCCGAGGTGCTCCGTCTTCTTGAATCGTCGCGGACAAAAAGACAGCCTGCGGAATGGGGACTCCGCTGGGTCTGGAACCATCCCGAGGTCACTACGGTCCTCTCCGGTATGAGCAGCCTTGATCAGGTCCGCCAGAATATCGGGTTTGCAGAAGGGGGCGGAGCCGGTTCCCTCTCCGAAGAAGACCTGACCCTTATCGACGAGGTGCGGAAGACCTACCGCGCTCTCCTCCACGTCGACTGCACAGGTTGTGCTTACTGCATGCCGTGCCCTTCGGGAGTCAATATTCCTATGAACTTTTCCTTCTATAATGACATGGTCACCTTCAAGGATCCCACAGGAGCGATGGTATACAAGGCCTTTATGTCGCCGGAGCAGAGGGCATCGGCCTGCACCGAGTGCGGGGAATGCGAGGAGAAGTGTCCTCAGCACATCCCGATCCGCGAAGAACTGAAGAAGGTACACGCCGCGCTATACCAAGAGGCTGGAAAAGGATGAGGTACAATCCAGGCTCGTTCCATGGAAGACTTGCGGGTACGTTCTTTTAGCACGTGAGGCCCCGACCTGGCTATTGAAATGGTGTTACAGCGGACCCAGTGGGAACCCGAGTATGACAACGAAGCGAAATAAAAGTGACAAGGGAATTAAGTTGTAATTAACCAACATCACAAGAGAAAGCAGGATATGTTACGTGTAGCTTCCTGAAATCGCCCTTCTGCCAATAGTTGGACATATACTGGCTTTCGTGCGGCATTCAAGAGCGTGGCAAAGAAAGTTTCTTCTTGAAATGTCATACAACGTAGAGCACAATAAATTCTGTACGGAAAACATCATCCCCTGCCGAAACAACCCATTGGTTGAGGAACTCCCACGTTGCGGCGACAAAGATGACGAAAGTGGAGAATAGCCCGTGAGCAAGCTACGGAAGTTACGCACGTCCTTGAGGATACTTGATTTGATTTCACCAGTGAAGAGTCCTCAGCAATCCCGCAAGAGCATTATTGCTGCTTATGAGTCGGGAAATAATAGCTGCGGTAAAACTATTTTTACCATGATTGCATGCGCTGCAATGATTTTCTTGAGCGGTTGTCATGCTAATAATTCTGCCAAGGTTGCTCCCGGCACTTCTGATTTTTCGGAAACATGTGATGTCGTGGAGAAGATAAATGACCAAACTTTACTGGCAAGAATAGCCGTGGAGAATGAAAATTTGTCGGTCCGAAAATGCGCTGTTCAGAAAATTACCGATCAAGGCTTGCTATCAAAAACCTACTTGGAGTGTGAAGATTTGGTAGTTCGCCGATTTGTCGTGGAGAAGATAACCGACCAAACTTTACTGGCAAGAATAGCTGTGGAGGATATGGATACATCTGCAAGAATATACGCCGTACGCAATCTAACGGATCAGATCCTGCTAGCAAAGATCGCTTTAGAGGATAAGCATTACATGGTTCGTAGCGCTGCCGTCTGGAGGCTGGCTGACCAGGTCCTGTTAGAAAAAATCGCTGTGGAAGATAAGGATTCAAGTGTTCGCAGTGCTGCTATCGATAAACTGAAAAACGAAGCATTATTGGCAAAGATAGCCGTTGAGGATAAGGATTCATCCATCCGTAGCCACATTGTATTCCATAGACTGAACGATCATGGGTTATTGGCAAAGATAGCCGTTGAGGATAGAAATCCCACTGTTCGTAGCGCTGCCGTCCGGAGGCTGGCTGACCAGATCCTGTTAGAAAAAATCGCTGTGGAAGATAAGAATTCAGGTGTTCGCAGTGCTGCTATCGATAAACTGAAAAACAAAGCATTATTGGCAAAGATAGCCATTGAGGATAAAAATCCCACTGTTCGTAGCGCTGCCGTCTCGAAAGTAACTGATCAAGTCCTGTTGATACGAATCAGTTTGGAGGATAGGGATTCCGCAGTGCGCTACAATGCCGTCCGGAAGCTGACCGACCAGGCATTGCTGGCAAAGATTGCTATGGAGAATGAGGATTCATTGGTTCGAAATGCTGCTGTCTGGTCGTTGACCGACCAGGCATTGCTGGCAAAAATCATCTCCGACGGGAAACATTCAGCAGTTCGTAGCGCTGCTGCCTGGAAGCTAACTGATCAGACCCTGCTTGTTAAAATTGCTATGGAAGATAGGGATTCCGCAGTGCGCTACAATGCCGTCCGGAAGCTGACCGACCAGGCATTGCTGGCAAAGATTGCTGCGGAAGATAGGAATCAAAATGTTCGAAGCGCCGCCCAAAAAACTTTAGATGCTATTCACAAAAAAGAGCGGGAATGATAATCAGTACCAACCTCTTTACTTTTCGAATCGTAATTCACAACATCAAAACTTTTCAAATTTGTTTGTTTGTAGGTGCTATACGTAACATATCCTGCTTCTTCCTTTGATATTATCTAGTTACAC
>CAYOYU010000125.1:0-3335 GCA_964408265.1 uncultured Syntrophorhabdaceae bacterium
GGACAGCAGTTGCTTCTGGATACAAAAAGTGGTCAATATGTCTATACCACGTGCCCTCTCCGGCCACCCCGAAAACAGTCCGCCCGAGTTTGTCTTCTTGACTTCCCTCCGCACAATGTATTAGGTATAGTGCAGGCACATGGGCACAAGGAAGACCTACCTGTTATGTTTCATTTTTATTTGTGCCGTGCTCGGCATCCTATTCCCTCTCATCGCTACCACGGCAGCTCCCACCTCGGAAGAATGCCTGGAGTGTCACGAACCCCTTAAAGGCTTCCGACACGGCAACGCGACTTGTACTTCGTGCCATACCGATGTTACAGCTCTTCCCCACGAAGAGAAGCTCCGCAAACCTGCTTGCGCAACCTGTCATGGTGCTACGGCAAGTCTCTATAGAAAGAGCGTCCATGAAACCAGGAAGATGGGGTGTAAGGAATGCCATACTACTCATTTCCTCGGTAAAGACAAGAAAGATTGCATCACCTGCCATGGAAGCACGGCCCACAAAGGTCTTCCGTCAGCCAGGAAGCACCTCTCGGAATTGCAGTGTATAGCCTGTCATGGAAGTACCGAAGAAGGAACCTTCGAGGTCGAAGTTCGTACCCGCGCCGGCAAAGCAATAACCCGTGAAATGGTCGACCTCAATGGCAATGGCCTGATTGAAAGAAGCGAATGGGATCATTTTGAAGCGCTCCTGGCGCAGAACCCTAAGGGAAGCTCGGAAGTCACACGACGCTATACGGTGAAAGCGAACGTCCATTCAATCTCAGGCAAGAAGGTTTCCTGCGGTAAGTGCCATGCCGCCACGGCCCTCTTCCGCAGCGGCCAGGTAAGGGCAACGGGGCGTTCCTCTTTTTTGATTCCCGTTAACCCCTCCATCTTCATCCCGGAACTCCCTTCCATGGAGAAGTTCAAAGCCACCGTCCACGGCAAGAAGGGAATTCAGTGTATCGATTGCCACTCCTCTCAAAAGAAGATCACAGACCATGTCTGCGTCGGGTGTCACGAAGAAGTCTACAATGTATACAAGAATACCATCCACGCAAGAAAGGATGCAACGCAGTGTACTGATTGTCACAATCCTCATTCGATCGAGTCTTACAAGGAACTCACTTCAGGTGAACGACTTGCCATCTGTTCCCGGTGCCACAAGAACTACATTGAAAAACACGACTGGCTACCCAACACGGTTCAACATTTTCAGCATCTCGAATGTTCCGCATGCCACAGCCCTCTCTCCGAAAAAAGCATGGTCTTCTATTTTGAAACCAAGAAAGAGGGCCGCTTCGTACCTCTCAAATATGATGATTTTACCAGCCTCTTCGATCCAAAGCAGGGCTTGCGGAAGATCATCGATAAGAACAAAGATGGCACCATATCGTCTCTGGAGTTGACCGATTTTTTCATCAGTCTCCAGCGGAAATACCATGAGAATATCTTTATCAGCAGTTCAATCGTGGTTACGAAGGTCCACCACGATTATTCAGAAAAGAGCCCCAAGGAAAGGGTGTGCGCATCATGCCACTCCGACCACGCCCCTTTCTACTCATCCATGTATCTCGTTCTCGCCGAGCAAGGACACTCTGATTATGTCCCCGTAAAAGGCACCGTACTGTCGCAGCTTCCCATCTCCGTGTTTATTGATGTCTGCCTTCTTGGCCAGGAAAAGATAAAACCCGGAGATTTGCAGAAGCTGATAACCCTGAAGGGCGAGGAGCGCTATACCCACATAGGGGAGATCGGATTCAAATGGATCGATCTTGCCGGCATATTTCTGACCGTCCTCGTCCTGTTGGGCATTGGAATCCACGGATTGGTGAGGATCATAAAGCGATGAGACGAGTCTATCTCCATACCTTGCCCATACGGATCTGGCACTGGGCAAATGCCCTTCTCATTATCATGCTCTGCATCACCGGGATCCAGTTGCGGATGCCTGAGGCGGAAATCTTCTCGCATTACCGCACTGCCGTGATATTGCACAAATATTTCGGTTTCCTTCTGGCAGGATCCTTTCTTTTTTGGCTCCTCTACTACCTAATAAGCGGCACCCTCATAAAGTATTACCTGATCCGACCCAATGACTTGAGAGGAATGGTCAGCCAAGCCCTTTATTACGCTTACGGCGTCTTTACAGGGGCAAAGAACCCCTTCACTCCTTCCGCGGATGCAAAATTTAACGGCCTTCAAAAGATGGCGTATACTTCGGTAATGCTGCTTTTCACTCCTGCAGTAATCTTTACAGGCATACTCTTCAGCGATGTTCTCTACTTTCTCGGGTGGATAAGGTCCATAGGAGGACTGCGGGTTCTTGACGCATTTCATGTGATCTTCGGTTACCTAATTGGCCTTTACTTTCTTGTGCATCTTTACATGGCAACCTTGGGGCCATCGGTCTTCACTCACACGAAGGCGATGATTACCGGATACGAAGAAGAACACGAAGAAACCGAGCAGCGAGACTGACGGCGTATACCATCCACCGGTCTGTTTCGGTCAAGTCTGCCGGCCTGACATTTTAAATTATCGACGACTCTAGGAGGAAACCATGGCTGTCGGCATTGTGCGTCACCCGATTTATCTGGAACATGAGACCGATGACTATCATCCCGAGAACCCCGACAGGCTCAGACGCATTTACGCCATGCTCGATGAGATGGGCGATGACGGAATATCCTATATCCAGCCGAGAATGGCTACGGAAGGTGAGATTGCCCTCAACCACGATCCCGCATACGTCGCCTCCATAATGGCAACGAAGGAAAAGGCTCCGCGAAGACTTGACCCGGACACATCAACCTCCCCCAAATCGTATGAGGCAGCTTGTATGGCTGTCGGCGGGGTCCTGGAACTTACGGACAAGCTGATGGCTTCAGAGGTGGGGACAGGGTTTGCTCTCGTGAGACCGCCGGGCCACCATGCAGAAAGAGACCGGGCCATGGGGTTCTGCATATTCAACAACGTGGCAGTGGGGGCACGGTATCTCCAGAAAGTGTACGGACTAAAACGCATACTCATAGTCGATTGGGACCTTCACCATGGCAACGGCACGCAACATAGTTTTTACCGGGACCCTGAGGTCCTTTACTTTTCGACGCACCAGTACCCTTATTATCCGGGCACAGGGAGCTATGCTGAGGTGGGAGAAGACGAAGGCAAGGGATACACGATCAACGTTCCCCTCTCCTATGGTATGGGTGATGTCGATTTTGCCTGTATCTTCAAGGAGATTCTCCTACCGGTAGCGAATATGTACAAACCCGAGTTTCTTCTGGTATCCGCCGGATTTGACACATATTATAATGACCCTCTCGGCGGGATGGGCGTGACGGAGA
>CAYOYU010000125.1:3345-14957 GCA_964408265.1 uncultured Syntrophorhabdaceae bacterium
GCTTCTCCTGGAGTTGGCTGCCCAACACTGTAAGGGAAGGTCTCTCTTCGCGCTGGAAGGTGGCTATGACCTGAACGGGCTTACAAGTTCGGTGAAGGCCGTGCTCATGGAGATGAAGGGCTCAGGTAATTCGATCTTCAATGAGGGCGAAGCACCATCTCATGAGGCAATCCGAGTCGTTGCCAAAGTGAAGGATAATTTGAGAAACTATTGGGGTGCCTTCTAGGCGCCCTATTTCATCCAGATCATATCTTTCAGTTCTTTGCCGACCTTGAAATAGGGGAGTTTCTTGGGGTCAACATAGACAATATCCCCACTCTTGGGGTTCCTGCCCTTGTATGCCTTGTACTGGCGAAGGGTAAAACTTCCAAACCCTCGTATCTCCACACGTTCGCCGTCGACAATCGCCTGTTTTATGGTCTCCACTATCGTATCGACAGCAATTTTCGCTATCTTCTGGTTCAACTTCACATTCTCTGCGAGGGCGTTGATAATATCCATCTTGTTCATCCCACCTACCTCCTATAGATTTTCTGTCATTATGGTCAAATGCATTTATTGGATTCTATCCTATCGTCGAGTCAGCCGGCCCCACCACTCAGGTCGCATAGCTATGCAATCCCGCAAGGATAAAGTTGACGCCGAAGTAGGTAAAGATCACGCTCAGGAAACCGACGAGCGACAGCACTACCGCTCTTTTACCTTTCCATCCCCGCATGTATCTGGCATGAAGAAAAACAGCATATACAATCCACGTAATAAGAGACCATGTTTCCTTCGGGTCCCAACTCCAGTAGGAACCCCAGGCATAGTGAGCCCAAACCGCTCCGGTGAGTATGCCCGCACTAAGCAGGGGAAACCCCACAATAATACTCCTGTAATTCACGTCCTCCAGGGTCTCTCTCGAGGGAACAAGTCTTTTCCAATTCACCAGGTACAACCCGCTGCAGATAAACGATATTGCAAAGGCAGCGTAAGCGAGGAAGCAGGTAATCACGTGTATGTGAAGCCAGTTACTCTGAAGGGCTGGAACGAGAGGCTGTATATTTCTCTGAACCGATGGCGAGAGGGATGCATATCCCATGAAAAAAAGAGCCACAAGGGAAGCGCACATGGTGATTGCAGGGAAGGCGAGTCTTCTCTTCATCAGGATTACCACGAGACTCACGCACCAACCGTAGACGATAAGCGATTCGTAGAAATTGGAGAGCGGAGCGTGTCCGATTCCGATCTGATACGATTCATACCATCTCAATAGAATCCCCGCCGTGTGAAGGGCAAAGGTCACATAGAATACTACCCACATTACCGTAAGAATACGTTCCTTCTTCACCGCAAAATAGAGCACATGGATTACGAACAAACACAGGTAGAGCAGTGTGACTATACCAAGGACCTTATGGTTCATCGGTGGTCTTCCTTTTCAGTTTTTCCAGTTCATCCTTGAGGGCTTCTCTGTTTCGGGAGGCAAACCCTGCTACAACTGTGCCATCACCTGTTTTCCGTACGTAGAGCCTCCTGAAATAGACAAAGAAGTTAACATACAGGCCGAAGAGGATCATTGCAAATCCTGTCCACACCACCCACACCCCGGGGTCCCGGGCCGCTTCAAGACCGGTATAGAATTGATTCTGGATACCATTAAGACGGATGTTAACTCCCAAGATACTCCTCTCCCTGAGCCGCTCCACATCCTTTAAGAACCATGCTGTCTTCGGCTCGCCTTTGTCCAGGTAGGCCACAAGCACACCGGGCCCGAAATCATGAACCATTCCCTCAAAACGGACCACCATGAGGAGCAGGTTATCCTTTTTGAAAGTGTCACGTTCCTTCAAAATAACATCTTCACCACCGATATTAAAGCTGACTGAAGCCGTCTTTCCATAGGTCGCCTGGTATACATGGATTCCCTTGTAACTGAGGGGATCATTAACCCTGATCTGCTTTTCCATAACCGGCCGTCCGTTATCAAGGACTTCGACGGTGCTGACGTAATCTTTCGGCTCTCCTCCGGGGTAGAAGCTCACTTTGAAATCCTTGCACTTCAGCGAAAAACCCAGCGGAATCTCCTTCTGCGTTTCGCCTCTCGCCGTGAGATAGTCTTTCGACTCACCAGGCAGCAGAATTATAGATCCTCGATAACCCCAGATAAGCCCCATGAGGCTCCCCACGAGGATAACGATGATGCTGGTATGTATAATGAGAACACCATACTTGGAAAGGGCGCCCTTTTCGAGAATCACTCCTTCATCGCCCTCATAGACCTTCCTGTATCCTCTACCCAACCGGGAGAGTATGGATCCAGGGTCTTTCCCTCGAGCGTGGAAGCTCTGCTCCATGGCCAGAAGCTTGGCTTCTTCGGGAAGTGCCCGTTCTTTCTGACCTCTACCGAAGAGACTTCTCTTGAACCTGTTGACGGTGCAGAGAACGAGATTCACAACCAGAAGGATGAGGGCAGCGTAAAACCACCACGAATGGTAGACGTCGTTGAGGCTCAGAAACTTGAATATACGATAGGTGCTCGGCGAATAGAGGGAAAGATATTCCTCCGCTGAAGCCCTCTGCCGTATGACTGTCCCGAAGATCGATGTGACTGCCAGAAAGGAGAGCAGAAATACGGCAAACCGTACGGAATTCAACAAATCATAAAGCGAGTTGCTGCCACTCTTCTCCGGAGGTGAGTTCTGGGCTTCCCCCCTACTTCTTGTGGCACTCATTACACTTTGTTGGAGCCGCCTTGCCCTTCGCAGCCATATCTTTGTGGCAGGTCTGACATTTCTTGTGGAACGCGTCCCTTGCAACGGGGGCGTTGTCCTTAACTTCCTTGGCCAGATGACAAGTCACGCAGGCTTCCGGCTGCTTTGGGTCTTTGTCTTTGTGATGACAGACAACGCACTCCACCTTCGCCTTATCCACGTGCGTGGGATGGGAAAACTTGACGGGCGCCATCTTCGCCCCTTCAAGCTTGATGGTCACACTCTCAGGTGCAGCCTTCTGGGCCGAGGCCGCGCTCACCATAAAGGCAAGCACAAGTACTGCACAACTCATAAATATTATGGATCTTTTTAGCATACTCCACCTCCCACAATTTTGGTATGTTATCGCAAACAGCGACATTAAGTCAAGGCTTTAGAATCACCTCAGTGAAAAGCTCCCTTTTCTACACCCACCGCTTTCTCCTATACCGCAGGGACTAATTTCATTGAAATCACCCCCTGCCTGTGTGATACTTACCCTTAATATGGGTCTTCTCAACCTCCTTATCAAGGATCCTCTGGCTTTTATACTCCTCGCCATACCACTCCTCTACTCCATAATTCTTCACGAACTGGCTCACGGATGGGTCGCAGACAAGATGGGAGATTCCACGGCCAGATGGCTCGGCAGGTTGAGCCTGAACCCGTTGAAGCACCTGGACCCCATAGGGACGATTATGCTCTTCGTGTTCAGCTTCGGCTGGGCGAAACCTGTGCCCGTCAACTTCAACAGACTTCATGATCTCCGCAAGGGACTCATCTTTGTTTCAGCTGCGGGTATTGCAGCGAACATAAGCCTAGCCTTCATCGCATTCTTTCTTCTCAGGCTACTCAATCCTTCCCCGTGGGGTGTCCTGTCCACCGCGCTATACTATGTGGCCCAGGTGAACGTCATGCTTGCGGCCTTCAACATCATACCCATCCCGCCCCTTGACGGGTCCAAGATTCTCATGGGGTTCGCGTCCAGGAACTTCCAGTACACCCTCGCTCGAATCGAGCCGTATGGAATGTTCATTGTCATCGGACTTCTCATGTTCCACCTGCTCGACCCCTTTATCGCATTCTTCCGGTGGATTATCCTGACCGTAATCAACCTGCTTCTGCCTTGATGGCGGATTGAAGGATCGCAGGGCCAATCATTGAGATTTCAGCTCTTTCATTTGTGGCAAATTACCCCCATCACAGGGTATAATAGGATATGGCCAGTCGTAGAGATTCCAGCTCCCGCGGAGAAGCGAAGTGAACCTGAAGGCCCAAGGGGTCAGGCGTCTTCTAACCGTCCTGCTCGCCTGTCTTGCCATAGGCGTAGTGGTCTTTTACAGTATCTGCGGCGGAAGTTGCTCCTACCTTAAGGGTGCCGTGTTGGGCATAGACCTCACGTATGTGGGAATTATATATATGCTGGTAATTCTAGTGTTAAGCCTTCTGCGTAAGGACAAGATACTTCTTCCGCTCCTGGCGGCAGGAATCGGCGTGGAAATATTTCTCGTGGGACTGCAGGTAAAGTATGACACATACTGCCCGTACTGCCTCATCTTCGGCGCAGTCGTGATCTCGCTCTTCATCATCAATTTCAATCTCAGCAGGAAGTGGCTGGCGGTACTCGGCATTGCCGTGGGATTCGCCGCTTTTCTCCTGTTATTCAAAGGACAGGTGGCGCCTCGTTATTCGATCAATGGTCCGGTTCCGGCTATTGTTGGAGATCTGATGGAATCTTCCTGGACAGAGATAGAAAGAGGTTCGCGCCCATCATAAGGCCGTAGGCAGACCACATCCCTTCTCGTAACGATACGAGCGGCAATCACCAGATTATAGGTTACAAATGCTGTGCTGGGCAGGATAGTTTGACTCACTGACCCTGGCATCGGAGAGAACGTGGTATGACGAAGGATACAGGGGGACCACTTCGGTCATGGCTTTAACAGTCAACACCACTCCTGTCCAGCAACTCCCTTACCTTTCTCAAAAGGTCATCGGGTATTACCGGTTTTGAAAGGAAGTGTATCTTTTCTTCGAAAATGCCTTTCCCCGTAAGTATGTCCGCGGTATAACCACTCATGAAGAGAGCCTTTACGCCTGGTGCCTTCTCCTTGATTTCGTCGTAGACGGCCTTGCCGTTCTTTTTCGGCATAACCACGTCTAAAATTATCAGGTCCACCTCTTCCTCATTGGTCGCAAATTTCACGAGGGCATCCTCCCCGTTAATGGACTCGAAAACCCGGTAGCCAGCCTCCTGCAGAACCTCGCGTATCAAGGCCCGAGTCATATTGTCGTCCTCGGCGAGCAGGATTCCTTCCTTCCCTCCACGGGGGCGAGGTCTGATGTCGTACCCTTCCTCGCTCAACGCTCCATTCAGGAGCGGAAGGTATACGCGAAATGTCGTCCCTTTACCAAGCTCACTGTAAACGTTCACGTAGCCTTCATGCTGCCTGATGATTCCGTAGACAATGGATAGTCCCAGACCAGTCCCTTTCCCCACTTCCTTTGTGGTAAAGAAGGGTTCAAATATTCGTTCCGCCGTCTCCGGCGGCATTCCATCTCCCGTGTCGGAAACGGCAATAACCGCGTATTTTCCTGTTTTTCCGAACCGATGTTTCTGAATGAACTTTTCATCCATTACAATAACTCCGGTCTCGATCCTGAAAAGTCCTCCTGCCGGCATGGCGTCACGTGCATTTGCAGCGAAATTCATCAACACCTGCTCCAACTGGCCAGCATCTGCAAATACCGTCAGTTGCTCCTCCGTAAACCTGGTCCGCAGATCAATGTCTTCCCCTATGACCCTCGAAAGCAATCCCTGTACTCTTCGTATCACACCGTTGAGATCTATCGCTTTCGGTGCGATTAACTGTTTCCTGCTGAAGGCGAGAAGTCCCCGTGTAAGGTTGGTAGCCCTTTCGGCAGAGGAAAGGACTGACTCTATGTAGGGTCGGAGTGGACTGTTCTCTTCTGTTTTCATATTGAGGAGACTGGCGTACCCGATAATTGCCGTCAGTATATTGTTGAAGTCGTGTGCCACACCGCCTGCCAGCCGGCCTACAGCTTCCATCTTCTGGGCCTGAAGGAGCTGTTCCTCAAGTAGTTTGCGGTCGGTAATATCGAGTAGTGATGCCACACTTCTCTTAGTTCCGGGAATCGTCGCCGCCACGATATAGACAGCTTTAACAAAGCCTTCTCTGTCGACCAGGTGGAACTCGTAACCAGACGGGACAAGATTGGGATCAACCCTTCGGAGAAAGTGATACTCCAGCATCTTCTGCCTTTCCGCTTCAACGACGAAGGTGGTCCAGCTTATCTTACCCTCGATGTCCTCTCTCGCCCATCCCGTCAGCTTCTCAAAAGCAGAGTTGACAACGGAAATCGTGGTATCGTCCTCAACGATTATTGTGGCGTTACCGGTCGTTTCAAATATGGTCCTATACCTATATTCCGATTCTACGAGGGCCTTCTCTATTCTTGTCCGCTCCTCCAGTTCTTCCTGCAGTTTATCGTTTGCATCCTTAAGTTGGGAGGTACGCTCCTTCACGAGTTCCTCGAGATTCTTCCTGTAAATACCCAGTTCTACGTCACGTTCATGGATATTCTCGAGCATTTCATTAAACCCCGCGGCGAGGTAGCCCAGTTCGTCATTGCTCATGACTTTGGCCCTGTATGAATAGTCCCTATCTTTGGAAATCATTCGCATCAATTCGGTGAGATGAAAAATCGGTCTGGTTACCGCTTCCTGAAGCCAGGATGAGAAGAAGTAGCTTACGATGAGAGACGAACAGACTATCAGCATAAAGGTCAGGACATACCTGGCCAGCCTGGCGTAAAATCCCCCAAGGTCCGAGACGATACAGACGGGCCCGAGGAACTCGTTGTCAATAACTATCCTGCGGAAGAGCACGGCCTGCCGCAAGCTGAAACCATGGCTATCCTCCGCTGCCTGCTTCATTGCCGGCAGCTTGACGGCCCCTGACCGCTGATAGCGGGCAAATTCGTTGCCATCTTTGTCGAATATGACTGCGTAGATGATATGAGGTACAGACCTAAGGGCTTCGAGGGTCTCGGTCGCGCTGGCCCGATCGTGAAAAACAAGGCTGGAGGTGCTGTTCGAGGCAACCGTCCTGGCAAACCCGGTAAGCTCATTGACGAGGGAGTGGCGGGTAGAAAGCGTTTCAACTACAAGAAATATGATACTTGCCAAAAGGAATGCGGAACCAGTGGTCAACACCCCTATAAGAAGAAGTTTGTCTCTAATGGAGGCCTCTCGCCATGACTTCATCTTCTTCATTGTCGTCTCATCATACCTTTTGGGTTCTATTCGCCATAAAGGGTCTGGGCAAGTTTCAGAAGTTTGGAGCTGACAACCAGCCTGGCCTGCCGCGCCCGTTCTACATTGATTTCAAATTTCACCTTATTCTCTTCGATGACGAGATTAATAATAACACCCTGCTCCCCGAATCCGGCGGAATCGCCTATAGTCAGGACATTCGCTTCTTTCGCCCACTCCACAATCCTCGCCAGTCGCTCCCGTTCCGAGGATGAGACGAACAGAACCTGACATTCCCTCAACTCTCTGGGAGCGGATATGTGCCTTACCTCAAGTCTCTTGCCTCGGACCGTTTTGCCGCGAATCTCGTCGAGTGCGGCCCCAAAAGGGTCTTTCCCGATAACACAAAGGGACATTGTGGTTTTGCCCTGGGCAGATCCTTTCTCGGGCCAATCGACAAATTTGACAAAGCTGTACAGGAAAGCAGCTTTGATCTCGTATTCACCGTAAGTCCGCTCCTCCGCCCCTGCATCCAGGACGCTAGCCAACGCGCATAGCATGACGATGAAGAGAACCCACGTGAGGTTATGACTTTTCCTGCACATTAGACTAGAACCTGTAGGTCACCTTGATCCTGAAATTCCGGCCATTCTGTTCTATAGCACTCTGTTGATGCTCCGTCGAGACCGGATCGCTGTATTTCTTATCAAAAAGGTTGTAAACACTTCCCGAAATCGTGAGGTCCTTCCACAGGTTGCGACTCAACAGAGTGAGGTTGGCAACGAGTGCGCCGCCGGCGTCATTGCCCTCATAGGTCTTCCGTGGGCCTGTATACTGCAGTTCGACACCGGTAGCGAGCTTTTCCTTAAAGATGGGGACATACATATTAGCCTTTGCAAGATGCTTGGGCGAATTCGTGAGGGTTCTGCCGGTATCGCGGTCCTCGACTTCCTGGAAAGAGTAGCTGATGCGACTTTCTATACCGGAACTCCAGCGTTTCTCCAACTCCATCTCAATGCCCCTGGCTTCCACGTCACCCACGTTCTGGTAACTCAACAGGGTGACCGGTAACTCCCCCTGCATGGTAATGAGGTTCTTGATCTTGTACAGGAAGGCTGACGACGTGAACCGATAGCCATTCAGATACTGTTCGAGAACGATTTCCATGGATTTCATGGTCTCCGGCTCGAGGTTGGGATTGGCCCTGGTGCTGATTCCTCCATCTTCATAGTAGAGTTCGTTCGTACTCGGGGCCCTGAAAGCCTGCCCATAGAGGAGTTTTATGGTGGTCAGCTTCCAGGGATTATATATAAGGGCTACCCTTGGGTTCGTGGTCCCTCCGAA
Source organism: uncultured Syntrophorhabdaceae bacterium (assembly GCA_964408265.1). Taxonomy (GTDB): domain Bacteria; phylum Desulfobacterota; class Syntrophorhabdia; order Syntrophorhabdales; family Syntrophorhabdaceae; genus CAYOYU01. The sequence continues at coordinate 11,701 of CAYOYU010000125.1, forward strand.
TGATTTGTAATGATCATGACGGACGCCTGCATTGAGAAGAAGGTTATCAAATATGCTGAATTCGTCCTGCGCGTAGAGCGCATAGTAATATGAACCTCTTTCATCGTTGAGATACTGAACGTAAGGGTCTTCATCGTAATTGCGCTGTTTCTGCCGGATGTCGTCCTCGTATTCCATACCCACAGTCAAGCGATGGCGGCCCATGATGGTCCTTACCGCTTTTACTTCGCCACCCCACCAGTTACCGATCACAACGTCCCTGTTCGAGGTCAGCGGGGGATAATCATAGAGGAAGTTAGCCCTGTAACCGTAATAATTATAGGAGACCCTGGCCATGACATTCGTCAGCGGGTCAAGGTCCTTCTCGTACTTCAGGTCGACATAAGCTGCTTCATCGGTCGTTCTGGTATGGGTTGTATTGAACACGGTGCCGAAGGAGGCCGTGGGTACACCTTTTTCCCGCATGACATAGGAGCCTTGCATGGTAAAATCCTTGAATTTCAGATCGGTGAAAAGACTGCGGTATTCGTCGTGGTCGGCGTGATCGACACGTCCCGAGTTTGTGGCCGGGGTGTCGAATTCTCTGAAATAAAGATTCTGGCCCTTGCTCCTGTAGTAGGACCCCGACAGCACCATTTCCAGACCGTTTCTGAGTTTGCCCCCGTAGGTAATCCTTTCTTTGTACGTGTCATAGCTTGCCGCCTCGGCTGAGACCTCTACGCCCCCAATCTCACGAGCCCGCCTGGTGATCACGTTTACGACCCCAAAGAACGCGTTGCTGCCGTAAAGTGATGAACTGGGCCCCCGTATGACCTCGACGCGGCTGATCAGGTCTACGTCCAAAGGGAAGTCCGTTCCTATCGGAGCGGCCTGATAGACGTTGTCATTGATTCTCTTACCATCTATGAGAACCAGCACTCTTGAGTTGTAATCTCCTGGGCGCGAAAAGCCCCGTATCCCCAAATAGTGGTAGTTTCGGTCATAGGGAACGTAGATGCCCCTGACACTCCGCAGTATGTCTGCCAGGGTACGATACCCGTAGCGCATGATATCCGACGACGTAACGATCGAAACGGAAGCGGGTGCTTGCGTAGTCTTCTGTTCGAACTTCGATGCCCCGTACACGGTGCCAATCTCGATCTCCATCAATTCCTCCACACTCATTTCGGTGATGGAGGAAGGCGGATCCTTGGGGGCAGAGACTGCGCGGCCGGGCAATGCAAGAAGAATGAGAAGCAGAAGAACCTGCCATGTAACGTGGATCTGTTTTTTCAGCTTTCCACCTCCCCGAATCAATGTGGGAAACTTCTCAACAGAATTTGGATGTTCATATAAGTTTATCGCCTTCGTCCTTTTTCAGTTAAGGACCGGCTGGTGCGATAGTTAGAAACTTGCGGATAGATAGCCTAACGGATTGGTGGTCACAGAGGCGATTGCCCGTTCTTCCGGTATGCCCCCCTGCACCAATCGCGAGAGAGCCTCCGTCAAAACCACGGATCCCCCCGAAAGAACGACGGGGCGGCCTCCGGATGAGACCGGAAAAGATATTCCCGTTGTCCTTATCGAATCAGACACTATCAGAATCTTTCCAGGGTTCTTAACATTAAAGATGAGTTCCAGGATCTTCATATCGAGATGAAGCAGGTCGGCTATAACCTCAACAAATATTTCAGGGTGCAACAACCCGAATCCGGCTATCCCCGGCTCACGGTGGTGAATACCCCGCATGGCGTTGAACAGATGGGTGATACCACGGGCACCCGCATGAAACCCTGCCTCAGTTTCCCTGTACGTAGCATCGGAATGACCCATGCTCACCGCGATTCCCATGTCCGTAAGGATCTTGATGAGTTGCCCTGCTCCCGCAAGTTCCGGGGCCAGAGTGACAACTTTGATGATCCCCTCGAAGCCGTCTATCAGGCGGCGAAGTTGATACTCGGCGGGTTCCTGGAAACGTGAGGGGTCAAGCGCTCCGCACCGTGAGGGGTTCAGGAATGGGCCTTCAAGATGAATACCGAGGATACGGGCCGGAGAAAGCGAGCCCGGCAAACCGCCTTCAGTGATCGGCTTGAGTATTGTTTTCTGAACTTCCATGGCCTCTCGTACGGCAGACATATTCATCCGCATCTCTTCGATGGAAGAGGCGTATACGGTCGGGAGAATAGCAGTCACCCCGGCTTCCCCCTGAGCTGATGCCATGGCAACAATATCCCCGGACCGGGACGTTCTGGTGTCGTACCCTGCTAGACCGTGGGTATGAACATCTATTACCGGGGCTCGCGTCGCCCCCTCCCTTGGCAAAGCCAACGGAACCACCCCCTCTCACTCACGAAGCTCGCCGATATCCTTAATCTGTTCCAACTCCGGATCGCTCACATCCATCCTGGACCCGTAAAGCATGTCTATGAACTGCCTTGAGTCGACCGGATCCCTATCCATTCCAAAAAGATGAGTCGCGCAGGAACAGTCGGAGGAGCCAAATCCTTTGATAGACCAGTCTGCTATACCCCTCAATTTCTCTGCAACAGCACACTCCATGTCAAGGGGAGTACGTATTGCAAGACTCTTGTGGTGGTCGGCATATTGACGGAAATAATCTATGTGCCAGAAGAGCTTCTTCCTGATGTGCTGGTGTCTGTTCATCCGCTGCGAGAGACCTCTTCTTGCGGAACCCACATAGAGATAGTACCCTTTCCTGAAAGAAACGGGCCCCATCTCGCCGATAGTGATTGTTCTGTCTTCTTTGAGACGGAGGACTATGACATAGCAGCCGCTGTCCCGGACCCGCGTCTCAAGAAATGACCAGGGTATCTTCAGTTCCTTTACCGGTAGCGCCAGGGTCATATCCCGATTCCATCTGAGAGCAACAGCTTTAACCATGACCCGTCGACGAACTTCCAGCAGATTCCGCGAGAAGTCAAGATCCGTATGGTATTCCGGCATGAAGTAGTCTACCTCCGGCCACTGTACCACGAAGAGGACGGCTGCGGCCTCCCCCTTCACCCCTAGCCTGTTCAGCCCCTCCAGGTGGCGGCTGCCCCTAGCGGTGACCGCGTCGGGGAACATGGCAATATTTCTGCCGAATAGGGTGCAGTTCTTTACCTCGAGGACCATAGGCTCGCCCTCTTTTTCGAGAAGGAAGTCGAATCTGCTCTTGCCGACTGTCACTTCACGTCTCACTACACCCGTATTCTCAAGCCCAGGTATAAGTCTTTCCCGCAGAAGCCTTTCCGCAACCAAATTAGTGAGGTGCGTGT
>CAYOYU010000126.1:0-5130 GCA_964408265.1 uncultured Syntrophorhabdaceae bacterium
TTCGCGTCTAGCATCTGCGGTAAATGTCGTTCGACGCCATGAGCGTAAACCGCTATTCCTTGTACCAGACCAGTTGCTGCGTGGTGGCGAGCAGCGTGCCGTCGGTGCTCCAGACGTGGCCGTGGTGGTCGAAGTGGCCGTCGCTGAAGGCCTGGGCCTGGGCCACGGCGAGCAGCGGCGCGGCGCCCTGGCGGGTCAGCGCTGCTTCGCCGGCATGGGTCAGGGCCGCCCCTTAAGACTCCCTACGTTCCGCGCGCACGAAGCACCTTCGTCGATCATGTCGCGTAAATCAAATTATCATGCGGGGTTGGGGCTGTCAATAGCCGATACCCCTTCGATCCGGGTTTGACGGTCCCGGACCGCGGCATCCTTCACCTCCCTCTTTTCTATCCGACTTTACGCATATGAAAGGGGTGCATATATATTAGGTAGGGCACGGCCCGAAAAGCCTTGAAAAAGGAGACAAAGATGAAAGAGTATGACGTATTGGTGGTCGGCTCCGGCTCAGGACTGACCCTCGCCTACACCGCGTTGTCGGCAGGCATGAAGGTGGCCCTTGTGGCAAAGGAGCATCTAGGTGGAACCTGCATGAATGTGGGCTGCGTGCCCTCAAAGACCCTCCTTTACGCTGCGGATGCGGTGCTGCAGGCTCGAAAGGCCAAGGAAATAGGCCTGAACGTAGAGGTCCTTTCCGTTGATTTTTCCACAATCATGCGCCGCGTGCGCCAGACGAGACAAAGGGGCGTAGACTTTCTGCGGAAAGACCTGAAGGAATCGGAAAACCTCGACCTTTACGAATCAGAGGCTGAATTTGTGGATGAATACACCCTGGAGACATCAGGGGAAAAGATACGGGGCAGAAAGATCTTCATCGCCTCAGGGGCCCGCCCCCTCATGCCGCCCATCAAAGGACTCGCCGATATTCCGTACCTCACCAATGAGTCCTTGCTGCTCCTCGATGATCTGCCGGAAAGCATCGTCATCATCGGCGGGAGTTATATCGGCGTGGAGTACGCCCATTTCTTTGCTGCCATGGGCTCCAACGTCACCGTTATCGAATATGCCGAGAGGCTTGTAGCCTTCGAAGAGCCTGAGATATCAGACCTCCTCATGAAGGCCCTGGCGCAAAGAATGACCATCCATGTCAACTCGGAGGCAACGGAAGTGGAGGAGAGAAACGGCGCCTGCACCGTCACGATCAAGGATCGCACCACCGGAGCCACGCAGGGAATCCGGGGGGCCAGGGTCCTTGTTGCTGCGGGCAGAAGATCGAATGCAGACCGGTTGAAGCCGGAAAGGACAGGCGTTGAACTGACCAAAAATGGTTTTATCAATGTGGATGATTATCTGCAGACGTCCAACCCTGCCATCTGGGCCATCGGAGATGCAACGGGACGGGCAATGTTCACCCATGCCGCAGACCACGAAGCTTCCGTTGCCTGGCACAATTCCCACAACGACACCAAGAAGAAGATGGACTTCCGGGCAGTCCCCCATGCCGTCTTCACCATGCCTCAAATTGCATCCATCGGATTGACCGAAGCTGAAGCAGCCAAGGGACACGAAATACTGGTGGGTCGTGCCGACTATGCCGACATCGCCCAGAGTGACGTGAGGATGGAAACGGACGGGTTTGCCAAGGCCATTGTGGAGAAAGGCACGGAGCAGATACTCGGTTTTCACATTGTGGCACCCGACGCAGCGCTCCTCATACAGGAAGCAGCAACCGTTATGGCAGCGCGAGGGACCTACCGGATGATCACAGATGCCATGCACATATTCCCTGCGCCCTCGGAACTGATCCCCAACGCGTTCAAGAATACGGAATAGGGATCGGCCCTCAGGGGTTCGCCTCCTCTTTCCTGAAGAAGAAGATGGCCCCGCTCGAAAGGATCACCAGAACACCCAGTATAAGGATCCCCACTTTGAATGAGAGAAGGTCACCGGAGACGCCCAGGAGGTAAGGGATGATTCCCCAGCCGAAGGTGACGCCGAAGGTCAGTATGATGCCCGTTGCAAGGCCCCGCACTTCCCGGTCGAAGAAGCGGGAAATCGCCACGAGTGAGGCTGGGAAGAAACCCACAACCGTGCTCGCCTGGAAGAATAGAATCGTCCCTATCGCCGTCGTGCCCATGAGGGCGAGCAGGATGGTCAACCCCCCGCTCAGCCACAGCGTTGCCAGCATGGTCTTGTTCAGACTGAAGCGGTCAACGATGAACCCCACCGAAATGGCCACCGCCACCGCCCCAAGCCTCGATATGCCGAAGATCGTATTTGCATAGCTGATATCGAGGTGCAGCTCCTTTGTGAGATAAAGGGGCACTATGAAGTAGACGCCCAGGTTGGCCCCTGCCGCGAAGATCCACAATACCCCCAGGAGCCAGAGCGTCCTGTTCCTGAGGAGACTGGCAACCATTGCCCGTCTGCCCTGCTTCATCTGCAGTTCATCGCACAAAAAATGGAAAGCTATGGCAGCGAGGGCAAAACTGCCGCTCAGGACGAAGAAGATCCCCCTCCATGGGAGAAAATGAAGTATTCCAAGGACCATGAAGGGCACCGCAAAGGTACTTATGGACGCGGCGGTATCGTGTATGGCAATTGTTTTCCCCCAGACGCGCTCTACGTAACGTTCTGTAATGATGGGCATGACGGAAGGGATATAGATGCCCGTCGTAAGACCCTGGATAAAGATCAGGAGATAGAGCAGTGAAAAGCTCTTCACGAAGGGTACCAGAAAAAGCACACAGGACGAAATGATAAGGGATACAAGGATTGACCGCTTATAGCCGAACCTGCCCGAGAGAAAACCGGATGAGAGGAGAGAAACGGTGTAGCCAACAGCCTGGAAGACGAAGACGCTGCTCGACCTGGCATGGGTAATGGCAAACTCATCCTCTATGAGGGGAAGGATGGGAGAGTAGACCGTCCTGATAGTAAAGTTGAGAAACCAGAGAAACCAGAGAAAGAGAAGGAAGAGAAAGGCTCTGCCTTTCAGGTCTGGGTACCGGTCCACTCCTCACTATAACTCAACAACCAGGCCTATGCAAAGAGTTTTGACTTGCCGGTGCCCGATTTCACTGGGCCTGGCACCGGGTGCCCTCTGGGGGGCACCGGTGCTTCGAACGTCAGTCGGGGAATTACAGCAGGCCTTTGGCCGCTTCCAGGGCCTTCTTGTAGTCGGGCTCATTGGTGATTTCCGGGACCATCTCCACGTATTTCACCGTACCCGCGCCGTCAACGACAAAGATGGAGCGGGATAAAAGCCTCAGTTCCTTGATGAGGACCCCGTAGGAATTGCCGAAGGCTGCGTCGCGGTGATCGGAGAGGGTCACGACCTTGGTGATTCCCGCGCTGGAGCAGAATCTCGCTATAGCAAAGGGCAGATCCATACTCACGTTGATCACCACTATCTTGTCAGCCAGTGTTTGGGCCTCTTTGTTGAAGGTTGAAGCCTGGAGACTGCAGACCGGGGTGTCGAGCGAGGGCGTGACGCTGATGATCTTCACCTTTCCCGCAAAATCAGAGAGCTTCACCTCTTTCATCTCTTTGTCGAGGAGCGTCACATCGAGCGCCCTGTCGCCTGCCTTAACCTCATTTCCAACCAGAGTAAGCGGATTTCCTGCAAACGTTACCACGCCTTTTCTTTCCATCAGAACCTCCTCGTCTATTAATAGGTAGACCTAAATCTTGTCATCTTCGACGGCGATGTCAAGACGGAAGGGGCTTAATTTCTCAAGAGAAAGGTGCAGGCCCGGACAGAGACCCCGTCTCCGAAAGTACTATCCTACTGATGCCGCACCTGGTCTGCTTAAGGCACCTTGTATTTGAAGTTGTGGCACTGGGAGCAGAAATTCTCCGATTTCCCGTGCTGATGGTGGCAGACGTTGCAATCGAGGCTCGTGCCGTAATGGGGCGACGTGTGTGGGTTTTCAGGTTTGACCTTTGCGGTCTTTTCGGCGAGTTTGTCCGTGCTGCCGTGACAGGCCACACATTGGGCCATGGTCAGCGCCGCCTGCTTCTTTGCCTTCCCGTGGCACTTTTCGCAGGTAATGCCCTTCAACATATGAATGTGGCCCAAGGGGAGTTTCGTCCGGAGTGTCTGGTCCCCGGCAGCGTCGTGACAGGGCAGGCATGCCTGGTAGTTCATCCCTTTTGTGTCGGGATGTTCTGCAGGGAGGGCTTTCTCCTTACCGTGACAGGCAGAACACTGGCCGGGCTGTTTCACATTTTGCAGCCTCTTGGGCTTTTCTGCGGCTGTCACCGTGCTGGCCACAAAGAAGAAGATCAATATCAGAAGGAATCCAAGAAAGAGAGGGGTCGTACCTGCCGCTTCGGGGGCCACATCTTTTTGTCTCTCTTCGCACATCATAACCATCTCCTTTAAGGCGCAGACTTTTGCTTTCTGAACTACATGAAGGAAGGGGCTGATCCGCCCCTTCCTTCATCATAACCCGTCGAATCAACCCCAGGCTTTTTCCTTTGCCGCATTCTCTCCGGCTATCCGGCCGAAGAAAAGACAGGCCAGCGTCGCGCAGCTGCCGAGACGGACTGCGCCGTGGACTCCTCCAACGGATTCGCCTGCGGCGTAAAGACCGGGAATCGGTTTGTCCCCCGCTACATCCAGGACCTGTGCTTTCGGATTTATGTTGATCCCGCCCATGCAGTAGTGAATCTTGGGGAGAAGCCGCATTGCATAGAAAGGCGCCGTGGCTATGGGTTTGGCGTTCTTGTTCATATAGCGGCCGAACTCGTCGTCCTTGCCCTGGGCTACGAACTTGTTATAGTTCTCCACGGTCTGCTTCAGGACATCCGCGGGAACGTTATATGCCTTGGCAAGTTCTTCTATTGTACCATACTTCTTGACCACACCGGATTCGAGCAGTTTGGGCAGTTTCTCCTTCACCGCGGAGGCGCCGTTCTCATCGGCAATAGCGATGCACTTCTCGCCCTTGTTCCCCAGTTCCATGATCTTGTCGGCACGGAGTTTCCGGTTTGCCAGTTCGCTGATGAACCGTTTGCCCGTCTTGGTGTTGAGCCATATTCCATACATGGCCGCAGCTTCCTGCGCAAAGTGCGGACCCAGGCCGAATCCCTTCTCATCCGGGCTCGCCCAGGGACCTACCTGTATCC
>CAYOYU010000126.1:5140-10476 GCA_964408265.1 uncultured Syntrophorhabdaceae bacterium
GCGTGCAGCCGATTCTCAGGGCCTCCCTGATACCCTCGGCAGTGGCACCCGGCTGGTTTGTGCTATCGAACATCGCAGTGAGTTTGGGGTCCTGAATTGTCCGGAATGCCACATCCTGGCCGAAACCGCCGTATGCAAGGACTACCGCCTTTTTTGCCTTAATCGTTTTGACCTTACCGCTGTCCGCCTTGGGGAAGACATAACCTTCGCGGACTTCCACGCCTTTCACACGACCGTCCTTGTCTCTCAGGATCTTCTGCAGGTATACCTGGAGCCTCGGCTCAACGCCCAGGGCTTTCAGCTTTTCGAGCTGGGGCCGTACAATGGCAGACCCGCTGCTGTTGTGCGTCTGGTAACTCCTGGGCACGGCATGGCCGCCTTCCTGCACCAGCCGGTCCGTGTACTTCACTCCCAGTTCTTTCATGGTCCAGTCGACGATGGCAACCGACGCTTCCGCCATGGGTTTTACAAGTTCGGGATGGTTGAGCCCCAATCCTTCCCGCAGCATATCGTCAAACAACTGCTGCGGCGAATCTTTAAGTCCTTTTTCCGTCTGAAGGGGTGAACCGGCAGCAGCGATGATCCCGCCGTTGATAATAGAATTCCCGCCGGGTGTACGCATCTTCTCCAGGATTACAACTGAGGAACCTGCCTTTTTTGCCTCGTATGCGGCAGCCAGTCCGGCAAAACCACTGCCGATAACTACAACGTCAAATGTCTCATCCCATTTCTTGGGCATGGGATCCCAGGCAGCCGCCGCCTCTTTGGGGCTTCCCGCCAGTCCACCGATTGCCAGTCCGGCAGCCGCGGCTGCCGTGCTTGTGGACTTCAGGAAATCGCGTCTCGAAAGGGTCTTTGTTTGTTTCTTATCCTCGCTCATCTGGTACCTCCAGGATTGTTTATAATTGTGAGGGTCGCCGTTTCTTCAGGCCGGGAGTGTTCTGGTCTGCTGTCATATACAAAAACCGGGGTTACATGGTTGCTGCGGCGGCACTCATTCTATAACCCTGTACTAATTTTCACATGAACCGCAATCAAGTTTCAAGTGAAATTGGTATTATTCTCCTTCTGAGGTTAAAGGTTTCAGGCGTTAAAAGCTTAACTGATGGCCTGTTATGGCTGGTGCAAGTATTGTTAAAATATTCACATATAGAGGAAACGTCCCGCTTAGGGTCAGTTCATGCAGGGGTGCAGGCAGCTCTTATCAGTACAGGTTCATCTTTCTCCAGGGCAAACTCTTTCTGAAAACTGCCTTTGAAGGCACCGAACTCAAGGTACCCCGAACTACCAAAAAGACAAGTCACCGGGGCCTCGTAATAGCTCCTGTTGATTACGCTGAAGGTCACGTTGGCCACAGAGACGGTCACGGGGCGACCTTTTGCAAAGGCCTTTGCGGTCTCATCATCGATGTTGCTTATGGCGTTGCCGAACCTGTCGAAGCGTACGATCCTCCCCTGAAGGACCCCCTCCTGCTCAATAGGCAGGATATCATCGAGACGGACAGGATCGGTCACCTGGGGGCCAAAGTCTTCGAGGGACACCCCGGCGGCAAGATGGGCAGCAGTGGGGGCGAATATATCCCTTCCGTGAAAAGTATGACTTACTCTATTTAGCATGAATTGCCGGTTTTGAATCAGCCTGAGTTCCTCGGCCCCCTTGATGAGCAGTGTGAAGAGACCGTTGTCGGGACCCACGAAGAAGTGGCCCTTTCTGGCGATGATAAGAGGTCTCCGGTTGCTGCCGACGGTGGAATCGACGACGGCGAGATGGATCGTCCCCTGAGGGAAGAAAGAGTGGTACTCCTCCACCACAAATGCCGCCTCCCGGATGTCCTGGGGTTCGATATCATGGGTTATGTCCACAATGGCGGCCTCGGGATTTATGGTGAGGATAACGCCCTTCATCGTGCCTGCATATGAATCCTTCAGGCCAAAATCGGTGAGGAGCGTAATGATGGCCAATGGAGACCTATTGAAAGAGAAGCTTGATATACTTCTTGAAGGGCCGCTCGATGATACCTCTCTCGGTGACGAAGGAGGTGATAAACTTGGCAGGGGTAATGTCAAAAGAGAAATACCGGGCTTTCACGTGTTTCACGGTGATAAGGGTATCGCCGATGTATTTCACTTCGTCCCGGTCCCGTTCCTCTACCGCGATATAGACCCCGGTCTGCGTCTCTCTGTCGAACGTGGATACGGGGGCGGCCACATGAAAGGGAATGTTGTGTTCTCGCGCTGCAAGGGCAATCATGTAGGTCCCTACTTTGTTTGCCGTGTCACCGTTCAACGCCACCCTGTCGGCACCGACGATGACCCTGTCAACGCCCCTCCGGGAACAGAGGATGCCTGCGTGGTTGTCAGGCACCAGCTCCACGTCGATACCCGCTTGGAGGAGTTCCCATACCGTAAGCCGGGCACCTTGAAAATAGGGTCGTGTTTCCGTTGCAATGACTTTTATCTTTTTACCGCTCTCGTGGGCTGCCTTGATGACGCCCAGTGCCGTCCCGTACCCGCCCGTTGCGAGGGCACCCGCATTACAGTGGGTCAGAATGGTATCGCCGTCATCGATGAGTTCCGCACCATAGAGTGAGAGCATCCTGTTGTTTTCGATGTCCTCCACATGGATGGCTATGGCCTCGTCGATCATCAGGTCCGGCATGTCAGGGTTATTCCGATACACCTTGTAAGCCTCGTTCATCCTTTTGAGTGCCCAGAAAAGGTTCACCGCCGTGGGCCGCGTATTCCTGAGTTTTTCAGTGATCCTGGCAAGATCGGAATCCGTGATACGGCCTTTCGATTCCATTACCTCCCGGATACCGAGGGCGACACCATAGGCTGCCACGACGCCGATCAGGGGAGCACCCCTGATGATCATCTTTTTTATGGCTTCTATCACGTCTTTGAGGACAGAGCAACGGAAGTAGACCTTCTTGAAGGGGAGTTCCCGCTGATCGAGAAGGTAGAGCGACCCGTTCTTCCAGTAAATGTGCTCTGTCATAATCTTCTATTCTCCCTTCAACCGTTTCAGTAGGAGTTCGTTAAGGAGCTTGGGGTTCGCCTTCCCCTTCATCTCCTTCATGACCTGGCCTACGAAAAAGCCCAGGAGCTTCTCCTTGCCCGCTTTGAAGTCTGCCACTTCTTTCGGGTTTCGGGATATGACATCATCAACCATGGAGATGATGGCCGACTCGTCTGATATCTGGAGAAGGCCCTTTTCCTGAACCAGTTTCCTGGCCGAAACACCGCTCCTGTATAGTTCGGGGAAGATGTCTTTTCCGATCTTTATACTTATTGTGCCGTCTTTTATGAGGGAAAGAAGCTCTGCGAGGCCTGCCGGCGAGAGCTGTATCTCTTTCGGTGATGCGTTCCCCTCTTTCAGTTCGCGAAGGAGTTCCGTCATAATCCAGTTGCTCACCGTCTTCGCCTCGGGAAAGAGCTTTATGGTCTCCTCAAAATAGTCCGCCAGATCTCTGTCAGAGGAGAGTATCTCCACGTCGTATCGAGGGAGACCGTAATCCGTTAAGAACCTGTCGATCTTTTCCGAAGGCAGTTCAGGCAGTTGTCCCCGTATCCCCTCAATCCACTCGTCACTGAGCAGAAGAGGCAGGAGATCGGGTTCGGGAAAATACCGGTAGTCGTGAGCCTCCTCTTTGCCCCGCATCGAATAGGTAACGCCTTCGTCCACGTTGAAGAGACGCGTCTCCTGCACGACTTCGCCGCCCCGTTTGACCAGCTGTATCTGCCTTTGTATCTCATAATCGAGGGAGCGCTCGATGGAGCGGAAAGAGTTGAGGTTCTTCAGTTCCGCCCTTGTCCCAAGATTTGGATCACCCTTCTTCCGCACCGAGACATTTGCGTCACAACGGAAGCTGCCTTCCTCCGTGTTCCCGTCGCAGACAACCAGGTATATGAGCACGTCCCGGAGCATCCTCAGGTAAAGGACCGCTTCTTCGGGTGTTTCAATGTCAGGCTCGCTGACGATTTCGAGGAGAGGTACGCTGGACCTGTTGTAATCCACCATGCTGTAGGAACTCGTCTCAATGGTGGCCTCGTGGACGAGTTTGCCCGCGTCCTCTTCCATGTGGACCCGCTTGACCCTGATCCGCTTCTTTGTGCCGTTCACAAAGACGTCCAGATAGCCGTTCTCGCAGATAGGCTCCTCGTATTGGGATATCTGGTAGCCCTTGGGCAGGTCCGGATAATAGTAGTTCTTCCGGGCAAAGATGCTCTTCTTGTTTATATCGCAGTGGAGCGCCAGCCCGACCTTGATGGCGAAATCAACGACCTTCCTGTTAAGGACGGGCAGAGCGCCGGGCAGCCCCATGCACGTGGGGCAGGTGTGACTGTTCGGCTCGGCGCCGAACTTAGTGGAACATCCGCAGAATAACTTGCTTTCCGTCAGTAGGTGGGCATGAACCTCGAGCCCCATGACGCCCTCGTAATCACCGTAACTCAATTCGTACTCCTTTCATCTATTCGCCCTTTGTTGAGACCGGGCATGACGTCTTTACACGGGAATATCGTCTTCGATTTCAGGGACGAAATCGTCTTCCACCTCGGCATGTTTGGGTGCCCCGCCGCGGACGTCATCACGTTCACCCTGCGGGCCGCCGCCGAGCATCTTCATGTTGTCTGCAACGATTTCCACGATCCTTCTCTTCACTCCGTCCCGCCCCTCGTATTCACGGGTCTGTATCTTCCCTTCCACATAGACGAGTTTTCCCTTTTTCAGATATTCTCCCGAGATCTCCCCGAGCTTCCGCCAGGCCACAATCCGGTGCCATTCTGTTTTTTCCTGCTTCACGCCATTCTTGTCTTTCCGTACCTCCGACGTTGCAACATTGAAGCTCGCCACGGGGATGCCGTCTGCAGTATATCGCAACTCGGGATCGGCCCCGAGTCTTCCGATGATGATCGCCTTGTTAAGACTGGACATGATCTCCCCCTCGTAAAATTTGTCGAATCGTTAGTAATTCTGCCATTCTGCATGGTTAGGTTATCCTATACGGTCTGAAAAGTCAACGAAGTGTTGGCACGAGGAGTATGCCTTTTTGCCTTGCGGGCCGGTTCTCTTCTCGGGCGGCGGATGGCCGTCTATGGGGCGATAAAGGCCCCGAGCACATCCTCGTTCGTGTAAGTCATGATATCGGTGGGGTCGGTCCCCGGCACACCCCGGTTCACGACGCCGAAATAACTGGCCCTGGTTTGCGTAGGAGGCAAGGCATAGGCCAGCCAGGGCACCCTTCCGTCGGAAGTCGGAGCAAAAAGGGTAAACTCGGCGCCCAGAGGAGCGCCGATGCTGTTGATCAACTTTCCCTTTACCGCAGCATTCGAAGT
>CAYOYU010000126.1:10486-14879 GCA_964408265.1 uncultured Syntrophorhabdaceae bacterium
CGCGTCCCAAACGGGGACAATAAACTGGTGGTCAGCAGGTGTCGTGCTGATAGCCAGTTTTGCGCCGGGCACGCCTACCGTGGAGAGGAAGCGGCCATACACGTCGTATTTGCATCCGGTCGCAGCGCATGCGTCAGGACGGGTAGTCTGCTGACCGAAGACCACCAGGTACTTCGTGCCGTCGAAGGGTACGGCCGGAGGCGAGACCAGAACCGGCTCCGAGTGGATGAGGAAATTGTTGCCCGATAAGACCCCTGGAGTCCCGGCAGATGACTTTGTCACAAACTGGCCCCAGATGTTGGCGATATCGCACTGACGGTTCGGGTCCACGCCCCAGCACACAGTCTGAGTACCCGTCTCGCCTGTTGCGTTCCATTCGGACCCCCAGGTCACGAGAAGACGCGTACCGTCGAAGGTGACCGAAGCGCCTCCGCCTCCGCACTTCGTTGCATTTATCTTGATGGGGTTCCCGAGGGGTACGCCTGCGGGTGTCACAAACCGGCCGTATTGGTCGGTACAGCCATTTCTCGTTGGAGCTTGGTCCCAGACCACGAAGTAGTTGGCACCGTCGAAGACAGGGGCGCTGTGAGTCCGCTGGTCGACGGTGGATGGCCCTATCTGGAATGCACTGCCCACAAACTGCCCGGCTGGGCTCACGATCTGGCCATAGATCCAATCCACGCTGCCAAGTCCGCTGGCCCGGTCGTCCTCCCATACCATGAGGTAGTTGGTTCCCGAGTAGGCCACTCCCGGTGCACCACCTGTCCGCCCCGTATAAAGGACCGGGCTTACAGTTGAGCCGGTGGCCCCGGAGAAGAGTTGTGCAGTGATTCTTGCCTCGCAGTTCTGGGTGTTTGGGGGAGCGCAACCTATGTTCCTCTCTGCGCCGATGAGGTAATTGACACCATCGTACGCAGCACCGGCGCTCATGTCATGGTCCGTGGTCGCGGCTATGGGGAATTCCGTCGGTGGAAGCCCGGGGGTCCAGTTGCCAGCCTGTTTCATTTTGATCCAGAACGCCTTGCCCTTGCTGAAAAGAGCGAGGGGCTGAATCGGCCCAGGAAGGGTTACTACAGTGGCATGCTTCCCATACCAGTACTCCTTCTCCCAGCCCCAGGCGATGCTCCAGCCGTCGACGAGCGTAGACAAGGCTGTAGCTGCGTCCGTGCTCTCTGTTCCAAGAAAACCTACCAGATTCCACCCCTCTGCAAGCTGTACCGTGCTCGAGACCGGGGCGGACCAGCCGGTCATATCGATCGTGCCTGATGCGGTCATGTAGATCCAGTATCCCTTCCCCGTCTCAAAGGTCGTGAGGGTATTCGAAGCCCCGCCCTGCGGGACCCATTTTTTCCAGCGCTGATTTGCATTATCATAGCCCCAGGCAATGAGCGCATTCGGCGATACCGCGGTCAGCGCCGTTTCTATGGGAGAACTGGCGCCACTCAAGGGCAGAGCAGGAAAGGAGATGAAATTCCAACCGGCAGAGAGTGACAGAGGGGTATTGTTGGCAGCGGGTACATTATCCCCTGTAATGGTAAAGTTGTCGAATTCTACACGTATCTCCTGTTCGTTACTGTTAGAGACAACTTCAATCTGAAACAGACCATCGGCGTATTGCGTGCGACTTCCAATCTCCTCCCAGCCGGAGCCTGTGTTCAATTTCGCCCGGGCTACATTGTCGGTACCACGATTCAGTTGCAGGGAACCGCTTGCATATGCTCCATCCCTTTCAAACGGAGAGCCCGAGAAAAGTGCACGGGTCGTTTCCTTCCATCTCGTGCCTGCATCATAGTAACTCTCCCGCATACGCCCGATATCCATGTCTGCACAGCGTAAACCTGCCCAAGCCCCTCCACCCGTGGGCCATCCCGCCAGTATTAGGTCAGCCTGACTGCTGAATACACTTCCATGTTGAAAGGTGCTCCTTATGCCCGCAGCGTACCACTGTTGGTTCGTGTGGGCCGGTATGGTAATCACCAGCTTGCCGTTTTCCACGGTTACAGACTCTCCGTGCCCGCTCGTGTAGATCGTCCACAGGGCTGGGTTGAGGGGACCGCTGAAGGTCTCCGTATAGGTGTTGGCACCCTGGGCGGGGCGGACCACGGATGCAAAGACGGTAAGGGTTGCTATGGCGAGAACGAAGAACCGGTAGAGGCCTGTATGATTCATCGGTATCCTCCTGAGTGACATACGTTCACTCCCGGGCGTTGCGAGCCGGGCCGAAAGAGCAAAGTGGTCGACTTCTGCGCCAATAGACTCTATTTTTAGGAAAAGTTTCTTACTTTACGGGAACAAAGTCAAACTTTTTGACCTACAAATTACTTTACTATCTTTGCCCCGGTCCTGTTATAATCCATCTCACTACGGTGTGGCTGCCGAGTTATCCCCCCCCCACAGGAGGTGTACCATGAACCTGAGTGAATATTTTGAAACCGCGAGAGGTCGCGGCGTGCTCGCAACATCCGATTCCGAGGGATTTGTCGATGTGGCACTCTACTCGAGGCCTCACTTTTTCGATGAAGAGACCGTAGCCTTCATCATGACCGACCGGCTTACCCACAGGAATGTGCAGTTAAATCCGCATGCGGCCTTCCTTTTCGTAGAGGCGGGTGAACACGCGGTGGGGCGGCGCCTCTTCCTGACGAAGATCCGAGAGGAGAACGACCCCGAGGCAATCGAGGCGGTGCGCAGAAGGAAGTCCTACATTATCCCCGATGATGATCAGAAAAAGAATAAGTTCCTCGTCTATTTCCACATCGACAAGGTGCTTCCTCTGGTGGGCGATAAGACTCTATAGCCTCAAGGTCCTGACGGGCTACTCTTTCGCCCCCTCTTTCACGAAGAGCGTGGAGAGAGCATAGATGATGCTCGTTGCGAAGAGAAGCAGGAAGGCAGACTTATAGCCTTGAGGGAGATACTTTCCATCCACCTTTCCCGAGAGATCCATGAAATAACCTATCAGGGGCTGGTAGATAACGCCGCCCACGAACCCGAAGAGGTTAACGCAGCTTACCGACGTACCGGCAATCTCCAAAGGGAAGAGTTCCTTGGTGGCCGTAAAGGTTATGATCACCGCTGCCCCGATACAGATGCCGATGAAGAGGAAGAAAACATACAGCCAAAACATCGACAGGGACTGGAAAAAGAAGTAGAACAGTCCCCACTCCAGGGCAGTCACGAAGGAACATCCCAGGAGAACCTTCTTCCTGCTCCTGAAGACGTTATCCGAGAGATATCCCAGCAGCGGGCTGCCCACAACCATGCCGATGGCAACCATGGAAAGGATGTTTCCTGCGGCAGCTCTTGAGAGGCCGTAGATGTCCCTCAGATAAGGACCGGCCCAGAGCCCGTTGAAACTGAAGAGAATCGAACCGTTGCAGAAACACCAGACAGCGAGAGGCCAGAAGGCCGGGGTGGCATAGACCATACGCATCCCAGCCCAAAGCCTGACTTTCTTCTGAGTAGAGGCAGACGGCGGACGGACGTTTATCTCCGGGTATCCCTTCTTTCTCGGATTATCGAAGACAAAGAACCACGTGAGGATCGAAAGTGCTACGGTGATGCAGCCGATGGCGATGAACCCGGTCCTCCAGCCAAAGCTGCGGCTGACCACGGCAAGGGGCGTTGCAGCGGAAAGCCAGCCGATGCCTCCTACCGCCATGAGAAGGCCCGATATCTTTGCATACTCCTTAGGCCGGAACCAATCGGCGAGAGCCTTCATCGTAGGCACAAAGACGCCCGACAGGCCCAGCCCCACAATAATGCGGGATGTAGCGGCCACGCCGAAATTGGGGGCAAGACCGAACATGTGAGCACCGGCGGCGGCAAGGAGTGTAAAGAAGGTCACTGTCTTCCGGGGACCCCATGAATCTGCAAGGAGCCCCACGGGGATCTGCATAAGGGCATAAGGATAGAAATAGCCGGAAGCGAGTATACCGAGCGATGTAGCGCTTATGGAGAAGGTTTCTACCAGATCCTGGGCCACCACGGCCGGGCAGACGCGATGAAAATAGACAAAAAGGTACTGGGTTGCAAGAACGACAAAGATTATCCAACGATACCGGAGCGCCGCCGCAAGGGTCTTCTCCATCTATCTCTTACCCCCCCCTCTTTTTTTTGTTGCCCTGCTATTCTTTACGGTACTCGCGAGTTGTGTGTCGATGGCTCGTTCACCACCAACCTGGCAAAGCTCATCCCTATCGGGTTTGGAACGATCCAATTACAGGCCCTAAACGTTAGGGTCAATCGCTTTGCCCTACCTTCTTCGGCCCCGGGAAGGCTTTTCGTATTTCTTATCACCCGTGGCCCTGGGAGGCTTACCTGTGGACCGCCTGCCTTCACCTGAAGGTCTTCCTCGTGAAAAGTCTCTTTCCCTCGCCGGTCTGCTTTCCCG
>CAYOYU010000127.1:0-14825 GCA_964408265.1 uncultured Syntrophorhabdaceae bacterium
CCGCGTCGTCAGGCGTCCTCGGCGTACATCCCAGTACAGCCTGCGGTTCCTGACTCCTTGCGCCTTGAAATCCATCAAACCCATCCTGGCGCCTCCGGGTGCAGGCTCGCTTCGCTCGCGGTAATGCTGATTCTTGGTTTGAGATGATGGCGGAGGGTTGTCCTTAAGCAAACCGTCGGGAGGCGAGGAAGCTCGGTCTTTTGTGATAACAAAAGTTCCGAAGCCGGACGCGAGCGAGTGGAGCCGCCGGAGCGGAACGAGCGTGTTTGCGTAGGACGACCCGCAGCCATCGGTCCTTATTCTGGAGCCATCAGTTCTCATTTCCTCTTTGCCCCTTTTCTTTGTTTCTATCCGTTCGTGCTTGTCTCTTCTCAATCCTTACACCTAGCCTTCATGAACCTTTTGGCACTGCCCTTCCGTCCTGCCTTCACCGCAACCGGGCGGTTGCCTTTATGGTACTACCAGAGGCCGGACTGCTTCAACTCATTAAAGGTGCCGCCGAAGTAACTGCTGTTCCAGAATGCCGTGTGGGCAATCTCCTCGGCCACGGCCCTGGCCCTTTCGGGCTTGTCGGCAAAGACCACAATGCGTGTCCCCTTGTCGGTATAGGGCAAGCGTCCGTCGGTGTTGGCTTTCGGGGTCTCCCCCACCTGGACGTTCACCGCGCCGGGTACGGTGGCGGCGGTAAACTCGGCCTTGGACCGGGCATCGACGAAGACGGCTGTCCGGTCGCCTGAAAAGATATATTTGAATCCCTGGAGGTCCGTCTGTACCGTGTTCCCGAAGGCACGCCAGACAGGAAGGCCGAGTTGGTACCTCTTCAGATTCGTATACCCTTTCTTCACCAGTTGCTCGCCCACACGCTTCACCTTGTGGCAGTAGGGACCGTTACAGTAGATGACGATGCCTGCTTTCCTGTCGGGAAAACGCTCCATGATGGCATCCACTTCCGCTTCGTATATGTTGATGCTCCCTGGAATGTGTGCGATGGAATACTCTTTTGCAGAACGTACGTCGAGGATTGGCTCGCTCCTGTCGCGGAGGATCCGGATGAGTTCGTCGGTGGTGATTTCGGGGCCGTACTTGGCTGCATCCGCTGCCGGGCCCTGGACAGTCTGAGATTCTGCGGCAAAGCCTGCGGGCAGCCCCGCAAAGACCGCAATGATCACGAGGCCCATGAAGATCAATCCCTGCCATGAGGGTACAGCTTCCTTCCTCTTCATCTCTTCTCTCCTTGAATTCATTCTTTCCTTAGGTCCAGTCATTCTGCAAAGGGCAGGCCGTTCCCGAGCATTTCGATGAAGGCCTGGATCCGGGTCTTTAGGGGCCCCACATCGGATTCGGAGTAATCCGTCTCGATCTGGAAAAAGGGCGCATTCGTTCTTGTTTCGAGATATTCCTTGAGGCGGCGGGACTCCACATTGTAGGTGTGGCACGCCAGCCAGGTCAGGTCGATGACCCCGTCCACATGGAACTCCCGCACAAGCTCCTCCACAAGCTCGAACCTTCCTCGGTTCGGCGACATACAGGAACAGGGCGTCTTCAGGTATTTTTCCGCGATAGCCCGGAGCGGCTCACCTTCCTCGTCAACGGGGATAAGTTTCTTGTAGCCGCTGCAGTTTTCGTAGCAGACCACGCTTCCACCCGATTCTTCTATGATGCGGACCACTTTCTCTGATCCCACGCCTATGGGTACACCCGTAAGGAGAATTCGTGGGGTACCTCCAGAAAAAGGAGACTCGCCCCTGTCTGCCATCTCCCGCAGTTCTGCCGTGAGGCTGTCCACCATAGCCGTTGCCTCTTCCTTGTCGAGAAAGAAGTTGCGCATGTGGAGGACCATGAGGAGATCGATGCCGCTGATGGGTGACGGCTTCATTTTGCAGATATCCTGCAGATCCTTGTTGGAGCGCCTTTCTTCATTCAGGAGCCGGATAGCCCCCCTCATCGCCTCATCTGTTATGGAGACGGAGAACTCCTTCTCAAGCCGTTCCCTCAATATTTCCACTTCGCGAAGCCAGTAGGACTGGTCCTCCGGGCGGTCCTGCCGCTGGGGAAGCTGGAGCAGGTGCATGGGCTTCAGCTCCGAAAGATACTCGTACATCTTCTTCTTCCCGTCGCAGGTTGTCTCAGCAATGACAAGATGGGAAAAGTGAAAGTAGGGGCATGTATCGGTTACGGCAAAACCGTAGCTTGATTTTATGAGGGGACAGAGGTTGTGGGGCAGCACCTGCTCGGCGGCATGTATAGGTGCCTCTCTTGTGCCGCATAAAGGGACCGGGATGGCACCTGCCGCTACAATGAGTTCGCAGGGTGAATAGATGCAGTAGGTCCCGACGATCTTACGACCGCCATCGGCAGCGCTCTTCAGCTCAACAACGTTCTTTTCGCGGAAGTGTTCAAACCGGGAAAGTATGGCTGGTCTCACCAATGCCTCCTGACCGCCGACCTTGCGGAACGGCAGGCACACAATGATACCGCTTCAATCCCCCGGTGTCCAAGCGAAAAGGTGTATGTTATGATTTACAGTGATGCATCATTGGAATGCTTCTGCTGGACTAGGGCTGGCTCTCCCGGTCCAGGGCCTGACGGACCGTTTTAGCAATCTCCTGTTTGGTGTAGGGCTTCATGAGAATATCACTGACTCCTGCTTTCACGGCATCTTCACGTGATACGGCACTGGCATTGCCGGTGGTCAGGATAATGGGCAGGTCCGATCGTATTTTCAGGAGTTCCACGGCAAGGTCGGTGCCTGTAACGTCCGGCATCATGTAGTCGGTAACAACGAGGTCAAAGATGTCCGGATTTGATCTGAATATTTCCAGGGCCTCCGTGCCGCTCGTGCTCGCGGTGACCGTATAACCCAGTTCGGTCAGCCTGGCCCTGCCCATCTTCGTCATGCTTTCCTCATCATCCACGAAGAGAATATGCTCCTTTCCCCGCGGCAGGGGGCCAGCCTTTATGGGCGCCGAATGGGACTCCTTCTGCAGTCTCGGCATATACACGTGGAAGGTGGACCCCTTTCCCTGTTCCGTATCGACACGGATAAAACCACCGTGGCCCTTCACGATACCATGAACAATGGAGAGGCCCAGGCCCGTACCTTCTCCTGCTGCCTTGGTGGTAAAAAAGGGTTCAAACACCTTCTCGAGAACCCCAACGCCCATGCCGCAGCCTGTGTCTCTTACCGACAGGTGAACATATCTTCCAGGCCTGATTAGAGGCTCGCGCGCTGAAGGGTCGGCCGGGGGAGGGTCTTCGTCCAGGCCTATTTCCAGTGTGCCCCCATTCTCGCGCATGGCATAGGCAGCATTGGTGTAGAGATTCATCACGACCTGGTGCATCTGGACCGAGTCCCCCAGTATGGCACCCTCTCCCGCCTCTATGTGAGTCTTTACCGTAAGCGTCGGGGGCAGGAGGGGCTGGACCAGCTTGATCACCTCATGAACAACGGTGCTCAGTGCCAGGGGATGCATTTCGTGTTTGGCGCGGCGGCTCAGGGTCAGAATCTGCTTCACCAGCTCGCGGCCCTTGATGCTTGCTTTGAGGACGTACTCTATGTTTCGATGTACGGGACTGCCGGGAACCATTTCCTCTTCTATCAATTCGGCAAAACCGATGATGCTGCCCAGAATGTTATTAAAGTCATGGGCGATGCCTCCCGCAAAGGTCCCTATTGCTTCCATTTTCCTGCTTTCGAAAAGCTCCTCTTCGATCCGCCTCCGTTCGGCAGTCTCTTCCGTCAGCCTCTCCAGCGCCGCTTCAAGTTCGGCGGTACGTTCCTGCACGCGGAATTCCAGTCCGTCCCGGGCCTTCCTGATCTCATCCTCGGCATCCCTCCGCTCAAGTTCACCGGCCGCCCTTACTGCCGCCAGTTTCAACATCGCCTGGGCGGGACGGGGGTCTGCAGGGGGCTTGCGGCCGATCATTGCAATGAGGCCGATGGGCTGACCCGTTGCGCTCCAGAGGGTAATCCCCACGTAACTCTCGGCAGCCATCTTTTGGAGAAGGGCGTCTTGAGGGAACAAATGGCGCACTCCTTCCGGGAAGATACAGACCACCTTGCCCACCACGTCGCCGCTAGGCCTGTCTTTCAGGTTATATGTGACGCTGTCCTCGAACTTGCCGTTGGAATAAACAGCAAGCGTCCTGGCGGACAGACAGTCCTCCTGGAGGCGGCCGATACAGGCATAGTCCATATCCAGAGTTTCAGCCAGGTAGCGCGCAAGGGACTTAAAAAAATCCTCTCCCGACCAGCCGTGTTCCAGCAGGAACAAGAGGGTATTCTCTATGTGCTTCCCCTCGGTGATGTCGAAGACCGCCATCCGGCATTCCTGTGCCGATTCCGGGGCCTTTGCCTCGACGCGCGCCCAGAAAGGCTGGCTGCCCTTCCGTAGGAGCATGACCTCATCCGTCTCCCTTACCGCGCTTTCCAGGGCCTTCCGGAGGAATAGATCGAAGAGGCGGCGCATATCGGCGTGCACCAGAGAGCTGAAGGGACGGCCGACAAGATAGGAGCGCTCAAGCCCCAAGGGGGCCGTACCGGTCAGATTCGTGTTCCGGATTACTCCTTCCCAATCGACGGTAAAATAGGAGACAGGGGCGAAATCGTAGAGGTCGGTATATTCGTTGAGGGCCCTTTCGGCCTCGTCTCTTGCCCGCCGGAGCTCTTCATTCTGCATCTCCAGCTCTATCTGGTGGACCTGTAGTTCATGCAGGAGGCTCTTCGCATCCGCCACTTCATGCAGAAGAAGCTCTGAGGGGTCTCGCCCCTTAAGCCTCTCCTCCGCCTTCCCGCGGAGAGTGGAGTGATCGGTGGCCCTACCCTTTCCCTTGACCATTCTCATTCCCTGTTTGAATGTGCAGAGCGTCCCGCAGCTTAGCTTCCAGGACTTTGGATGCTGTAATATCGGTGAAGGTGATCACGGCACCATCGATCCGGTTGTCCCGCGTGCGGTAGGGCATGATGCGCGTCGAAAACCAGCGTCCGTCACGGCTGGTAACTTCCTTCTCAACAAGGATGAGCGTCCGGAGGACTTCCCGTGCGTCCTGGACAATTTCGGGATAATCAAGGTCTATGGCAAGGTCGGTGATGGGGCGGTCCACGTCGCCGGGGATCAGCTTGATGAGCTTCGTCGTCTGGGTGGTGAACCGGCGGACCCGCAGTTCGTTATCCAGGAAGAGGGTCGCAATATTCGTGCTGTTCAGCAGGTTCTCCCAGTCGTTCTCTACCCGGGACAGGGCGTCCACCTTGGCCTGAAGCTCGGCGTTCACGGTCTGGAGTTCCTCATTCAGGGACTGAAGTTCCTCTTTGGAGGAGGTCAGTTCCTCGTTCATGGACTGGAGTTCCTCGTTGGCCGACTGGAGTTCCTCGTTGGCCGATTTCGCCTCTTCCAGGGAGGCCTGCATCTCTTCACGGGTGTTCTGGAGTTCCTCACTGGCTTCCCGGAGGGCCTGCGCCATGGTCACCTCCTTTTCGCCGCGGACAACTCTTCCCTTTTTTCCGGCGGACGCTTCCGCGCCGGGCCGGGAAAGACTATCGGCAAATATGGTAAGCACCATGCCCCGCAACTCCGCAGGTTTCTGGATGGCCTCGACTATGAGATCCACAGTCTGTACGGCACCACCCGTCTCCACCTGAAGCCCCCGGAGGAGGACCTCCTTTTCCTCGAGAAAAGCCCTCCTGAATGCAGCCGAAAGTTCATACCTGAGCCCTTCCCGGGCCATGGCGAAGATGTTCCAGTTGGCTTTTCCCGCCGGCAGTTCGAGGTATTTGCCCGTCTTCCCGCTGACGTAGAGGATATCCCCCTTGTCGTTGGTCAGGACCGCTGAAGGCGCATACCGGTCCAGGAGAAGTTGATCGGCAAGCACCGGGACGTTGACGGCAGGTCGAGCCACCTCCCGTTCATAACGGTTGTCTGTTCGTTGTTGGGAGAAGGAGGACGGAAACTGGATCGGTTCGAGCCTCGTCAGGGTCCCCACCTTTCTGTACAGACGGGTCCTGGCGTCGATGGGGACGAAGAGGTCGGTAAAGGTACCCACGGTTTCCGCGTTTCCGAGGAAAAGGATGCCACCTGCGTTAAGGCTGTAGTGGAAGAGAGGCATCACACTCTTTTGTGCTTCAGGGCTGAGGTAGATGAGGAGGTTACGGCAGGTGAGTATGTCAAGCTTGGTGAAGGGCGGGTCCATAATGACGTTCTGTTCCGCAAAGATCACCGTATCGCGGATCTCCTTCCTCACCCGGTAGCCGTGCTCCTCCTTGAGGAAGAACCTGCTGAGCCGGTCAGCAGATACGTCTGCAACGATGTTTCCCGGAAAGAAGCCCTGGCGGGCTTTGTCTATGGCGCCACGCTCCAGGTCAGTGGCAAATATCTGGAGCGGGAATCTCCGGGTTGCTTTCATTTCATCCAGCGTCTCCCTCAAGATAATGGCGAGAGAATAGGCCTCCTCTCCGGTGGAGCAGCCGACGACCCAGGCGCGCAGAGGTCTGCCTTCCGGCAGCGCCCCGAGAAGCGCCGGGAGGGCTTTCCCCTTCAGCTCTTTCCATGCCTCGGGGTCACGGAAAAAGCTGGTCACACCGATCAGGAGCTCCTTGAAAAGGAGTTCCAGTTCCTGGGGGTTCTCCTGGAGAAGACGCACATAGGATGCGATCTTGTCAATCTGGTGGATGCCCATGCGCCGCTCTATCCGTCGGTACAGGGTGTTTTTCTTGTAGAGGGAAAAGTCATGGCCCGAGTGATTCCGCAACAGGATTATCACCTTTTCCAGGGCGCTCTTTGCCGTAGGCTCAAGGGAAAGACCGGGCTTCACAAACAGGGCATGTGCGAAATAGGCGGCTATCTTCCGCGGCAAATCTTCCGCCTTCGCCACCATATCTGCCAGTCCCGCGTTAATCGCGCTTCTGGGCATGCTGTCGAATTTAGCCGAGGCAGGATCCTGGACCAGCGTCAAGCCCGCTTTCTCCTTGATGGCCCTGAGCCCCATGGTACCGTCGGAGCCCATGCCCGAGAGGATCACGCCGACGCTCCTCTCCTGCCTGTCATCCGACAAAGAGCGGAAGAAGAAATCTATTGGCAGCCTCATTCCGCGGGGCGCGGCAGGATCGAAAAGGTGCAGGACCCCATGGAGGATGGACATGTCTTTGTTGGGAGGAATCACATAGGCGCAATCGGGCTCGACCTTCATACGGTCCCTCGCCTGAACGACCTTCATGGGAGTCGCCCGCTGCAATAGTTCAGGCATGATGCCCTTGTGGGTCGGGTCCAGATGCTGGATGATGACGAAGGCCATGCCGCTTTGCGGCGGCACATTGGCCAGGAAATTTCCCAGCGCTTCCAGACCTCCCGCAGAGGCGCCGATGCCGACGACGGGGAAGTTCTCTCTTACCTGGGAGCTGGCAGTTTCGGAGTGTGACGGCTGGGCAGGCACCTCCGGCCCCTTCTTGGCTTCTTTTTTCAATCTTTACCCTCCCATAGGAAACTATATACAATGTTAGCCGATTACAATACATTGCACAAGCGGGAAGAATCGATAGGGGGCCTTTTGCCTATGGGCGTCAGCCCGTATTCAGGTTATGATGTCGTTGCAGCACTTGAGCCCGCAGAGGGAGAGGGCGTTCTTCACGGCCGCTATGACCGCCCTCTCCATGACCCGCGCTGCAAGAAGGCCGACGACACTCAGGTCCGCCGCGACGGGGCCCGTCGCCATGGCGAATATGGTATCCCCGTCGTACATGGAGTGGGCCGGCCTCATGGTCCTGGCGTAACCGTTCTGGGCCATGGAAGCCAGTTTTGTGGCCTGGGCCTTGGTAAAGGCGGCATTTGTGGCGATAATACCAATCGTGGTGTTCCCGCTGAAGAGATCCTTCTTTTCTGAGTGGGACCTGATCATGATCTCTTCCGTGTCGCTGAGAGTCAACATGTCGTCGTTGAGCAGGCCTGCCAGTTTCCTGCCCGAGAGGGGGTCCACCACGTCGCCAAGGCAGTTCACTGCAACCATTGCGCCCACCACCAACTCATCTATTCGGAGGGCATAGGAACCGAGGCCGCTCTTCATGGCCCGTCCCATACCCAGGATCTTTCCCACCGTGGCCCCGGTGCCTGCGCCGATCGATCCCTGCCTGCAGTTTCCCGGACGGGCATCGAGGCACGCCTCGTATCCCATGGCTTTGTCCGGCCTGATCCTGTAATCGCCGATCAAGAGGTCGAAGAGGGCCGCGCCGCAGACGATGGGGACCTTTGTAACCTGAACGTCGAAGCCGACCTTGCGCTCCTCAAGGTATTGCATAACCCCTGCGGCGGCATCCAGCCCGAAGGCGCTCCCTCCTGCCAGGACGATTGCGTGGACCTTCTGTACCAGATTGACGGGATTGAGCAGGTCCGTCTCCCTGGTCCCCGGAGCACCTCCCCTCACGTCCACGCCCACCGTTGCCCCTTCCTCACTAATGACCACGGTACAACCCGTTGCCGCTTCCAGGTCCTGCGCATGGCCGACCAGTATCGCCCCGATTTCGGTGAACTCTATCTCTCTCATCTTCGCGCCTGTCTCCTCTTTGATTGCTCAGGCAATCAGTTTCACCACATCCTTGCAGGTCACTGCCACAGTGAGAAGCAAGAAAATACCGAGGCCCACGCAGGTGGCAAGCTGGTAGGTTTTCGGGCTCAGGGGCTTTCTCCTCAACCCTTCAATGAGGAGCATCACCAGATGCCCCCCGTCGAGCGCCGGCAGGGGGAAGAGATTCATGATGCCCAGGCTCATGCTCAAGGCGCCCGAAAAATAGCAGAGGTTCAAGAACCCCTTGCCCGCAGCCCTACCCGCCATCACGGCGATCCCCACCGGGCCTGACAGCCCTTCCATGGTTCCCTGACCGGTGACCGCGGCCAGCAGAAATGCCGCCGTTGCCGAGAGTATCTGCCAAACTGTCTGGCCGCTCAGAACGATGGCGCCCACAGGATCAAGCCCTTTTCCTTTGACGAAAACGAAGGTAAAGATGATGAAGGCAAAAAGCACATTAAAGAGGGAACCCGCGATGAGCACGGCTGCCCTCTTCCCGTAGGAGGCCCGGAAGAGACCTGCGTCCTCTTCATCGCCCTCTTTCGAAAAGCTGACAAAACCGCCCAGAGGAAGAAGCCTCACCGTAAAGGCCGTCTCTTTCTGATGAAAGAGCGTGATCAGCCTGGGACTGAATGGAAAACCGATGGAAAACTCGTAGACCTTGATCCCGCTCCTCCTTGCCGCAATAAAATGGCCCAACTCATGGACAAGCACGATTACGGTAAAGACAGCCATAAAAGCCAGCACCGAGACTATCATCCTTGGCATCCTCCTTCTGATAACTCCATATCGTCGCAGATAGCAGATAATAGTACAGGAATTCCCCAAATTCAAATATTACCGGTGGGGACCCCCTTGCGCCCGCGAATTGCCCTGACTGCAAGAAGCAGGAAGAATACGAGGCAGAGCGCGGAGACGATGAGCGGCGCCGCGGGAAGATCGAGCCGGTAGGAAAGGAGAAGCCCGAACATGCTCGCGCCGAGGCCGATAAGCCACCCGCCCGCGAGGACCCTGCCGGGGCTTTGGTTGAAGAGACGTCCGATGAGAGCGGGGATGACAAGGAAGGCAAAAACCTGGAGTATGCCGGCAAGCCTGACCGAACTGACCAGGACCATGGCAAAGCTGAGGAAGAAGAGGAATTCCCATACCATGGACCGGCTTTTGCCGGAGGAGAGGGCAAAGAACCTCTTCCTGAAGACGAACTGGAACGCCCCGACGGCGGCGTAAAGCCCAAAGGCCTGAATCACGTCCTTTCCGTTGACCCAGAGGATATTGCCGTTGAATATGGACTTCATCTCCTCCAGCCCGTGGGGGGTCCTGTCGAGGACCAGCACGCTCGTCGAAAGGCCGAAGATATAAAGGACGCCGATAAATGCCTCTATGTTGACGAAGCGCGATATACTGCGGGAGAGGGAGAGGAGGAATGCCCCGAGAATGGCGAAGACCGCAGATAGAAGATATTGGTCGCTGCCTTCATGCCCCAGATAGAGGGAACAGGCGATGCCGAGACCGATGAGCTGAGCCAAGGACAGGTCTACAAATATGATCCCCCGCTCCAGTACATGGATGCCGAAATAGGTGTGGATAAGGATAAGGAGAACGCAGGACAGAAAAGGATAGAAAAGGAGCTGAAAAAAATCCATGGCACCCCCTTACGATGAGAGCGTTGAAAAGACGAGGTCCATCAAGGTGAACCAGTCTTTGGCCGAGGGCACACAGCCCACCTCGTGGGGAACGGTCATCACCCTTACCCCCGCCTTCTGCGAAAGGAAGTCAGATGCTGCCCGCGGCGAATAGGCGGTGACGAGGATTCCGTCGGGGTGTTCCTTCCTGGCGATGCGGATCAACTCCTCCTTGTGGCCCGCCGAGGGCGGTATGCCGGGTTTTGACTCGATATACCCGGCCAATTCGAAGCCGTATTCCATGGCGAGATATTCAAAGAACCTGTGGTACGCGATAAACTTTCGTCCCTTCAGAGGTCTGCGGCCCCATTCCTTCCTCTTTTCGTCGAGGCGGGCCAAGAACAGGCTCCCCTGCGACCGGTAGTGAGCACTATTATCAGGATCGATCTCTGCAAGACCCCGAATTATGCCCTCGGCAACCCGCCTGATGTTTTTCGGTGAAAGGTGGTAATGGGGATTGCCCAGGGGATGGACGTCTCCCAGGCTGCGGTCTGCGGCAATGGGCTTCCCGATGGGCAAGACAAAACGGGAGCAGTCGAAATTCCCCGGCTTTCCGGGCAGGACCCGTTGATTCCTGGAGGACTCGATGAGTATGGGCAGATAGCCGATTTCAAGGTCAAGGCCATTGTACATGATCATGTCGGCTTTGCGGACAGCAAGGATCATGCTCGGCTTCGCCTCTATCTGGTGAGGGTCCTGGTTGGGCTTCACGAGGACGGTCACCTCTATCCTGTCTGTGCCGATCTCCTTCGCAAGGCTCCCGATCCACGGCAGGGTGGCGACCACGTTGAGCCGCGCATAACAGGGGGCGGCGCAGAGAAAGATGGAGAGAATCAGGAAGAGCGTTATTTTTCGCATGTTGATCTCCTTAGAATGAATGGGCGGCATGTGCGCCGATACCCAGAATCAGCTGCAGAAACACCTCATGGTTCGTCTGCCCGTCCCTGCCCGAACGGTCATGGTTGTACTGCAGGCGCAGCCGGGAGAATTCGCTGGGGTTGAACTCGAGCGCCCCCGTGGCGCGCCAGGGGTTGGCGCCGAAGTCCTGCGGGACCGTATTGAGGCTGTAGCTGTCGGCAAAAAGGTTGAGCCGGTCATACCTGGCGCCGAAGCGCCACCTGCCCGTTTGGTACAACCCCTGGAGGTAGGCACCGTCCTGGGACCGGGAAAGCCTTGCCTCCGTGCCGAGTGCGGTATCCTGGAGGGTCCCGCCCTGATTTCGTACCATGTATTCCCCGGAAAGGGTGAAACTCCGCTGCGCGGAAGGCTTCCATTTGTAGACGCCCTCGAGTCCATAGAGGGTTGAACCGCCCCTCAGGAAGGTGCCGTCGGAAACGGTGGCAGTCCGTGCCTGGCCTGCAAGGAAGTAGGGGCCGAAGAGGATCGTGGAGGAGTCGCCGAAATCGAAGGATGCTTTTGCGAATCCCGAAAAGGCATGGGGCCCGCCAAGGGCGTTCTTGTTGAAGATCACCTCATTCTCCCCCTGGAGCACCTCAACACCCAGGAGCGTGTAGAAGGGCAGGCTCGGCAGATAGGTCGCCTGCACCCCTTTTTCGATGAGCCCTTCCTTGCCCAGGAATGCCCGGTAGGCAAGGGGCAGATCGGCAAAATCCCAGGCATGGGGGTGCTGGGCGTTGAGGCGGCTGAAGTTGCTCTTGAATTTCCCTCCTTTTGCCTGAAGCCCCTCGGGGAGCGCAGTCGTGACGAAATAGGCTTCTTCCAGGGATGCCCCGTCATCCTTGAAGGGTATGTTGGCGTAGAGGTTGAAATAGGGGTCCACAGGGGCGAAGAGGAAGAGCTCCCCCTCGCTGACGTTGAAACCTTTCTTCTGTTCCAGGCCAAGGTTTGAAAAGCCGGGGATGCCCCGATTTCCCATCTTTCTCTCATCTACGCTGGAGGAATAGAAGAAACTGTTCAGCACGAATGAGATGTAGGGGTTCGTCATCACCGGCCCCCCGAAGAGGCCGGACGATCCCGTTACCGAGGGCGTTCTTTCCGCATCGGGTGTTCCCGGGGAACCCGTAGCCGTCTCCGGTCTTTTCACGCTCCGGAGTTCCTTCTTCAACTCTTCGATCATTTTCTGCTGCTCTTCTATTGTCTTTTGTTGCCTGCCCAGAAGTTCCTCCATGCTGTTGAGGCGTGACTCGATGTCACCGGCAAAAGACGGAGAGGCAACCAATATAATCCACAAAAAGGATGCAAGGATTCCTTTCTTCATTCCTGTCTCCTCGGGTCTACTATTATTCCGCTGCCATGGCCGGTTGGCCGGAGGCCGGGGGAGGATCCCGCCGGTTTTGAGGCTTCTTTCATCGGCAGGCAGCTACATAAATAAACGGTTGAGTCTGGACCAGTGGTCCGGCTTTGCCGGAACGATCGATCAGGCCGGAGGGCCCCTGATGGAGAAAGCTCCCGGTTTCCAGGAGGATGGAACCTTAAGTTCGGCTATTTGAACCGGTTCGTCCCGGGCCGGGATGTGCAGGGATAGCTCTTCCTCTTGAGGAAGGAGGGCAGACTGGTGCGCAGCGAGACAAAGCGGGCAATCAGTGTGCGACTGCCGGTCCTGGTGGTGATGCAATGCGGTCCCGAGGAGTCCGGCAACACAAAGGAGAGCCAGGAAGATCGCCATCTTCCGAAAGAACCTGTTGGGTGTGCCGCTGACCATGTCTATTTATAAGGTGAGAGCCCCGGGCTGTCAATTATAATCGGCGGGTTCAAAAAATTTGACGAGTGTGGTATATAGAATTCATTGCAGGAAACGGATAGGGCGAGGTTGCTGTTATGAAGGCTATGGTGCTTGAAGGAAAATGCGATCTTCGTGAGAACGGAAGGCCATTGCGTCTCGTGGACCTGCCTGTTCCCACACCGCGGGATGACGAGGTCCTCATCGAGGTCGCCACCTGCGGCGTCTGCCATACCGAACTCGACGAGATCGAAGGCCGGACCCCTCCTCCGTCGTACCCCGTGATCCCCGGCCACCAGATCGTGGGCAGGGTGGTGGGCAAAGGCCCCAAAGTATCCAATTTCGCCGTAGGCGACCGCGTGGGAGTGGCATGGATCCACTCGTCCTGCGGTCAGTGCTCTTTCTGCCTGAAGGGAGACGAGAACCTCTGCGACCAATTTCTGGCCACGGGCAGGGATGCGAACGGAGGTTATGCCGAATATACCACCGTCTCCGGGCGCTTCGCCTATCCCATCCCGGAAACCTTCTCGGATGTCGAGGCGGCCCCTCTTCTCTGTGCCGGCACCATCGGGTACCGGTCCCTGCGGCTCACAGGACTTGAGAATGGACAGACCTTGGGGCTCATCGGGTTCGGCGCATCCGCCCACATCGTCATCCAGATGGCGCGATTCAGATACCCCGACTCGAAAATATTCGTTTTTGCCAGAAGCCCGGAAGAGCAAGGATTCGCACGAGAACTGGGTGCTTCCTGGGCGGGCAGGACAGACGAAGTCCCCCCTGAAAAAGTACACTGCGCCATCGATACCACACCCGCCTGGCTGCCCGTCGTTGAAGGGCTCGCCCTTCTTGAGCGGGGCGGAAGACTGGTGATCAATGCCATACGGAAGGAGAATTCCGATAAGGAGGTCCTTCTTTCGCTGGACTACCCGTCCCACCTCTGGATGGAGAAAGAGATTAAGAGCGTAGCAAATGTTTCCCGCAGGGATGTGATGGAGTTTCTGGAACTGGCAGCGGCAATACCCATCAGACCTGAGACTCAGGAGTATCCTCTGGTCCATGCCAACACTGCGCTCCTCGAATTGAAGGAGCGAAAGATCCGCGGAGCGAAGGTCCTCCGCATCAACTAAGAAAGGGGGTTTCCCATGAAGATGAGGCGCATTCATGTCGCCTTTACGACCCTCCATTACTATTACGGATTTCTGCTGCTGGGGCTTTCCGCCTTTTCCGTCATGATCCACCGGGCGGACGCGAAAGCCTCCGACTTTGCCGTTACCCTCTCTACTATCGCCCTTATCCACCTCATCACCACCCTGGCCGTTTTGCGGCGGAAGACCTGGGCACGATGGGCCACCATGCTCGTCATGCTCGCCCTTGTGGGGCTCGCCACCACGTCGACGGCCAGGATCCTTGAGATAGGAAGACTCCTCACGGCCCCCTTCGGGGCCCACCAGGGAGGATTCCCGGCGCTCCTCTTCGGTTTGCTCACCACCGCAGTAACTGCCACCGTAGTCGTCAGCTTCGCTGCTTTTCTCCTCATCTTTCCCATCGCAGCCCTGGTCTACTATAACCTCCCCCATGTGAAGCACCAGTTCGATAAGTAGACCTTTAGCGACTTCCCTGCCTGTTCGGCAGACAGGTGTCGCCGGGTACCCGCCATCACTGATGGTGGGTGCGGGAGGCAGGCGTGGAAGGACAGAAGGTGAGAAGGTAAGAAGGTTTGAAGTTGAGCCTTTTAGCGACTTCCCTGCCTGTTCGGCAGACAGGTGTCGCCGGGTACCCGCCATCACTGATGGTGGGTGCGGGAGGCAGGCGTGGAAGGACAGAAGGTGAGAAGGTAAGAAGGTTTGAAGTTGAGCCTTTTAGCGACTTCCCTGCCTGTTCGGCAGACAGGTGTCGCCGGGTACCCGCCATCA
>CAYOYU010000128.1:0-9240 GCA_964408265.1 uncultured Syntrophorhabdaceae bacterium
ACTGGCCTACGTCGAGGAGCCGTGGGATGCCGCCGATGTCGCCCAGGTCCTTATCGAAGAAACGGACCTTGCCGCAGGCAAGGGTGAGGACCACCGTGTCTTTTGGCAGTTTCTCAACGAACTCGGTGTAGTAGTTCCTTCCGGGTTTTGCGCCGTCACAACCGGCCACGAGGAAGAAATGGCGTATCTTGCCCGCCTTCACTGCCTCGATGACGGTGCCGGCAACTCCCATAACCGTCTCCCTTGCAAAACCGACCATCACCGATTTGCCGTTCACATCTGCGGCGAAACCGGGAAGAGCGAGTGCTCTTTCGATAACAGGGGTGAAGTCCCGTGTAGGGATATGGCGTACGCCGGGCCATCCCACGGTCCCTGTGGTGAATATGTTCTCAATGTAGGAGCCCTGGGGTCTCTGGATACAGTTGGTGGTCATGAGAATGGCGCCGGGGAACTCTCCAAACTCCTTGTGCTGGTTCTGCCAGGCGGTCCCGTAATGGCCGTAGAAGTGGGCATATTTCTTGAGTCCAGGGTAACCGTGGGTCGGGAGCATCTCGCCGTGGGTGTAAATGTAGATGCCTTTGCCTTCCGTCTGTTTCAGGAGTTCCTCGAGGTCCTTCAGGTCGTGGCCGGAGACGAGGATCGCTTTTCCCTTCTTTGCTCCAAGGGGAACTTTCGTGGGCACGGGATGTCCGTAGGTGCCTGTGTTGCCGGCATCGAGGAGTTCCATGGTCTTCAGGTTGATCTCACCGCACTTGAGCACGAGGCCGAGCCATTCTCCCAGATCCAGGGTCTTCGTATAGAGCGCATCGAGAGCTTCCTGCACGAAAGCGTAGACCGCGTCGTCTTCCTTGCCGAGTATCTGTGCGTGGAAGGCATATGCTGCAACACCCTTGATCCCGAAGAGCAGGGTATGCTGCAGCGCCTTGATATCGGCATTACTGCTGAAGATGGGAGACTCGAGTCCCACAGCCTCTCCCTGTCTTGTGAGTGCTTCAACGCCGCCCAACGGTGTAAAATTGGCTGCCGCCCCGGAGAGGTCGATCTTGCCGCCTGCAGCTTTTACCTTTGCCTTCAAGGCGTCCCTCAGGGTGACGGCTTTTCCGATCAGTTCCACGAACCTGGCGGCGTCGAAATCGACATTGGTGAGGGTGGCGAAAAGCCCTTCCATAGTGAAGACATTTGCGCTTTCGTCGGTGACGCCTACTTTCATGCCTTCCACGGCATAGGCAGCCAGTCCGGCCAGAACGTAGACGAGCAGATCCTGAAGTGCCGCTACATCGGGTTGTTTACCGCAGACACCCATCTTGGTGCATGCTTCACTTTTTGCAGTTTGTTCACACTGATAACAGAACATTTTGGACCTCCTTTAGGGGATGAGTAAATTTCATAGACAGAATATAAGTCATCCCTCGGGTTCCGTCCTTGACTTAAATCAAGAGGGATAAAAATTGTGCCGCTTTAGAGAAAATGAAGCTCATGCCATGCTCCGAAATCCGGCAGAGGGCCAGGAGACTACGAAACTGGAATTACGTACCGTTCCGCATTTGTACCGCATTGTATACTGTCCCTTTGTGCATTATGGTAATAAAATGGGAGTTCCAATGTACCCTGATTGAAGGATGGCCGGGCTTTCAGGGGGAATAGAGCCTGCCATCAGCGAGGGCAGGCTCAAATTCGAATGGGCCATGAAGGGGCAAAGTAAGCGTGGGTCTGCTCAATTCCTTAGTTGTCTTCAGCCTTGATGAAAGATCCTTCGCCCTGCATCTTTCGGTTGTGGAGCGGGTCCATCGGGTTGTCGAAGTTACCCCCCTGCCCAAGGCGCCTCAGATTGTGCTCGGGGTTATCAACGTACAGGGCAGGATCATTCCTGTCTTCGATGTCCGGGGACGGTTCGGATTGCCGGCTCGAAGCATACGGCTGAGCGACCAGCTTCTTGTCGCCAATACGTCAAGACGCGCTGTTGCGCTCCTGGTAGATTCGGTCCAAGGTGTCCGGGAGCGACTGCCGGAAGAGACCGTGGGTGCAGATGAGATTCTCCCTTCAGTGGAATATGTGGAGGGGGTTGTGAAGCTGAAAGACGGCATGGTTTTTATCCACAACCTCGATACCTTTCTTTCCCTCCATGAAGAGCTGGCGCTGGAGGCAGCAATGTCACCGTCTGCGCAGGAGATCCCGGATGATCAACCCATTGAAGAGAGCTAAGGAGTCTTATGTCTTCCAATGATTTGATATCCCGCCTCAGCGACCATTTGTCCACCCATATGGGTCTTCACTTCCCTGAAAAACGGTGGGGAGAGCTCAGGAAAAAGATGTCGGCGGCCATGGAGGTTTTTGATTACAAAAGTGAGGAGGAATTCATTCACTGGTTGTTGTCGGCACCGCTCACGCAGCATCAGGTGGAACTCCTGGCGTGTCGCCTTACGGTGAAGGAAACGTATTTCTTCAGGGAGAACCAGACTTTCGAGGCTTTGAAGAAATCTATTCTGCCCGAATTGATAAGCATGAGGCGAAAGACGGACACACGTCTCCGCATATGGAGCGCGGGATGCTCCACCGGAGAAGAGGCCTATTCGATTGCCATACTGCTCACCGAAGTCATTCCCGATATCAAGGACTGGAACATCACCATCCTGGCTACGGATATCAACCCCGATGCCCTTCAAAGGGCGAAGAAAGGAATATTTTCCGAATGGTCCTTCCGTGACATCCCTTCAAGGATTAAGTCACAGTACTTTGACAGCCTGGGCAACGGACATTATGCAATCCGCTCACCCTTTAAGGAGATGATAACATTCTCTTACCTCAATCTGTCCGAAGATACCTATCCTCTGCTTTCGAATAATACCAATGCGATGGACCTCATCTTCTGCCGGAATGTACTTATGTACTTCGCTCCTGAGCGCGTGCAAAAGGTGCTGCAGCGATTCCGTCAGGCCCTTCTGGACAGGAGTCATCTGATAGTGAGTGTTGTGGAGGCGTCACCCCTGTTATCGGCGGGTTTTGCTCCGGTCCGCTTCACCGGCACGACCCTGTACAGGAAAGATAATAACTGTGCAAATGAGACAAGGATCAATCCGGTCCCTCCATTATTTTCTGCAGAAGCATCGGCGAAACCGGTGGATCAATCAAAACCGCCCAGACTCTCCGGAAGACCCCGGTTGAAAGATACGAAGGCAACGAAACTCACAGCTAAAACTCTTACACCTTACGAAGAAGCATTGGATTCGTACCGCAAGGGCCTGTACGAAGAAACGGAGCGTAGCCTTGTCGGCATACTTTCGGCGAATCCCGACAGTCTCCAGGCCATTATCCTTCTTACCCGTGCCCTTGCCAATCAGGGGAAGCTGACGGACGCTTTCTCCTGGTCCGAGAAAGCAATTTCGGCTGACAAGCTCAACCCCGGCCTTTATTACTTGCGCGCAACCGTCCTGGAAGAACAGGGAAAACCGCAAGAAGCCATAGCTTCTTTGACCAGGGCCCTTTACCTGGACCCTGACTTTGTCCTTGCCCATTTTTCCCTGAGCAATCTCACCAAGAGGCTTGGTAGACACGACGAATCAAGAAAACACCTCAGGAACACGGTGGAGCTTCTTTCCCGATATAGGCCTGATGAGATACTCCCTGAATCGGGAGAGATAACCGCCGGGCGGCTCGCCGAGATCCTGCGCTCAACAGGGACTAAGGAGATAGCAACGTGACAAAAAGCGTAGCGGACCACGGGAAGGCGTCGGTCATCGATTGGAAGACCATCCGTGAATTGCTGAACAAAGGGCGACTTGCCTTCGAAGGAGGATATGAGATATCCGATGATAGAAGGAAGGCAATCCTCAAAGCAAGGGCGCAAGGTCTCGCACAGGAACCGGTACGTGCGAAAACAGGTCAAGGCTATCTTGAGGTGCTCGAATTTTTTCTTTCCAACGAAAGCTATGCAGTTGAAACTTCATATATCCGTGAAGTCTACCCCTTGAAGGAGTTCACCCCCTTGCCATGCACGCCCCCATTCCTGCTTGGGGTCATCAACGTGCGAGGGCGGCTCCTTTCCGTCATCGATATAAGGAAGTTTTTCGATCTGCCTGAAAAGGGGCTTACAAATCTTAACCGGGTCATCATAGTAGGAACGGGTCGAATGGAGTTGGGAATCCTCTCCGATGAAATTATAGGATTACGAATGATCTCCGGCGATGACCTTCAGCGCTCCCTGCCAACCTTATCGGGTGTTCGCAGAGAGTATCTCAAAGGAGTGACGGGTGAAGGCCTCATTGTGCTTGAACCGGAGAAACTGCTCGCTGACAGGCAAATTGTTATCCACGAGGAGGTGGAGGCGTGAAGAACCTGAGATTGGGACCCAAACTGTTATTAAGCGGACTTTTTTTTGTCGCACTCCCCATTATTATCGTCGGCATCATATCGGTTTACCAGTCCTCCGAAAACATGTTCAGGCTGGAGAAAGGACACATAGCGGAGGTTTCGGCCACCCTCGCAGGTCTCGTGGAAACAGGACTGACCGAACAGCTTGTTGATGTAAGAAATCTTTCGTATTCCAACAGCATTATCGCCGCTGCAGAGAAGGTGGCAAGAGAGGGGGAAAGGAAGAGCCAGAGGGAGATTGCCCTTGCGGAAAAAGAACTTATCAAAATAAAAGCTGCCGAGGGCGACCGCCTTTCAAGCATCAACCTCGCGGGGAAGAACGGCATATTCTATGCCTCCTCTGACAGCAAGACAATGAAAGGAACCGATGTGAGCGGCAGGGAATATCTTGAAAAAGCGTTGAAGGGCATTCCGAACGTGGGGTCGGTAGTCGTTTCAAGAGCGACGGGCAGAGTGGTCTGCAGTGCTGCCTGCCCTGTATACTCCTCGACAGGGAAAGATATTACCGGTGCAGTGGTGATGTCCATGGAACTCAGATACCTTACCGACCTGATTGACGAAGTAAAGAAGGGCCAAACCGGCAGTTCGTTCATAGTTAACAGAGATGGTCTCTACGTCAGCCACCCCGTGAAGGAGAATATCCTGAAGGTCAATATTTCCAATAGCAAAGGTATGGAGGCCGTGTGGGAACTAGTGAAACAAGGTAAGTCAGGGATTACCGAATCTACGCTCGACGGCATCCGAAGGGTAGCAGCGGTCTCGCCCGTGAAATTGTCAGGGTGGACTGTAGTGACCAGTATTACCGTGGAGGAGCTTTACGCTCCCGGACGTTTCACCCGCAACATCATCGTATCCGTCGGTCTGATCTTCCTTATCCTCGCCTCTGTCTTCTTCTATTTCTTCGCCAGAAGTCTCACCCGTCCCATGAACAACGTGGTCGCTGCGGCACAACGGATTGCATCGGGCGACCTCTCTGTCTCAATCCCCGTAACGGGCAGACAGGACGAGATCGGTGATCTTGCCGGTGCATTCGCCGTGATGGTTGAGTCCCTCAAAGAGAAGGCAAAGGTTGCGGAGAGGATTGCTGCGAACGACCTCACCGTGAAGGTGACCCCTTTATCCGGTAAGGATATGCTGGGAAGTGCCCTGGCGACCATGGTGGAGACCTTGAGGAATCAGATCCAGGAGCTCGTAGAAGGAGTAAACATCCTTGCATCGTCGGGGAGCGAAATCATGGCTTCCGTAACACAGCTCACCTCGGGATCTGCAGAAACATCCACCGCCGTAAGCGAGACAACGACCACCATGGAAGAGTTAAAACAGAGGGCAGAGGTCTCCAGCCAGAAGGCAAAAGATGTGGTGGAACTGGGCCAAAAGGCTGTTGAGGTATCTAGGACGGGCCTCACATCCGTCGAGGCCGCCATAGCCGGGATGAACCGTATCAAGGAGCAGGTGGAATCGATTGCCGACATGGTTGTCCGCCTAAGCGAGCAGAGCCAGGCGATTGGAGAGATCACCTCCACTGTAAACGACCTTGCAGAGCAGTCGAATCTTCTCGCAGTAAATGCTTCCATTGAAGCCGCGAAAGCGGGGGAACAGGGGAAAGGGTTCGCCGTCGTAGCCCAGGAGATAAAGAGT
The DNA here is from genome assembly GCA_964408265.1 of uncultured Syntrophorhabdaceae bacterium. Taxonomy (GTDB): domain Bacteria; phylum Desulfobacterota; class Syntrophorhabdia; order Syntrophorhabdales; family Syntrophorhabdaceae; genus CAYOYU01. Next base: position 6,007 of record CAYOYU010000128.1, read on the forward strand.
CTCGCAGAGCAGTCCAAACAGGCGACAGCACAGATCAGGATGATCCTTTTTGATGTACAGAAAGCGATCAGTTCGGCAGTCATGGCCACCGAGCAGGGAAGCAAGGCTGTTGAAGCAGGGGTGCGGCTCTCCGCCGAGGTCGGTGAATCGATAGACGCGCTCGCACAGAGCGTCGCCGAAGCAACAAATGCGGCGATCCAGATTTCCGTCTCCAGCCAGCAGCAACTCATCGGCATGGACCAGGTGGTCTCGGCCATGGAGAACATCAGGGACGCCGCATCTCAAACCGCTGCGAGCACGAGGCAGACCGAAGCGGCAACCCATACTCTCCACAACCTCGGACTGAAGCTGCAGGAAATGGTGAGGCAGTACAAGATATGAAAGAGGCCCCTGAGGGGTTGTTTGTGAAGCGAAACGAGCTTGCCGGTGGGCAGGCTTGGAAGCTGGCGAGCCGCTACGAGATACGCTTCACGAGGTAGAGGTTCTTAAGAGGGCAGGATGAGCAGGAAGGATGACGAGTTCCGGAAAAGACTTTTCTCTATATTCAAGGTTGAGGCAGCGGAGCACCTTGGCGCAATGACCTCGGGGCTGATGGAGATGGAAAAAGAGGTATCTCCCGAGTTCAAAGCGCAGACCATCGAGAGACTCTTTCGCGAAGCTCACAGCCTGAAGGGCGCCGCGCGGTCTGTGGGTATGGCCGACATCGAGACGATCTGCCAATCACTGGAAGGTGTATTCTCGGCATTGAAGCGCAACGATATAGTATTGTACCCGGCGCTGTTCGATGAACTCCACAAGGTAATAGACAACCTGAATGAGATGATTTCGTCGTCCCTTAATGGAGAGGGATCAAGAAAGGGAGTTGTTGATGCGATCAAAGAAGAACTCTCAAAGGTGGAGGCCGGAGAACTGATTCAAGTCACCTCTCCCGTTACAGGGCATGCGGAACCGGCGAAAGCGGAGAAAGCAGCTGAAACTGTGCGCATTTCCGCAGACAAGATGGGCGCGCTGCTCGTGCAGGCTGAAGAGATCCTTTCGGTAAAACTGGCGGTGAATCAACAGGCCAATGACATTACCAGTCTCTTGTCGATGTTCGCATTGTGGGATAAGGAGTGGTCAAAGAAATATCCTGTCATACGTGATTTCAGGCGTACGCTGGAAAAGACCGAGAGAACCGGCGACGGCGGGACTCAAAACGATGTCCGGAGCCTGAAGCTCCTGGAATTTCTCGACTGGACGGAGGGCCGCATAAAAGCAATGGAAAGCAGGATGGCTGACTTGCGAAAAGAGGCTGAAAGCAACCGGCATTCGATAAGCACTATGGTCGACAGCCTCCTCGAAGAGTTTAAGAGGTCACTTGCGCTGCCATTTTCAACGCTCCTGGAAGCATTACCCAAATTGGTACGGGTTCTTTTACATGAACAGGGCAAAAGGGCTGAACTGTCCCTATGCGGAGAAGATATTGAAATCGACCGCAGGATACTGGAAGAGATGCGGATTGTGTTTACCCATCTTGCGAGGAACAGCATCGACCACGGCATCGAAAAGGCGGAGGAAAGGGCAGAGAAAGGCAAACCGGAGACCGGGAGGATAGCCATAACCTTTTCCCGCGTTGAAGGCAGCAAGGTGGAGATCACCTTTTCCGATGACGGACGCGGAGTAGACACGGGCAAGCTGAGGGAGGTATGGGCAAAACAGAAACCCATGACCCAATTGGAGGGAGAAGTCTTCTCCGAAGAGGAAGTGCTATCAACCATCTTCCGCTCAGGGGTCTCCACGAGCCCTATCATTACGGACATTTCCGGGAGGGGGCTCGGTCTTGCAATTGCACAGGAGAAGGTTGAGACGCTTGGCGGCCGGATATGGGTCGAAACCCGCAGGAATGAAGGAACATTATTCAGGATGATAGTCCCTGTGTCGATCGCCACCTTCAGGGGTATTCTCGTGAGCGCAGGCGGCCAGGAATTCATTATCCCCATAGCAGTTGTCGAGAAGGTATCAAGGACCAGGCCGGATGAGATCAAAACGGTGGAAAACAGGGAGACCATATCCTTCGACGGGACAACGATTCCGCTGGTATGGCTCAACACCATTCTCGAACTGAAAGCCGGGAAGTCAGATCAATTATTTATGCCCATCGTTATAGTGGCATCCATGGATACACGGATAGGCTTTGTGGTGGATGAAGTGCTGGGCGAGCAGGAGGTTCTTATCAAGAACTTTGGCCCCCAGATTTCGAGGATCAGGAATGTTTCGGGTGCCGCAGTTCTCGGATCGGGGAAAGTGGTTCCTGTTCTCAATGTGTCAGACCTCGTGAAGACGGTCATAAGACACGCCGGGATTTCCACCCGGCCCAACGTTGCTCAAGTACAGGGAGATGAGAAGAAGATTTCAATCCTCGTCGTGGAGGACTCTATTACGTCGAGAATATTATTGAAGAATATCCTGGAAAGTGCAGGATATTCGGTAAGAACCGCCGTGGATGGCATAGATGCTATAACCCGGTTAAAAACGGAACCATTTGCATTGGTAGTCTCCGACGTGGACATGCCGAGGATGAACGGGTTTGATCTTACCGCGAAGATACGGTCCGACAATAATCTTTCCGGACTGCCCGTTGTCCTTGTAACCGCCCTTGACTCGCCTGCGGACAGGGAGCACGGTATCGATGCAGGGGCGAACGCCTATATAGTCAAAAGCAGTTTCGATCAGAGCAATCTCCTGGAAGCGGTCCGGAGGCTGTTATGATCAAAGTTTTAGTAGTTGACGATTCGCCCACGGCGAGGGAATACCTGACCCATATCATCGATTCCGACCCGGACATGGAGGTAATAGGAACTGCAAAAGACGGGCTGGACGCATTAGAGTTCCTGAGTGGTGAGAAACCAGACGTGATAACCATGGATATCAATATGCCCAGGATGGATGGCCTGGAGGCGACAAGGATAATCATGGAGAAAGTTCCTACGCCCGTGGTTATCGTCACTGCCAGCTGGAATGTGCAAGAGATTCAAACGACGTTCCTCGCCCTCGAGGCCGGCGCCCTTGTTGCAGTGAAACGGCCCGTTGCCATGAATCGTCCCGATTACGAGGAAACCGCAAAGGAACTGCTTCAAACCGTGAAACTGATGTCTGAAGTGAAGGTCGTGAAACGGTGGTCCAGAAAGCGGGCAAGGGATACCCTTGCAACGCGGTTCGATAATGTGGCCAAAACCGAGGTCAGCCTTATTGCTA
>CAYOYU010000128.1:9250-11857 GCA_964408265.1 uncultured Syntrophorhabdaceae bacterium
CAGGCTGCCGGAAAAGTTTCCCGTACCTATACTCATCGCCCAGCATATGGCCGCCGGTTTCGTAAGGGGTTTAGCCGACTGGCTTGCCCGTTCCTGCCCTTTTAAGGTAATTATCGCCTCTCAAGGCGAATACCCGCTGCCCGGCCACGTCTATCTGGCTCCCGATGACGTTCATCTGGGGGTAGATGCAAAGGGCCGATTGTTGCTGAGCACAGATAAGAAAGAGCATCACCTGCGTCCCTCGGTATCATACCTGTTCCGCTCTGTTTCCGCTGCTTATGGCAAAACCGCAATAGGAGTGCTGCTCACAGGGATGGGAACGGATGGCGCCCTGGAACTGAAGATGATGAGGGAAGTGGGCGCTGTCACAATTGCACAGGACAGGGAGAGTTGCGTTGTCTTCGGCATGCCGGGAGAAGCGGTGACTCTTGGCGGCGCCACCTATGTGCTCGCCCCTGAAGAGATAGCACAGACCTTGAGCAAATTGGCCGGGATATCAGAGTAGAGTTTGATGGTTAACGTAACATGTAAGGTGATAATGTGAACGAACAGATTGAGAAGGCATCGAACGCACGGACCCAGATCCTCATCGTCGAGGACAGCCCTACCCAGGCTATGGAACTGCAGTATATGCTGGAAGAGCAGGGCTATACGCTTCTGCTTGCACCAAACGGTGCAGAAGCCCTTACGTTGATAGGAAGACACAGGCCACCCATAGTTATCTCCGATATAATCATGCCTGAAATGGACGGGTACGAATTGTGCCGCCGCATAAAGGCGGACGTCTCGCTAAGAGATACCTTCGTCATACTCTTAACTTCTCTTTCCGAGGCCCAGGATGTGATAAAGGGGCTTCAGTGCGGTGCCGACAGGTTCTTAACAAAACCCTACGACGAGGATCTCCTTCTTTCCGCCATCGATCAGCTTCTTCGGACGAAAAAAATGCCGGAAGCGACGGAAGTATCAAAACCCATTGAAGTTTCATACAAAGGCAAGGGCTATTCGATAAATTCAAGCCGCTCGCAGATTCTTGGCCTTCTTATCTCTACATACGAAGCCGCCGTGAAAAAGACATCGGAGCTGGCGAAAGCACAGGCCCAGTTGCGCGAACTGAACAGGAGTCTGGAAGACAAGGTACGGGAAAGGACGGCAGACCTGCAGGCCAAGAATGAAGAACTGAACATGGTCTCTCAGCAGCTGTGGCAGGCAGCAAAGCTGGCGACTATGGGCGAGCTGACTGCGAGCATCGCCCATGAACTGAACAACCCGCTGGCTACGGTAAAACTCAGAATAGAGTCCCTCCAGATGCAGGTTCCTCCGGATAACCCGATGCAAAGACCCCTGGAGATAATTGAGCACGAGGTTACACGCATGGGCAACCTCGTCACGAACCTCCTTGTCTTCGGCCGGCGGCATCAAAGGGAGGTTTCTACGGTGAATATAGGCGAGGAGATTGATAACACCCTTGAGCTCATCAACTATCATCTACGTAAATACGGGACCGAAGTGATTAAGGAGGTTCCCCCGGACATACCGCATATTCATGCGGATCGCCAGCAGTTACGGCAGTTGTTCCTCAACCTCTTCACAAACTCCAGCGATTCAATGACCGGAGGAGGGACCCTGACCTTGAGGGTTCGCTCGGAAGGGGTGGAGGGCGAAGCTGAGGGCCAAACCCTCGTTGCAGTCGAAATCATTGATACCGGCGCAGGCATTCCACCTGAAATTATGCCCAGGATAATGGAGCCTTTTTATACAACCAAACCCGAGGGGAAAGGCACCGGTCTCGGACTGCCGATCTGCAGGCGTATCGTTCAGGAGCATGGCGGGACGTTGCAGATCGAGAGCGTAGCCGGGAAAGGGACTACGGTCTGCATCAGATTACCGGTTACAAGCTCATCCGGCAGAGCCGTATTCACAGAAACGGAAGGAGATTAGCAGAATGGACAGACCAAGGCTGGGCAGTTTGTTGGTCGTCGATGACGAGATTGAGCTGATGACAGCACTATGTGAAATTCTCGAAGCCCAGGGGTACCAGGCGGAAGGATTTGTTTCGGCAGGAGAAGCTCTGCGGAGATTGAAGGAAGATGAATTTGATCTCCTCCTTACAGACCTCATGATGCCTGGGATGGACGGGATTGCCCTTTTGAAGGCAGCCCTGGAGGTCGACCCGCATCTCGTCGGTATCCTTATGACGGGACAGGGCACCGTTCCTACCGCTGTACAGGCGATGCAGATGGGCGCCTTCGATTACCTCATGAAGCCTTTCAGCGCGAAATCGCTCCTTCCCGTCATATCACGGGCCATGGAGGTAAGGAATCTAAGAAGAGAAAACATAGAGTTGCGGGGAACGCTGGCAATATACGAACTGACTAAGGCGGTAACCCTTACCACCGATTTGAGCCTGGTGGCAAACAAGGTCGCCGATGCCGCCATAGAGCAGACGGGAGCGGATGAAGCATCCGTCATGCTTCCCACACAGGACGACGATGAACTCTATGTGGCCGCCGTGCGCGGAAGTGGAAGGGACCATATTCTGGGCCAGAGGGTAAAATTCGGTCAGGGCGTTGCCGGCTGGGTAGCACTTCACCACGAGTTGCTCACGCT
>CAYOYU010000128.1:11867-14582 GCA_964408265.1 uncultured Syntrophorhabdaceae bacterium
TTAAGCCCTTTGGGATATCCGCTGCCGTCGTAGTTCTCATGATGGGCATGGATTATGGGCCCGGCTTCCTTTAGCAGCTCCACTTGTTCCAGCAGTTTTCCCCCGATCTGTGGATGGAGCTTCACTTCTTCAAACTCAAATTCGGTCAGGGCGGTGCCGGCTGGGTAGCACGTCACCACGAGTTGCTCACGCTGGAGGGACAAACGGCAGACCCCCGCTTCAGACCGATACATCCCCGCCCAGAGATCAATACGGCAATTTCAATGCCCATGATGGCGGGTGGAAAATTTGTGGGCGTGCTGAATCTGAATGCTATCAATCGCCGCACCTTCACCATCGGGCAGATTAAAGCGCTTACGATTACAGTCGGCATGGCAGCTCCTTCTATCCAAAATGCAGGTCTTTTTGAAATGCTCAGGGATGCTGAGGCAAAGTATCGCGGCATATTTGAAAACGCCGTGGAAGGCATTTTCCAGTGTACCAGGGAAGGGCGTTTGATCGCCGCAAACCCTTCCATGGCAGCGATTCTGGGCTACGATTCACCTGAAGAACTGATGACATCCATCACGGATGTGGGACGTCAACTCTACGTTGACCCCGGCGAGTACCATACGTTGGTGAAGGACCCTGAAAAGTGCGGCGCTGTAACCGGTTTTGAGACGCGGGTATATCGAAGAGACGGGACCCCCATCTGGGTCTCGGAGAACATCCGTCCGGTGCGCGACCGTCACGGCAGGTTCCTCCACTATGAAGGTTCGATGCAGGACATAACCGACCGCAGGAAAGCGGAAGCCCGACTGGAATTTTCTGCCGCCATACTTGCCCTCTTAAACCAGCATGAGGAAAGTCTTGACCTTATTCGTGAGATCCTGAGCCGCCTGAAGGCCCATTTGGATATCGAAGCCGTTGGTCTGCGCCTCCAGGAAGGTGAAGACTTCCCTTACTACGGAACGGAAGGTTTTCCCGCGGCCGTTGTGGAAGCCGAGAGATTTCTCTCGGTCCGGGAGGAAAAAGGTGCGGTTGTGCGCGACCCCGAGGGCATACCATCCCTGGAATGTATGTGCGGGAACGGATAGAATTCCTGGAGGGAATCGGTGCGAGCGTCGGAATCGCCCTCGCCCGCAAGAAAGCCAAAGAGGCATTGGAGCAGAGCGAAAATAAGTACCGTTCCATCTTCGAAAATGCAGTTGAAGGTATTTTTCAGACCACCCTTGAAGGACGCTTTATCAGCGTCAACCCTGCAATGGCCCGTATGCACGGGTATGCGTCGCCCGAGGAATTGATGATGGTTGATGACATCGGGAGCCAGATGTTTGTGAACCCTGAGGAACGAGAGCAATACGGGGGAACTCTCCATGAACTCGGAAAGGTGGAGGGGCACGAAAGGCAAACGTATAAGAAAGACGGCACCATCATCTGGACTTCAGTCAATGCCCACGCCGTGAAGGACACCGACGGGAGAGTTCTCTATTTCGAGGGTACTGCAGAAGATATCACCATTCGCAAGAAATCCGAAGAAGATGTCAGACAAATGCTGGAAAAGATGCGAAAGAGCCTGCTGGGAACGATACAGGTTATCTCTCTTATCGTGGAAACGAGGGATCCCTATACCGCGGGCCACCAGAAAAGGGTGGCGCTCCTGAGCCGTGCCATGAGCCGGGAGTTGGGGTTGTCAGACGATGTCGTCAACAATATCGGGATGGCGGCAACGATCCATGATATCGGAAAGATGTCCGTTCCCGCAGAGATATTGAGTAAACCCACCAGATTGACGGCGCTGGAATTCAGTCTCATCAAGGCGCATCCTCAATCGGGGTACGACATATTGAAGGAGGCCTGTTTGCCCTATCCCGTAGCCGAGATAGTCCATGAGCACCATGAAAGATTGGACGGCTCAGGCTACCCGCAGGGCTTACGGGGCGACAGGATCCTCCTGGAAGCTAAAATTATCTCTGTAGCTGATGTAGTTGAAGCGATTGCCTCCCATCGTCCTTATCGGCCATCCCTGGGGATAGATGCGGCCCTGGACGAAATAGAAAAGGGCAAGGGTATTTTTTATGACGGAGATGCCGTGGAAATATGCACCAGACTGTTCAGGGAGAAAGGATTCAGTTTCGAATGAAAGGACCCGGTGAAGCGGGTAAGGCCGTGAAGTTTCAAAAGACAGGGTGCGTTCATAAGGAACGGATAGGGTGAATCATGAAGAATAGGACTCAATCAGCGAAGTCCGCACTGTCAACGGATCTCCGTAAGAGGGCTGAAGAGGCCCTGAAGAAGCCGAAGGCAAAACGTGTGGAAAGCGAAATTTACGCAGACACCCAGAGACTTGTCCAGGAACTTCAGGTGCATCAGATTGAACTTGAGATGCAAAATGAAGAGCTTCGCAACGCCCGACAGGAACTTCAGGCAGAACGGGATAATTATTTTGATTTCTACAACTTTTCCCCGGTGGGTTACTTTACTCTTGATGAAAGAGGGCTGATACGCGATCTCAACCTGACAGGCGCGGCGCTTCTTGGCGCGAATAGGCAAGAATTAATGGGCTCTGATTTTCGGAACTGCGTAGCCCCTGATGTCCGCCCTTCTTTTGACGCCTTCTGCAGAAAGGTTCTCGAGACGGATACAAAGCAGACCTGCGAAGTCAGGTTGAATATGCCGGACTCTGTTGTGCTCATGGAAGGCGTATCCCTGTCCGACGAGGACGGACAGGGCCAG
>CAYOYU010000129.1:0-6944 GCA_964408265.1 uncultured Syntrophorhabdaceae bacterium
TCTCCAGGACACGCGGTGTCTTGTCTATCATCAATCTCAACTCTTTAGACGAGGTCTCGAACCCTGTTTAAAACGGGGCGGAAAAGTCTGTCATGCGGCGCCGAGGAGTAAACACTGTATGAGCGTCTATCAGGGGGACCTGGCGCCTTCGCTTATTTCTTTTAATGCGCGGGTCAAACTAGAAAGTGCATCGAGGACTCGGATTCTTCCCGCAGAGGAACTCTTCACAGGGGTTGGGAGAAAACCAATCGCCATCTCTGAAGAGGAATTACTTACCAAAGTTATCATACCATTGCCGAAGCACAATACCGGATCAGCATTCAAGAAACTGACAATGCGAAGCGCCCTTGATTATCCTTTTGCATCCTCGGCCGTCGTTGTCTCGGCAAAAGATGGGGTAAACATTAGCTCCGCTAGAATCGTCATAGGAGCAGCAGATCGATCACCAAAACACGTGAAAGGGGCCGAACTTCTCTTGATAGGGAAAGTGCCGACGGACGAAGACATAGAGAAAGCTGCCGAAATCGCCTATCGGGCAGCCGCTTTGGTCAATAACATGTCATTGCCTGCGGCCTATTGCCGGAAGATGATCAAAGTATCAACGAAACGCGCTATACAAACAGCCCTTCAGAATCTGGCAGGAGATGAGTAATGAAAAAAATCCCAATCACACTGACCATCAATAACGAAGAACACAGCATCTTAACATATCCCAACCGAACCCTCCTGGAGGTCCTGCGCGATGATCTCGCGCTCACGGGGACAAAGGAAGGATGTGGTGAGGGAACATGCGGTGCATGCACGGTCCTGATGGATAGCCTGCCGGTCAGATCCTGCCTTCTGCTAGCAACAGAAGCCCAAGGGAAAGAAATAGTGACCATCGAAGGACTCTCTTCTCAAGACAAACTTCATCGGGTACAGGAAGCTTTTGTGGAACACCACGCCATACAATGTGGCTTTTGCGGCCCAGGCATGATACTTACTGCAGTTTCGTTGATTGAACATAATCCGAAACCGACAGAAGACGAGATCAAAGCTGCGATCTCAGGAAATGTCTGCAGATGTACGGGTTATGCAAAGATAGTTGAGGCAATAAAAGCGGCTTCAGAAGCGGAGGGGTAGTTACTATGAAAGAACATTCCGTAGTCGGGAAGAGTACACGACGAATTGACACTACATCCAAGGCCACCGGCGAGGCACAATTCACGGCGGACCTGACACTGCCACGCATGCTTTGCGGAAAAATTCTCCGTTCCCCGCACCCTCATGCGAGGATACTCAGTATTGATACGTCACGGGCCGAGGCGCTACCTGGAGTTAAGGCGGTTGTGACTGCTCGTGACACGCATGGTGAACGGTGGGGGGTCTTCCGGTACACCCAGGATCAGCAGTTCCTGCCTACAGAAAAAGTCCGGTACGTGGGTGAAGAAGTTGCTGCCGTAGCGGCCATAGACGAAGACACTGCCCTGGAGGCTCTGGGACTGATAAAGGTTGAATACGAAATCCTACCTGCTGTTTTTACGGTCTCCGACGCCTTGAAAGCCAATGCCCCTATACTGCACGAACAATACCCTAACAACATAAATATTCATGTAAAAATCGATGTGGGCAATGTGGAACAGGGTTTCCAAGAATCCTATTACGTTAGAGAGGATACCTTTTCCGCGCCAGAGGATTCATATTTCCAGGGTGAACCCTATGCGGTCCTGGCGCAGTTTGACCACTCAGGCAATCTGGAGATCTGGATGCCCAATGCCGGCCCTCACCTGAAGGCAAAACCGCTCTCCAACGTCCTCGGGATGCCTCTGAACAAGGTGAGAGTACGCAAAGTAACTATCGGGGGCCATTTTGGAGGTCGTTCGGAGATTTCGCCAGCTGATGTAATCTGTTCTCTCCTTGCCAGGAAATCTCGAAGACCGGTGAAGATTGTCTATAGCCGTGAAGAAAACTCTATTGCAACCCGTCAGGGCCATGCCATGACCACAACAATTAAGACAGGTGTTGACAGGGCAGGGAAAGTAATTGCTCGAGACATCCTGTGCTACCTTGATGGGGGAGCATACAGCAGTACGGGACCCATAGCTGTAAGTGTTCCATTTCTTTGTATGGAACAGGCCTACCGCATGGATAATGTTCGCTTTAACGGATATCGTGTTCTCACCAACAAACCTATCCGTGGCATGATCAGAATACATGGGCGTTCTTTTGCATGTGGCGTCGACCTTCAGTTGGACATGATAGGCAAGGAATTGGGCATCGATCCGGTAGAGATGCGGCTGAGAAATGTCAGAAGGGCAGGGGAGTACACCCCAACCAAATCCTATGTTTCCAGCTGCGGAATGACGGAGTCTATAGTCAAAGCAGCTGAGAAGGCTGGCTGGAGCGACAAATGGGGCAAACTTCCTCCTTTTCATGGGATTGGAATAGGGTGCAATTCAGTGCAGACTGGCTTTCCCATGGGAATAAGGGGTGGCTCACAGGCTTTCATTAAGTTCAACGAGGATGGCGGCATCACGGTAATCTCTGGGGTCGTAGACAATGGACAAGGAAACGACAACATGTTGGTACAGATCGCCGCTGAAGAACTCGGCATGCTGCCCCAGGACATTCAGCTTATCAACGCCGACACAGAGGTGACCCCGAGCGACCCTGGTTCCTATTCGATGTGCGAAACCTTTGTAGGTGGTAATGCTGTGAGGTTGGCAGCAGAAGACGCAAAAAAGAAACTCTTTGCCATAGCTGCGGAAGCACTGAAGGTTGATCCCGGTTCATTAGCGGCAAAAGGAGGAGCCGTGTACGTCAAGGGCTCCCCGGAAAAAGCCATCTCAATTTCCAAGATTGTCCGAATAGGGTTAAGTCGGGGCGAATCCATCAGCGGTGAGGGGGCATATTGGCCGAAAGTGGATCCCAAAAGGGAGTGGGTCGAGAATCCCTACGGGCAGCTTTCTGAAGCTTTTTCTTTTGGGGCCACCATCGTTGAGGTCTTGGTGGACCCGGAGACGGGCCAAGTAAAAGTGCTGGAAGCAATAGCTGCTCAAGACGTGGGGTATGCGCTCAACCCGAAAGTTATCGAAGGACAGTTTGAAGGTGGTTTGGCGATGGGCGGTCAGGGTGGAATGTTGTCAGAAGCTCACCTCTGGTATGAGGGCAGAGTCCTTAACCCTAATCAACTCGAGTACAAGGTGCCTCTTGCCGGCGATATGCCGAAAATAACCAACATCATTGTGGAAACCATAGACCCGAATGGCCCCTTTGGCGCAAAAGAGGCCGGAATGTCGGTTGCCATGTCTGCAGCCCAGGCGTATTGCGCTGCCATAAGCAACGCTATAGGTGTTGACCTGCATGACTATCCCCTGACACCAGACAAGATACTCCGCGCTATCGAAGAAAAGGCGGGTAAAGAACGCCAAGGATAGAGCATGAAGATAGAGAAGATAGATCACATCTGTTTCGCTGTCAAAGATTTGGAGGAGACAAAGAGGATCTATAAGGAGCACTTCAGTCTAACACCGGCGCACGAATATATAGCGGATTCCGAGAAGATCAAAGTATCCAGATACTACATAGGTGAAGTGGCAGTAGAGTTTATGGAATCAACGGCTCAGGATGGCGAAGTAGCCAGATTCATTGAGAACCGAGGGGAAGGGGTCTTTCTTATTTCGTACAAGGTGGATGACCTTCCCAGAGCAATCCAGGAACTGAAGGACAAGAAAGTTCGGCTCATCGATGACCGCCCCAGAGAACTTTTCGGCACCCGGTATGCTTTTGTACACCACCCAACTCAGCTTAACGGGGTACTTACCGAACTCTTGGACGGCGACTTCGATATAAGCAAATAGCTGTTAATTCAAGGGTTTGTACAACACCGTTTTCACTCATTCTAATATCAGTTGGTGGCCAGGTGATCACCACAGTCTAAAGGAGGGTTGGCAAGGATGAAAGCTTTGGTAGTGGGCGGAACAGGCGGCATGGGTCAGGGCGTTGCCCGTGATCTCATCAAACAAGAGAAGATCAACCAGGTAGTATTGGGTGACATAAATGTCGACCCAGGCCGGGTGCAGGAGAAGCTGAGGGCTAGTAATAAAGTATCCCTCGTAAAAATAGATGTGAACGATCACGGCAATATGGTGAGAGCAATTCGTGAGGTTGACGTTGTGGTCAATTGTGCAGGACCATTCTATAAGACCGCTGTAGCAGTGGCAAGGGCCGCAGTTGAAGCAAAGGTCAATTATATCGATATATGTGACGATTATGAGGCAGTTCCCATTCTCTTTTCATCTGTGGAGATTGACAAGGCGGCGAAAGAAGCCGGAATCACGGTTCTTACCGGGATGGGTTCGGATCCTGGGACGAATAATGTGTTGGTCAAGTGGTATGCCGATCAGTTGGACAGCGTCGATGAGATTCATCTGTTCTGGGTAGTGGCCATAGCCGAATTGTCAGGGGCTGCTTGGGATCATAGTCTCCATATGGTAACTGGTAGGATTCCTCAATATCTAGATGGCAAATTGGAATACATAGAGGGTGGCACCGGGGAAGAAACAGCTCAGTTCCTTGACCCATTGGGCACTTGCGTCGTTCGCTACGTTGGCCATCCTCAGCCGATCACCATACCACGCTATATACAGGGTGTGAAAAAAGTAGTCATCAAAGGAGCTCTCATACCGGCTTGGGTAGACGAGTTAATCAAGGAACAAAAAGAGACCGGTTTTCTGAGCACTGCAGAAATAGATGTAAAGGGGGCCAAAGTGATACCCTATGATCTTACCCTGAGACTTTGGGACACAATCCCCGATAACCGGGACAAGGGCCCCTTCGCGTCCGGGTTGAAAGTAATTGTAAAAGGCGAAAGAAAGGGGATGCAAGTCACTTACACCGCAGACATTGTTGGCAGAATGGCTCCGGGGACGGGACTTCCCGCATCTATCGCAGCTTTGATGATGGATGCCGGCGACATTACCGTCAAGGGTGTAGTCGCGCCTGAAGGTTGCATTGATCCAAAGAAGTTTCTCCAAGCGCTGTTGGAAAGGGGGGCCAAAATCCACCAGACCGAAACGATTAAATCCTCTCTGTCGCTTTAGCTGCCTTTGGGGTCCCTGGTTACTCGGTTGTCTTGACTAATTACCACCCAGCCGATGATCAACCAAACCAACCCCGATTCGCTAAAGGATGCTAGAGATGGATTGAAAGACATCCCGCACAGTTGCGAAAGACCGGAATGTCTTCTGGGCAGTTGCTAACTCATACGCAAAAAGGAGATGCCAATGGAGGAAATCGGAAGACTTAATATCAGGAGAAGCCAGGAACTCTTTCAGGAAGCCAAAACACTGGTCCCCGGAGGGGTCTTGGGAGCACGAAAACCAAGTGACTTTATTGAGGGGGAATACCCTATATTCCTTGAATATGGCAAGGGTTGCAGGCTAATTGATGTAGACGGAAACGAATTCATAGACTTCCTCTGTGGCTATGGCCCGATAATCCTCGGCTATAGGGAAGAGGAAGTCGACGATGCGGTTATTAAACAGATAAAGGAAAAGGGGTTCTGTTTTTCACTTACGCAACCGTATCAAAACGACCTCGCAAGAAAACTGACAGAACTCGTGCCATGTTCTGAACTAAGTATCTTCCTGAAAACCGGTTCCGATGCCACCACTGCAGCCATCCGCATAGCGAGGGCATATACAAACCGCGTAAAAGTAATGCGCTGTGGCTATCATGGTTGGCATGACTGGTGCGTCGAAATGAAAGGCGGCATTCCTCAAAAATTCTATGAGGATGTACATGAATTTCGTTACAACAGACTCGATGAACTCGAAGAACTAATGGCAAAATATGGAGACCAGACTGCAGCGATTATCATGACACCCTTTGGTCACCCGCTGCATCAGAAAATGCAGGTGCCAAACCCAGGATTCCTTGAAGGCGTACGAAAACTCGCAGATAGGTACGGCGCCGTTCTTGTGTTTGATGAGGTTCGTACCGGGTTTCGCCTAGCCATGGGCGGAGCACAGGAGCTTTATGGGGTTTATCCCGACCTGGTAGTCCTCGGAAAAGGTATGGCAAACGGATATGCAATAAGTGTCGTTACCGGAAAATCGAAAGTTATGATGGCTGCCGCGGAGAAGCTTTTCATATCATCAACATTCTTCCCGAACAGCGATGGATATATAGCAGCCTTAAAGACTATCGAGATCCTCCAACGGGACAAGGTCCTCGAGAACATATGGCACAAGGGGGATATCTTTCTCAAGAAGCTCGAAAATCTACTCACCAACTACGATGTCGGGGCCGAACTCACCGGTGTGGCACCAATGTTCTTTATTACCTTCAAGCGCGACGAGAAAGACACTCAGAAAGCGCGCCGCGACGACTTCTATACCCAGCTTATCCGAAGGGGTTTCTTTTTTACGCCACATCATCACGCATACATCAGCTACCGTCACACCGAACGGGATTTAGATCTTACGCTCACTGCAATCGAGGAATCACTGGCTTACGTCCGGAAAAAATGGTGTTAAATAGTGCTGATTCGTTTTGTTTTTCAGGAGGGCAATGAAATCATTGCCCTCCTGTTCTTTCGCGATCATGGCATGGTACCGATAAGAGATATTATGTTAACTACTATCCCAGACTATTAACCTTCTCCACCTTACTTCCTCTCCCCACCCTTCCAGGATCCCTCCACCTCGTTCCCTCCACCGGTCACACTTTTCACTTCATCCTTCGTTAACATTCTATATTCCCCCGGTTTCAGCTTTCCCAGATCAATTCGACCAACCCTTATCCGTTTCAGCCTCAAAACTGGGTGATTGATAGAATCTCCAAGTCTTCTTATAAGGCGGTTCTTGCCTTCCTCGGCGATTACCATGTACCATCCATCTCCACCTGACGATACCCCCTGAAATATGCCGCCCGCAACTCTGTATCGGCTATCTTCGATAATT
>CAYOYU010000129.1:6954-14537 GCA_964408265.1 uncultured Syntrophorhabdaceae bacterium
TTACACCACTCTTTAACTTCTCAACCTCAAGCCGATTCAAAGTCCCCTTGAACTTCACCAGGTATTCCTTCTTCACTCCAAACCTGGGATGCATGACTCGGTTCGCAAATCCGCCATCGTTGGTAAAGATCAGTAAACCCTCCGAGTCGTAGTCTAGTCTCCCGACAGGAAAAAGTCTTCCCTCAACTTTCAAAAGATCCCTGGCCAGTTTACGCCCACGGGGGTCCTTAAGGTCCGACATATAACCCCTCGGCTTGTACAGGGCGACATACAACGTCGCCCTAGGTGTAACCCTCTCATTATTGAATGTGATTATGTCACGAGCGGGATGAACTTTAAACTGCGGCTCGACTACCGTGACTCCATTCACTTTGATTGAACCTGAACGAACTATCTCCTCCGCCCTTCGACGGGACGCCACGCCCGACTCGGCGAGAAACTTTCCTAGTCGCTCATCACTTGCTTTTTCACGATCCTCTGACTTCCCCACTACGCCTTTCTAATCCACAGAACCTGCGCGCCCCACTAATTCAGCCTCTGGACCTAGGAGCACGCCTGGAGGTAGAATACCTCCTTCTGATTAGAACTGCAGAGAAAAGTCCCATGAACGTTAATAACGAACAAACAGCATATATCGGATATTCGACCGAATAGACCACCGGAGTCAGTATTAACCGTGCCCCGACCCTCAGGGGACGGTTCGATTCTATAATCCTCGCCACCGGTGGCGAGTAATGGTAGTAGAGCTCCACAAAGTTTCTTCCGAGGGCGCTGTTCATCAGATGTCTATCCCGGAACTCTCTCAGGGAAACCACGTGGGGATCCAGGTATGATCCGAACGCCGCAGTCGCGATAAAACATCCGCCTCCGCCGCCTCCGCCGCCTCCGCCAGTCGACGTTGTGGTAGTCGTGGTCGTGGACCCGCCACTGCTGCTAGTGGTGCCCAATACAACTACAGGATCCTTTATTGTCCCCGGTGTTGGATCCGAATCCAAGGGACCGTTATCAACGATAGTGTATGCGAGGACCATTCCGTTTAGTGTGTAATACGTCAACGGTGTCCAGGTGTTATTCACGACCTTGTAGAATTGTGGGCTTGTCGGTAACGATGGAAACGTAAGCGATACACTAATACTCCCACCCGCAGGGACGCCAGTGACTACAAATTCAACGGCGCTGTTGACTGTGGTATTGGAAGGTTGTCCGGAGGTTGTATATTGAGGGGTTGACGAATATGACGTCAGCGTGCCTGTTCCAGTCAAAAGGTTAACAGCTACCGGTAAGACAGCCATATCAAAGGTCTTGGATGTAGTCCCTCCCTGGGCATCCGTTAAGGCCACTGTAAACGAGAGTGCACCCAAATCAGTTCTCACGGAAGGTGTTCCGGTGATCATTCCGCTATTGCTGTCCAACGTCAAACCCACTGGCAGTCCACCCTGTGTAATCGTCCATGTGTATGGCCGAACCCCTCCACTTCCCAGAAGTGCCGCACTGTATGATGAATTCAATGTGGCATTTGGCAGCGATGCGGTCACTATTCCCACGACGTTGTGGATTTCAATAGTGAAATTGGCTGTCGCAGTTCCCTGAACCGAATCCCTCACGAGGATCCCAAATGAATAGCTCCCTGATGCCGTAGGTGTGCCAGAAATCTGGCCGGACCCAGCGTTCAGTACGAGGCCTGGCGGCAAGGAGCCGGACGTTACAGCCCAGGTTCGCGCCGGAGTACCTCCAGCAACCTGCACAGCCGCGCCGTATGTAGAGCCGATGGCCGCAGAAGGTAATGCCGTTGTCAGTATCGCAAGTGGAGGATTGATCACTATCGTAACATCCCCCGTTGCCGACAATGCGGGTCCGCTGCTGTCGGTCACCCTGACGGTAAAGGTGAAACTTCCCGCCGCGGTAGGTGTTCCCGTAACTCCCCCAACCTGGCTTAAGCTAAGCCCGGGTGGAAAGGTATCCGCTGTTATTACGTTCCATGTGTAAGGAGGAGTACCCCCTGTGGCCCCCAGATTATCGGTGTAACCGGCCACCCCCTGCGTCCACTGTTTGAGGGTCGTGGTAGAGACACCTATTGATGTAACGGTAATCGTGAAATCCCTGGTCGCCGGCGTCGTTCCTGTTCCTCCCACATCCGTTACTCTCGCCGTGAACCCTGAGGTAACCGCATTTGCCAATGGTACCCCACTTATGACTCCCGAGTTTGCGTTCAAAATTAACCCGTTCGGTAAAGAACCTCCGGCCGTACTCCACACGTAAGGAGCTGTGCCTCCTTCAGCTGCAAGCGTTTGGGAATAAGCCACCCCTATGGCTGCGCTTGCAAGGCTGGTAGTTGTTATGTTTAGCGGTACGGTGTGGACTCCGTTTCCGCTCAGGAACAGTACAATATTACCCCCGTTTGAGGATATCTGGATCTTGTAGTTATTTGTTGCATTCCCGGCATAGCTTCCCCCTGCTATGGGAGCGAACTGAACCTCCATCTCGTAGTAAACCCCCGGGGATATAGTGGTGGGCTTTGCAGTCAGAAGAGAAAAGGGTGTATCGGGACTTGTTATGGCCACAACCGTCAGTTCGGAATTTCCATTGTTCCATATTCTGAATTTCTTGGTTGCAGTGCTTTTTACATCTACACTACCAAAGTCTATGGCCTGGTTGTAAATCTGTACGTTCGTTTCATTGGTAACTAACAACTGCGGCGCAATGGAATACTCCCAGAGCTGGCCGTATATGTTCGAGTCTGCGGCCTCCCGTCCATCCTTCCAGACAACAAAGAATCTGCGCGAATCCGCATCCCCAAAGCTGATCGACGGGGACATCTGGTTGCCCTGAGCCACAGTTATGGGGAAATTGCTCCCCGATAACCATCCCTGCGGGTCAATGAACTGTCCAAAAACGTCAAGGTTGGACATACTGGCGCTATTGCTTCGCCCATCTTCCCAGACAACGAGATGGCGTTGGTTCACCGGGTCATATGCAGCTTTGGGTACAGTCTGATCGCCGGGGGCCGCAGAGATTGTAATCGCTGACCCATAGGGCAGATAGTTTTGCATTGATATGAGTTGTCCATATATGTTCTTATCATTCGCGTCCTGACTCTCCCATGCCGCAAGCCACATACTGCTGTAAGGGTCTATCGCGATGGAAGGGTTGTATGACGCCCCTGTCGTACCGGAAAGACGCAGGTCCTGAGCAAGACCGAGCGTATAATGCCTTCCATAGACTACCGGTTGGCTGTCTGTCGGTGCTATAACGAATGTGGGACCTACCACCATTATCGGTCCCCACTGCCCCAGATTTTGATCGTAGCTCTGCGTCCACGCGACTGTCATGTCCACCTGGAACGCCCTCCCTGACCAAGCGCTGTAAACTGAGCCGTCAGCGGTACTGTAAGACAATGTTGGTGAACTCTCGGAGTTCATAGTCTTGAATGAAATAAGTATCTTCAGAAGCCTCGAGCTTGTTCCACATGCAGATGTAGGATCTATCGTCGCGCTTGTGACGGTATATTGACTCTGGCTCGTTATCTGTGTGAGCCCGCTCGAAACAACATTGGAACCATCTGCCTGCGCAGCGGCATTTATGTCGGTATAGACAATACTCCGGTATCTTACTACTAAAGTATCGGCTGCATTTGCGGGGAAGAAGCCTATGTCGGCAACTAATTGACCACAAAAAGAACCCGGATTGAATGTATAACTCTGTTCCAGTGTTGTTGTATCAAGCCACTGCACTACGAATCTCTTTGTAACGTGGTTGTATACAATTGAAGGCGATATCTGACTATCGAAGTTTATCCCGGCCGCGGAGGTATCCAAAGACTGTGAAATCTGAAAGTTTCCTTTTACCGCATCCACACTCCCGTCGGTATTCACAAATTGACCAAAAATACGTGGTACTCCTGAACGCGTATCTCGCCACACAATAAGAAATCTCTTCGTCGCGCTCAGGTAGTCGAATGCTATTTTCGGCTGAGCTTGATCGCCCGTTACGGCACCAGAAGCGTTTGAAATATTGAATTCCGTACCAACCAATGTTCCGTCAGGGTTGACGAGTTGGCCCCAGATTGGCGTTTCTGCTATCCTCCCACACCACAAGGTACCGGTTATTTACACTGTCATATGCCACATCCGGGTTAGACTGGTCATTCGGATTGGAGGTTATCTGGAGGTCCTGAGGTAAGACCTTCGCTGCATGAACAGGCGATGGCATGGGAACGACAGCTAGGCATAAAATAATTGCTGCCATTATTACTCTTCCGATGGTGGTAGAAAAAAACTTCATGTCATTACCCCCTTACAGGCCATGTCGATGGAATTTGCCGGAATGTTCTCGTCAACCTCAGTCGAGAAAGGTTTCCACTGTTTTGTCGGTTCGTATCTCTTCCACGGGTTTTATGGGGGACCGCACTTTTAGCGTTTCCTTATAAACGTGGAAGCTTATATTTTCGCTGTCAAAAGCGGGATCGAGGTTTACCATTACGTAAAAGTTCCCCCCTTTGTTCACGATCAATGACATCTCCTTCTTGACGGTACTAGAAGAGGCATATACGAGAGCTTCTTTCGAATTGGAGAAGTACCCCCTGCGAAATGATGCCGTGAGATGGTGCTTTCCTTTCTCAAGGTATTTGACAAAGTGATTGCTCGGTGGAAATTTGACCCTTTCGTTATCCAGTGTGATGATAACATCGGTGGGAGCAATAATATTAAACTCTCTTGTTCGAAGATCATTCTGCTTAAACATGTTGCCTGCTGCTTCATAAGATACCAGCTCCGCCTTGCCATACTTTTGGACACTTTCCGTGCGTTCGCTGTAGGAGATTGTGCATCCCACCCTTTCCGGCGGCGCAACCGGAGCGTAGGGAATAAGAACCTGTTTCATTTCTACACTCGGTTCAGCAGGGGTATTATCGTACTTAACCTGAAACGTGTAGGCATAGTCTCCAAAGTAGCGGTCATATACGTAGAACTTCAGTTTTGTTATACCGCCTTCCTGGCTGTATACGGCCGTTATGAAGCTATCTATTTTCTCTTTTGCCATAAACTCGTATACCATGGATCGGTTTTCACCAGCATCTCCGGGATAGAATTGAAACTCACGGCCAAGTATATTCTCATCCTTCAATGCAATTCTTGCCTTTTGCGAAAAAATATTCTCCACCTCACCTTTAACCCTCATGGAATAACCGGTTATGTTTAACTGGCTGTCAAAGACGTTGTGTACGTAAACGGTTATCTTTCTATTTGGTGCGTAGCGGTTCGATATGTCGTAAAGAACAGAGTATACGGGCGCGAAGAGTTTCTCGTTTGCGTACTGAAGTTTCCGCCCAAACACCGTATTCCCTATTCCCAGTTCCTTACTGGATGTAACGATCTCACAGATACTCGAATCCTCATCGACTTTCACCAGAGCGCAGGAACCGATCGAAGTCGTAAGGTTCTTGTCAGTTTCGTCCGTGATTTGCAGTATATCACCGGTTATCACGCCAT
Source organism: uncultured Syntrophorhabdaceae bacterium (assembly GCA_964408265.1). Taxonomy (GTDB): domain Bacteria; phylum Desulfobacterota; class Syntrophorhabdia; order Syntrophorhabdales; family Syntrophorhabdaceae; genus CAYOYU01. The sequence goes on from CAYOYU010000129.1 coordinate 12,441, forward strand.
CTTTGATTCCGAGACTTACCGAAACTCGATCCATGGGCACAAACTGGATCCGTTCACGAGATACGGCCGACGGCGTCATGGAGCCCTTCACGTACTCCGCGGCGTAGGTATTCAAAGAAAAGAGGGCCAGTAATAAAACTATGTTTAGCACACTACGATATAGGTTTCTCATTTAATCCCCTTCCCTGCTATAAAGGTTTTTGAGTATTCTCGGTGTCACGAAAATAAGCAGTTCCGTTTTGTCATCGACCTTAGTTTGCTGCTTAAACAACCAGCCTATGAGGGGGATACTTCTGAGAAAAGGGACGCCCGTCTCCGCAGAATTCTCGGTTCTATCGTAGATACCACCCAAAACTACTGTTTCGCCGTCCCTTATTATTACTTCTTTTGTTGTAATCTCTCGTGTGATGATGGGCGGAGGACTACCAACTCCAGGTTCATTCTTCTTCGCAGATATTTCAAGCTTTATCTGATCACCTATAACCTGCGGGATGACCCTTAACTCTAACTCGGCCTTCTTAAATTCTACATTGGTGCCGTATTGGCCGGCGGTGGAGTATGGAACCTCCCGACCAGCGTTTATCTTGGCTTCCTTAAAATTCGATGTTATGACTTTCGGACTGGAAATAATCTTACCCCTACCCTGCTGTTCCATAGCCGATAACTCTGCACTCAGAAAGTTGGAATCTGTCGGGCTGCCAATCAGTATACCGACGGTGCCAACCGCTGCCGTTGCGGGCGCCGTTACGCTGGGCGTTACGGTTATATCTTTATCTCTGAGAATCGGTGGATTGGTGTTCTTCACGGTTGTGGTAAGATTAGCAGACCACTTAACGCCCAAATCCCTCGAGAAAGTCGTACTCGCTTCGACTATTCGTGCTTCTATCTGGACCTGAGCCGGTGCCACATCCAACTCCTTGAGCCTTCTTACTATTTCTTCAATATTCTCTCTGACATCTTTAATGGTAATAATCCGGTTGTTCCAGGGAACTGTGGTAACAACGCCAAAATCTGACAGTAATCCCCGAGACCTCTCTGTAATACCCCCTGGCGCTGATGCAACGACCGCAGGGGCTGGTGCAGGCCTGTTCACGGGGCCTGTGGACGTGGGTCCAGCAGACACAAATGTTGTAGTCTCTCCTGTAATCCACTTCTTTACTTCGTCGGCGCTCGCATACTTGAGAACTATCTCCCTCGATACCAGATCTATTCCCAACCTGAGGCGTTCAAGTTTCTCCTTAAATAATTCCTCCTTCTTTCTGTTCTCCTTCGCCTTATCTTCCTCATATTTCTTAATGGTCAGGACCCTGATAACATGATCTTCATCCACCTTGACCAGGTCGCCCGTTTTCAGGACCAGACCAAATGCGTCTTCCCAGGGAACATTATCCAGATGGAGAGTAACTTTACCTTTGACATCATCTGCAATTACGATGTTCTTCGCCGATATCTGGGCAAGCAACCGCAGAACATTTCTCACGTCCGCATCCATAAAGTCGAAAGAAACCGCCGAGGGCGGCTTTTTCGCTACCTGTCCCACTGCAATAAGAGGTAGCAATAAAATCATAATAGCTAATACAACTATTCTTTTATTCATCCTTTATCACCCCTTCTCATTGTTTAGGGATATCCAGGAGTATCTGTTTAGTCTGAGTTTTGAACTTGTATCCCAGCACTACCTTATCCTGGCCAATTTCTATCACCCACAGATTGCTATTGATAAATTCTCCTTTCCTGAAGTGAATGCCCTTCCCCTGCTTATCCTCCATAAGGGCATACTTAATCCCACCAGCTTTCAATACTCCCACCAACCTCAGTTCGCCCAAATCGTATCCTTTATCGGTCCTCACATTTTTGACTCGTTTCAACTTAAGCAGACCGATCGGTTCAAAAGGGTCTCTTCTCCCTTCGGAGGAATACGTGAAATCGCCAATACTGTCCTTAGCTGGGGCTGGAGTAGGCGCTACGGCAGGAGCTGGCGCCGGCGGCGTGGCAGCAGGAGCTGCAATGGCTGTCGACAGATAAACTGCCGACAGCAGAAATGATATCAGACACAGAAGGGTACTATTTCTTCGCAGGAGGTCCACTCTTCGCATC
>CAYOYU010000130.1:0-4409 GCA_964408265.1 uncultured Syntrophorhabdaceae bacterium
TCTTTGGGGCTAACCGTACAGGTATATTGTTCGCTGGAAAGGGGGATAACATTCGGGTTCTTGAACGTTGTGTTCATAGAGTGCTGATACGACGCCAGCCTGTTTTGTCAATGAGAAATGAGAAAGGCACGTGGACGCGGTGGAGCCCCCGTGCCTTTAGAGATCTTTCTGACTCTGCTACTTCTGAGGAGCCTTCAGGAAATCGAGGGCGAATTTAAGTGCTTCGTCGCCGGGGAATCCCTTTGCCTTCAAGCCCTTGGCATACTCGTCGAGAATGGGTCTTGTCTTTGCTGCCCATCTGGCATCCTCTTCCTTGGAGAGGGCTATTGTCTTGTTGCCCCTCTTTACGGAGAATTCCTTGCCTTCCTTGTCGATTTCGTCCCAGACCTTGCCCTGCTTGTCAATCCATTCGGCGCTTACTTCAGTCATCACCTTCTGGACATCGGGAGGCAGGCTGTTCCATTTGGCCTTGTTCATGACGACGAACATGGTTGCCGTGTAGGCGCAGCCATAGTCTTCTGTTGAGGAGCTGATAACCTCACCCCATTTCCATCCCTGGAGGGCTTCGTAGGGTGCCATTGCGCCATCGGCTACGCCGGTGCGGAGCGCATCATAGGTCTCAGGCATGGTGGTTCCCACAGGTGCTGCACCTAATGCCTGGACGACGGGAACGACGGTGCCCTGTGCCCTGATCTTCATGCCCTTCAGGTCTTCAAGCTTTGCCACGGGTTTCTTGGTGTGGATGATGCCGGGTCCGTGACCGTGGAGATAGAGGACGTGTACTTCATCGAGTTCTTTCGGTTTGAATTTCTGGTAGTAGGCATTGGCAAGACGTGTTGCCTGGAGACCGCTCTTGTAGCCGAGGGGGTTATCCAGCATTCCCATCATGGGGAATTTGCCCCTCGTATATCCGAGGACGCTGAAGCCGATGTCGGCGATGCCCTTCACTACGTTATCATAGGTCTGGGCTGCAGGGGTAAGAGTTCCGCCGGGGAAGTAGGAGATTTTGACCTTACCGCCGGTCCTCTTCTCCACCTCTTTGCACCACTGGTCAGAGAGGATGCTGTTCTTATGCGGAGCCGGAAAGAAGTTCGAGTAGTTGAGTGCAATTGCCTTCTGAGCCGAAGAAGTGCCTGGAGCCACCACCAGGCAGATCGAGACAATGAAGGCAGCCAGAATAAGACGTATCACAAGGTGCTGTTTCATGAAACCCCTCCTGAGTTTTGATTTGCCTCTTTATATGAAATTCATCGACCCTTTGTCAACCATTTATTCCTACCGGCGATGGCCTCAAAATCATTGATAATTCGGGGTTTGCGACAACCCCCGATTCCTTCTGCGAAAGCAGGTCGGTCCGGTTTCTGTCGATCTATGGTAAGCGGGGGGGAAGGAAAAAGGGCTTCCCTGAAGGGAAGCCCTCGATTTGATTCCACGCAGGTAACAGACTACTTTCCAACCGCCAGCCCCGGCATGAGCACGCCCGGCAGCCAAGTGGCAATCCCCGGAAAGACAAAGAGGAGGACAGAGGCCACAAGGAGGCTGATGAGAAAGGGGTAGACTCCGGAATAGATGACGCCGAAAGGTGTTTTTGTAATCTGTTTGACAACGAAGACGTTGATGGCGACAGGGGGGATAACCACGCCCACCATAACGGTGACGCCGATCATGATGCCGAACCAGAGCGGATTATAGCCGAGCTTCTCGATGGCCGGGTAGAAGATGGGGGTGGCCAGGATCATAAAGGCCAGATCGTCGATGAAAGATCCTCCCACGAGATAGATGAGACCTATGAGAACCATAATGATCCAGGGGGCCATGGGCAGGCTGGTGATCCAGTCCGCCGCCACCATGGGTATCTTCGTGACGGCGATGAAGTGGCCGAGGACTGTGGAGCCGGCGATAAGCATGAGGACCATGCATGCTGTCCTGACTGATTCGACAACGGATTTTCCAAAGCTCTTGAGATTCAGGTCGCCTTTTCCGAAGGTGAGGACCAGGACCAGGAATGTGCCGACACTGCCTGCCTCGGTGGGCGTGAAGAAGCCCTTCAGGATGCCGCCGATGACAAGAGCGAAGATGATGCAGACCCAGATAACTTCGGGAAGGGATTTGAACCTCTCAGCCCAACTGTACTTAGGGCTTTTTGGTGCGATGGCCGGGTTTAATTTTGCCCAGGCATAGATGATGACAATGAAGAAGAAGGCCACCAGAAGGCCGGGGAATATGCCTGCCAGAAAGAGCCTGCCGATGGACTGGTCTGTGATGATGCCGAAAATAATAAGGGTAACGCTTGGGGGAAGAAGAACGCCGAGGGTGCCCACGGAGGCTACGATGCCTGTGGAAAGCTTCTTGGCATAGCCGAAACGGTCCATCTCGGGTACTGCCACGAGGGCGAAGGTTGCGGCCGTGGCCGGTGAGGAGCCGCAGATGGATTTAAATGCCGTTGCCCCTGCCACCGTTGCCATGGCAAGTCCGCCGGGGATATGGCCGATGAATTTGTGGGCCGCGTCAAAGAGCCTTTTGGCGATCCCTGAGTTGAAAGCAACCTGCCCCATTAATACAAAAAGGGGAATAACGGTAAAACCATAGGTGTTGAAAACATCAAAAAAATCTTTTGCAAGAAGGTTGAGTGCCGCGTTCCACGAAATAAGATAGCCGAACCCCAGAAAACCCATAAGGATCATGGCGAATCCGAGTTCGATGCCGGTAAGAAAGAGCAGGAGTATTATCCCCAGCGCCAGGATTCCAACTGTAATTTCATTCATATTTGCCTCCGAAAATCTTTACAAGATCAGTGATGAGAACGAGACACTGGATAAAGCAGCAGACACCCAGCCCGTACGCGATGGGATAGAAGGGAAGCTGCCGGGTAAGGGTCACCTCGCCGGACCTGTAAAGCTCTCCGGCATAAAGAAAGAGGTTGTACCCGATAAGCACGAATAATCCCATGGCGAGAAGCCGCGTGACAACGTTAAAGGTTCCCTTTATGGGGGACGGAAACTTCTGGATCAAAAAATCGACAAAGATATGGCCCCTGAGAAATGACGTGATGGGAATGGCAAAACCTATGACGATGGCTCCCCCAAGGGCCACCATTTCGAACGTCCCCACGATGGGGTGGCCGAAGAGTCGCAGCGTCACGTCAGAGACGGTGAGGAGCATGATAAAGACCAGCGCCACTCCCGCTATGACCTGCATGAGTTTACTTAGTTTTTCTACAATTCCGGTAAATCCGCCCATAGATCCTTCCTCCTAAAAAGTATTGGGTTGCGGTTCTAAATTGAAATAATTGTTTGCGTGACACTATCCCCCAATGCCACGTCTTTACTATTTCATCAGGCCCGCGTTTTGTCAAGTGAATTAAATTACAAGATCCTTTCTGTTGCCTAGCGGCACCGCAAGAAATAAGGAAACCTTAGATACGAAAAGAGGGACGGAATTCCGGACAAAAAGCCCGGGGAGGCAGCGTTCACCCGGCTGACCGCAGGGCCGGCCGTACGGCTCGAGCGGCCACGGGTGGTGTCATCTTTACTCGCAGGAGGAAATGATGTTAAATATGCTGTCGTGAATATAACCTGTGCAATACTTGCCGGAGGCCCGAGCCGCCGCATGAGGCGCGATAAGGCCACCGTCATGCTTGATGGCGTTGCGCTTATAGAGAGGGTTTACCGGGTAGCGCGGAATGTCTTCGATTCCATCGTCATCGTTTCCAGTCACCATGATTCCTTTGAGGGCATAGATGCGCCCATCATCGGTGATGCACTGCCGCTGAGCGGCTCCATGCTGGGGATTGCGTCCGCCCTTTTGCAGACGGACCGACCCTATGTCTTTGCTCTGGCCTGCGACATGCCATTTGTGACAGAGGAGAGCATCCAGGCCGTAATCGGGTCAATCAGGGGAGAAGACATCATCATTCCCAGGACGGAAGGCGGGTTCGAGCCGCTCCATGCAGCCTACAACAGATCCTGCATTTCCTACATGCTGAGACTCATCGAGAAGGGCTGGCCCAAGTTTACCGATCTTCTTCCTTACCTGTCGGTCCGAGTCGTGGAGAAACACCCTTCTTTCGTGGTGGGGGGCGTTTCGGGCTTTACGAATCTTAATACGGCGGACGAATTGGTCCTGGCAGAGCAGAAGGGCCTTCCCGGTTCTCTGGCCGTCCCCGAGAAATGAGAATATGGAAAAGGAAGATAAGAGCCGCGAGAAGGCTTTAGCCATGAGAAAGATGGACAGGCGGGATCTGGGTGCGGTGCTGGAGATCGAGAAGGTATCGTTTCTGTCCCCCTGGACAGAGGGAATGTTTGAAGAGGTGCTTGGTTCTTCCCTTTCCGAGGGGTTTGTGCTCGTGGCCGGCAAGACCCTTCTGGGATACATAGTCTTCTATGTGGTTCAGGATGAGGCCCACATCA
>CAYOYU010000130.1:4419-13392 GCA_964408265.1 uncultured Syntrophorhabdaceae bacterium
CCGTCGGAAAGAAGAAAGGGCCTGGCGGCCGTATTCCTCACGCGAATCTTCTCGCTTCTGGGAGAGAAGGGAGTCTGTCACGTGTACCTTGAGGTGAGAGAGGGGAATGAACCTGCCAAGGCACTCTACCGGAAGCTGGGCTTTGGCACCATCGGCAGAAGAAAGCGGTACTACACGGAAACCAATGAAGATGCCCTTGTAATGTGGCTGTCAATATGTTAGTTGTGGGTGATCCATGGATGATATATCAGGAAGGATAATTGAGAACAGGCCCGTGGCTAAGGGTTATTTCCTGTTGACCACAAAGCTCGACAAGCCTATGGGAGAAGTTCTGCCAGGACAATTCGCAATGCTCCGGATCCCGGGCAAGGAAGTATTCCTGCGCCGCCCCTTCAGTATCTATGATTACGGGGACGGGCAAGTGCAGATAATGTACAAGGTTGTGGGCAAAGGTACGGAGGTCCTGAGCCGTGTCGTCGAAGGCGACCCCGTCAAGATGCTCGGCCCCCTGGGGAACGGATTCCGCGTAGAGGGCGGGAGGAAGCAGATTCTTCTCGCCGGCGGCATAGGTATCGCGGGAATTCACCTTCTTGCCCTGAAGCTCGGCGGCCATGCCTCGCTTCTTTTCGGATGCGGGAGCGAAGATGAGTGCGCCGCGGCCTATGATCCTGCCCTCCCTGAAGCCCAGGTGTGCACCATAGACGGGACATGCGGATACCACGGAACAGTCATCGACCTGCTGGCCGGACGGATGGAAGAGGAAAGACCTGAGGGAATTCAGATTTGCGCCTGCGGCCCAATGGGTATGTTCCGGGCGCTCAAGGAGCTCCTCCATCGGGAAAGGCCATCGTGCCAGGTTCTCGTGGAGGAGAGGATGGCCTGCGGCCTGGGGCTCTGTTTTGGCTGCGTAACAACGACCCTGGACGAGAGGGAACCCTACAAAAGGGTCTGCAAAGAAGGACCGGTGTTTGATCTATGGCAACTCTCTCTGTAGAATTTTTTGGAAAAACGCTCAAGAACCCCGTTATGAACGCATCAGGGACCTTGGGCTACGGCTATGAGATCGAGCCGCTCTGGCCGGTGAACAGAATGGGGGCGTACGTAACGAAGGGTTTGTCGCTGGAGGCCCATCACGGTAACCCCACGCCCAGGGTATGGGAGGAGAGAGGCGGAATGATCAACAGCATCGGCCTCCAGAACGTGGGTGTGAAGACTTTTTTCGAACGCTATTTTCCCTTCTTCCAAGAGAGGGAGATGCCCGTCATCGTCAATTTTTTCGGCTTCACGGAAGAGGAATATATTCTCTGCGCCCGTGCGATCAAGCCTCATCCGCTCATCGTTGCGCTGGAGATGAATCTCTCCTGCCCGAACATAAAGAAGGGTGGAATAAGCTTCGGTAAGGAGCCAGGCATGGTCCGCTCCATCATCAAAGCAGTGAAAGATGTGACTGATATACCGCTCTTTGCAAAGCTGACGCCGGAGGTAAGCAATATCGTGGATGTTGCCAAAGCGGCATGTGACGCAGGGGTGGACGGATTAACCCTCATCAACACGATGCCCGCCGCAGTGGTCGATATAAAAGCGAAATGCCTTTCCATACGGGGAGGCCTTTCAGGACCCGCCTTGCGTCCTGTGGCCTTAAGGGCCGTATGCGATTGTGCAAAGGCCGTACCGGTGCCGATTATAGGGGCGGGGGGCATAATGGATGAGGCGGACGTTGTTGCTTTTCTCATGGCAGGGGCCAGGGCTGTTCAGGTGGGCACTGCCAGTTTCGTGGAACCCTATGCGATTCCCGGGATTGTCGAGGGCTTGGCCGCCTACCTGGATCGATGCGGCTGCCCGGACGTCGGAGATATTGTGGGGCTTGCCTTGAGAGAGCAGAAGTGACCTGATGGCTGCGCTCGAAGAACTTGATCTCCCATGGCTGACAGAATAATGGACTCCCCTGGCGCTGCCCGGATCGCCCAGGAGCTTGGCCTTCCACATGTCATATCCCGCATCCTTACTGCCCGCGGGATTTCGACGCCATCAGAGGCAGAAGCATTTCTCAACCCCAAGCTTGATGATCTCTCGGATCCTTTCTTGCTGCCCGATATCGACAGAGCGGTAAGCCGGGTAAGCGACGCCATCAGGAGTGGGGAACAGATCTGTCTTTACGGGGATTACGACGCCGACGGCATCTCCTCAGTGGCGCTCATGGTTAATTTTCTGACCCAGTTAGGGGTCTACCCTCTTACGCATATTCCGGAGCGAAAAGAGGGCTATGGCCTGAATGTGGAGTCTCTCAAGAAGCTGAAGGCCGCGGGCGCCGAGCTCCTCATCTGCCTTGACTGCGGATCGACAAACAACAACGAGATTAAATGGGCCCGTGAGGAAGGTTTGGATGTGATCGTTATCGACCATCACGAACTCGCTGACCCCCTTCCTCCAGCCTATGCGCTCATAAACCCGAAGCGGCAGGATGCCCGGTTTCCAACGAAGGAACTGGCCGCCTGCGGCGTCACTTTCTTCTTCCTCCTTGCCCTTCGCAGAAGACTGAGCGGACAGGAACTCCTGCCGAATCCGATAAATCTCAAGCGGGAGCTGGACATCGCTGCCCTGGGGACCGTGGGAGATATGGTCCCCCTCACGGGAGACAACAGGGTGATTGCGCGGTTCGGTATGGAGATGATGAGAAAACAGCCCAGAACCTGGTTGACATCTTTTTTCAAAAAGCGCCTCATCCCTTCGGGGAAGATAGACGAATATGCCGTGAGCTTTGTGATAGTCCCGAGGATCAATGCTGCCGGAAGGGTTTCTCACCCCGCCCATGCTCTCGATTTTCTTGTGTGCCGCGAAGAGGACAAGTCTCTGGCTGCCCTTTCCGTGCTTCACGAGGCCAACAGGCGGCGGCAGAGGATCGAGGAGAAGACCCTTGAAGAGACGGTGGAAATCCTCAACCGCGACGGCCTCATGGAGCGCAATTCCATCGTTCTTTTCAAGGAGGACTGGCACGCAGGAGTCATAGGAATCGTGGCCCAAAAACTGACGGAGAGCTTCGGCAAGCCTACCATCATCATTACCAGGGCAGAGGACATATGGAAGGGGTCCGGCCGAGGGGGAGAAGACATCGACCTCTACGATACGGTCTCTTCGCTGGCGCCGCTGCTTTTGAGATTCGGCGGGCACAAGTATGCCTGCGGCGTGTCACTGTCAACGGAAAATCTCCTTCCCTTTCGGGATGCCTTTGATGCTGCCGTGAGCGGCAGGCCGGCGGAGAGGGAGAAAATGCCCCGTTTTGACACGGAGGCTACCTTCGATGAGTTGACGGGGGAGGCAATAGGCTTGATGGAAATGCTTTCGCCCTTTGGTGTGGGGAATCCGCGGCCCCTCTTCCTTCTCAGACCGCGAAAAGTAGTCTCTCTGGGCAAGAACAGGGTGAAAGTCACAGATGATGCCGGCCGTACATGGGTGGGGTGGGCTCCGAAAAGAGGGATCTTGCCCGACGATGGGGCGGTAGATATAGTCGCATCAGCGTCGATCAGGGAGGAGCGCGGCGAAAGGTTCGTCCAGCTCAACATCAGAAACTACGTGACCGTGGAGCTATAAGGTCATTCGCCCCGAAAAAGCAAAGGAGACCGGCATGGCTGACAAAGAATTACTTGAAAAGATCTTCAGGGACCAGGGATTCCATGACTTCAGGTGGATCGACGCGAGAGAGATTGTAGTCGCCCAATGGGTGAGGTTTCGGTGTATTTTCGGCTGTCCGGCCTACGGGAAGAGGGGAAGCTGCCCTCCGAACGTGCCCTCCATCGCCGAATGCAGGCAAATGATTTCTGAGTTCAGCGAGGCAGCAGTATTCCACTTCGAGAAAGCGGTGGAAAAGCCGGATGACCGCAAGCCCTGGAGCAAGGCCGTCATCATGAAGCTTCTGGAAACGGAAAGACGGGTCTTCCTTGCGGGCCACTACAAGGCCTTTCTTGCTCCTTTTGATGCCTGCGGATTCTGCGAGACCTGCGCCGCCACGCGCGCGGAGTGCAAGAACCCGAGGCTTGCCCGGCCCGGCGCCGACGCGCTAGGCATAGACGTCTACGCCACCGTCCGAAAGATAGGCTACCCCATCCAGGTGCTGAAAGAGTACGGCGAGACCATGAACAGGTATGCATTTCTTTTTGTGGAGTGAACAGGAAGATCAGTCGGATCTACGGCATGAGTTTGGATCGGATGAGTCGTGTGATCCTCTCCAGATCCGCGTCGGATGCACCCGAAATATCGAGGCTGTCGCCCCGCAAGTAGGGGCTTAAGGCCGAGATGATATCCTCGGTAACCCCGCCGTACTGTCCCACAAAGGAGTTGAGCCGGGAAGAGAAGCTGAAGAGAAGTTTCCCCCGGGGAGAGAGCGCCAGATACTCGTCGATTACGTTGAGCATGGCCTTCCTGTCGCCGGGGAGCCTTCCGTTCACGTCGAGAAGATTTGAGGCGGAATCGCTCACGATCACCACGGGTATATCTATCTTCTCCACAAGAGTTCGGATTTCCCTTGCCGCCTGCTCTTCCGTTGCCTCAACAAATTCACCGTTGTCGCGGGCAATGGAAAGCCCGGTGCCCGGGAAGATTTCAAGGGTCCTTATGCGCACGAAATCGGGTTCTGCCTCGGTGATGACCCGTGCCGTCTCCGCGGCATGCTCCTCGGACCAGGCCGACCCTCCCAGGCCGGGCATGACATAGAGGGAGGAGGAGATGCCTGCCTCCTTTGTCTTCCTGCATCCCCTGACATGTTGCTCAGCGGTAATCCCTTTGTTCACGTGCTTGAGCACCCGATCACTCCCGCTCTCCACGCCGAAATGGACCCGGTCCAGGCCTGCCTCCTTAAGCGACAAGAGGTCTTCGGGGCTCTTGCGGGCGGCCGAGGAGGTTCTGCCATAGATCGTGAAACGTCTTATTGCGGGAAAAGTGCTCCGTATATAGCGCAGACTCTCCGTGACAAATCCTGTGGGGAGAATGAGGGAGTCGGCGTCTCCAAGAAAGCAGGTCTCACTTCCGTTGAGACGCCAGGCAAGAAGATGGTAGACGCTGTCTTCAATGGTGGGCCTCTCCTTGAACCAGGACGAGAACCAGGAAAGACTTTCCTCTTCCTCGGTGACCGGATCTGGATTCAATGGGCCTGCCTTCCAGTCATTACCCGTCCCCTTGAACCGGGAAACTTCCTTTATGAAACGTGCAGCCTCCTGGTAACTGTGCTCCATTGAGCCCGGCACAACCACGTTACAGGCGTCCAGTGCGTTGTTTAACAATGCAGCCCTGTCCACGTCCGCCTTCACCTCCTCAAGGGTTCGTCTCTTGAACCGGGCCCCCAGTTTGTAGACGGGGCAGAAGCGGCAGCGGTTCCAGCCGCAGTTCCGGGCGAGCCTGAATGTGAGACTGTAGTTCTCCGTGGGCGGCCTTATGGAACAGATTTCAAAGGCTTCTATCTTCGACAGGTCCCAGTTCATCGACCTCTCCTTTGGCAGTATCCTATCTTCCTGGATTGAAGGATTATAACGTAACCATGAACGGTTGGGCAATCGGCGACATTCCGGGCCGGGAAGAGCGTCGGAATGTTCAGGCTTTCTGATTGACAGACAGACTATTCGTTCAGGGGGAAAAGGCTTCGGAAGAACTTCTCCAAATCCCGGGCCGACTCAAGGGGTTCATGACAGGTATCCCGAAAACAGGGGATAACACGGCCCTCGTCACTGCCATAGGCAAGGCTGGCGTATGGGTGGAAAAGGCCGACCGCTGCTTTGGCAAGGGCCGAGTCAGGGGAAGCATGGATATCGAGCTTAAGGCGGTTGAAGTAGGCATCCATGGCCCAGTAATAGGAGCCGGCATGAATACCCATTCCCTCGGCATCATGGGAAAAGGCTTTCAGGGCTTTCTCGGCGAGAAGGGCATATTCCTTCTTGTCTGTCATGGCCTCGAGCTTGATGAGGAGCATGATCGCTACCGCATTCGCCGACGGGTGGGGAATATCCTCGACGCCCTTCATCCGTATGCCGAGTACCGGGGCATTGGTATCGAAGAAGCCGCCCGCCTGGGAGTCCCATAATCTGCCGATGCAAATGGTCATGAGGTCTTCGGCACGGGCAAGATATGCCGTTTCACCCGTAACCTCGTACGCTGCCAGGAGCGCGTCGATAATGTGTATATAGTCGTCCAGAAGGGCATCCACGCCTTCAGTGTGCAGCAAACCGTGGCTGGCCAGGCGGGAGTCAAGGATGCGGTGAAGGCTGAAAAGCGCAAAATCTTTGATCTCTTCATCCCCCAGGACCCTGAAGGCCCTGAAAAAGGCCGATATGGCCATCCCGTTCAGAGACGTGTACATGGCGGTATCCACAAAAGGCTTCTCCCTCGCCTCCCGTGCTGCAAGAAGCTTCGATTTGCCTTCCCCGATGATCCGGTCCACCTCATCCGGGCTGATGCCCCTCTCCCGGGCTATATCTCCGGCATCTTGATTGATGTAGAGCACGTGCTTCGCCTCGTCGTGGTGCATGCTCCCCTTGGTCCCGAAAAGATGACGGCTGAGCACTTCATACTCATTCGCGTTGAGGATCTTCTTGAGGTCTGTCTCGGTCCAGGTAAAGTAGCCACCTTCATCATCAGGTGTCACATCGGCGTCCTGGCTGGCGTAGAATCCTCCTTCTTCAGCGGAAAGCTCCCGCCGCATAAAGGAAACAATGCCCTTTGCCACTATTTTGAATTGCTCGTCACCGAAGACCGCATAGGCATCGGCATAGTTTCTGAGAAGCCACGAGTTGTCGTCGGTCATCTTTTCAAAATGGGGCACAATCCACTGGTCGTCGGTGGAGTACCGGTGAAATCCGCCCCCCAAGTGGTCGTGAAACCCTCCCCTCGCCATAGACCGGAGAGTAGTCACAATGTCTTTTCCCGCCTCCTTGTCCCCGGTGAGAAGATACCTGCCCAGCAGAAACTGGAGCGCTCCCGACATGGGAAACTTGGGGGCACCCCCAAAGCCGCCGTTTCTGTGGTCAACTTGGGTCAGGATCGTCTGCATAGCTCCGGAGAGAGCTCTTTCATTAAATTCTCCCGGAAGGACGGCGCGATTCTTGAAATGGTCGATGATTCTGCCGCTGTACTGCTCTATCTCATCCCGTTTCGTCCGGTAGAGTTCGGATACCATGAGAAGAACGTTCTTGAAGCCCGGCCTGCCAAAACGATCTTCCGGAGGAAAGTAGGTGCCGCCGTAGAAAGGGTTTCTTTCTGCCGTCAGAAAAACGGTAAGGGGCCAGCCGCCCCCGAAACCCATCGCTCCCACTGCCTGCTGGTAACGCCTGTCGATGTCCGGTCTTTCATCCCTGTCGAGCTTGACGGCGATGAACCGGTCGTTGACCAGCTTCGTCACCTCATCATCTTCAAAGGATTCTTGTGCCATAACGTGGCACCAGTGGCACCAGACCGCGCCGGAACTCAGAAAGACGGGCTTGTTTTCGGCCAGGGCCCTGGCAAAAGGCTCGTCGGACCAGGGATACCAGTCTATCTTCTGGTGGCCTGCATGCCGGAGGTATGCTGAGGTTTCGTTAATGAGACGGTTCATAAGGGAAGGCCCGCGGCCTGTGGCACCCGAAAGACGTCGCCGCCGAAAGGCGCCGGCCTTGTGACGGGGCGCAGCAGGCCTACGAACTACTTTGTGAGGAGCACAGGGCTCTTCGCTGCCCGTAACACGTTCCTCGCAACGCTTCCGATGAAGTACCTGGCGATGCCGGTTCTTCCAAGCGATGCGATAACTATGAGGTCGATCCCTCTCTCCTGTTCCTCTTTCAATATCGCTTCAGAGGGAATCCCTCTCTTCACGTCTGTGACAACCTCCACCTCTTTGGATTGCGGAAATTTTTCCACCTGTTTCTTCAGGTTCTGCTCTGCACCCTGAATCATTTGATTTTCCACCTGTGAGGCAGTAATCTACCACGCACTGGCGGATTTCATCCTGGATAACGTGGACCAGAAAAACCTTGGCCCCGTACTGTTTGGCAATGTCCAGGCCCTGCCTCAGGGCTTTGTCGGAGTATTCGGAAAAATCCGTGGGAACGAGAATCTTGGTCGGTTTGAGCATTGGTATTTCCCCCTTTCGTTGTATTGGGCACAGCCCCTATTCGATTTCTGATTAAATATGTCCACCTCATGGGAACTTGTCAATTAATGCCGGAGCGCTTATCTCGTGAGAAGCACAGGGCACTGAGCTCCCCTGAGCACGTTCCTCGCCACGCTCCCCACGAGATACTTGGCAAGGCCCGTCTGCCCAAGAGATGCTATGACGATGAGGTCTATCTCCTTCTCCTTTGCCTCCTGCAGGATGGAATCGTAGGAGACTCCCTCGCCGATATCCAGGACAACCTTTATACTCTTTGCTTTGGGAAACTTGGCAAGCTGTTTCTTCATCTCTTTCTTCACTTCAGAATGCTTTTGGTTGACCATCTGCTGTATCTGCTCAGGGGTCCGGCGGTAATCCTGCACGGACTCTTTCCATTCCAGGACGTTCTCGTGAATGACGTGGTAAAGAAATACTTTGGCGCCGTACTCCTCGGCGATATCAAGAGACTGGCTTAAGGCTTTGTCGGAGAATTCTGAAAAATCTGTGGGAACAAGAATATTCGTTGGCTTCAGCATGATGACCTCCTTGAACGTTTATTCGGGCAGAAAGCGCCATATCAAAGCCCTAACCAATTATTAGCACCGGCCCCTGACTTGTCAATCAGAGGGGCTCACGTCGCCCCCTCACCCGGCCAAGCCGTGCGAGCCTCCCCTTCTCGCGACAGAAGTCGCTGGAGGGCTCAACTTCAAACCTTCTCACCCTGGCGGGCGCAGGCAACTTCTTACCTTCTGCCCTTTCGTGGCTCACGCCTGCCCTCGGACGCGGGGGTCGCCCCCCTCCGGGAGGACAGGCCCCCTCACCCGGCCAAGCCGTGCGAGCCTCCCCTTCTCGCGACAGAAGTCGCT
>CAYOYU010000130.1:13492-14488 GCA_964408265.1 uncultured Syntrophorhabdaceae bacterium
GGAGGGCTCAACTTCAAACCTTCTGCCCAATCGAACCGGAGACTGCCGGATCCCGGAGTTGTGCTATAATACTTTTGACAGCACGGGCGAAAATGCATTGTCCTGTGCAATGCAAGGATCAGGAGGAGGCATGATGAGACGGAAGCTTCGCCACGTTCACCGACCACCGAGTAAGACGGGCCCTGCCAAGTCGGTTGATGAGATAGTCCGTGAATTGAAGCAGACTGGCCAGCCCGTGAGCGAATACAGGGAACAGTCGCTACGTATCCACGGCTTGATCTGTGCAAAGTGTGCCAGAGAATTCGACGAGAAGGACAGGCATCTGCTTACGGTCCACCACAGGGACGGGAATCACAGGAACAATCCCCCCGACGGCTCAAACTGGGAGAACCTCTGCGTCTACTGCCACGAAGATGAACATAGCCGGGGTATACTGGGTGACTATCTGAGCCAGGGGGACAGCAACAACAGGAGATAGTAAGCAGTAGGAGGCAAGTAGCAGAAGATGTTTGCCACGGGCGCACGCTCGGTAAGTTTTCCTGTTTGGTTTGAGTTACGGGGTTAAATGCCTACCGCTTGCTCCCTGCTGCTCGGTTCTTGGTTTGGCGCTGTTCATCCGTCACTGCTCTTGTACGAGCAGTAGGGTTCTTCCTGGAGAAAGTCCCCTCTCGATTCCAGGGCTCGGGCTCTGCAACCGCTGCAGATCTTCAGATACCTGCAGGAACCGCATTTTCCCTTATATCCTGAAAGATTCCTGAGTTGGCCGAAGACGGGAGAGTTCTCCCAGACAGATCGGGTACCCTCTTTCCTCACATCACCGGAAGGGAGTTCGAGGTAGCCGCAGGGCTGGGCAATTCCTTTGTGGGAGATGAACATAAAGCTTTTTCCCGCGAGACACCCGGCGCTCTTCGGCGTGTCCCCCTTCTCCTTTACGATCCGGTTGTAGTGGGGTGCGCAGGTAACCTTTATCTCCAGCTCCTCTTTCTTTTCCACTGA
>CAYOYU010000131.1:0-266 GCA_964408265.1 uncultured Syntrophorhabdaceae bacterium
CAACGAGGGGAAGATAGGGCCTTTCTCCCGCAGATTTTACGATGAAATAACGGCCATACAATATGGGGAAAAGCCCGATGTCTTCGGCTGGTGTTACGCTCTCTAATACTGCTTTTTGATCTCGGCAAGTCTTGCGAAGTGTTTTCTTTCCTCCGCAATAACCCTGTCGATGGCTCCCCAGTCTTTTTCGGGAACAAACTGTTTCATCTCATGGTAGTAGGCGATGGAGTCAAGTTCTCTCCCCATAGCGAAACGGATTGCCGAGA
>CAYOYU010000131.1:349-6067 GCA_964408265.1 uncultured Syntrophorhabdaceae bacterium
TCCTTCGTGAATATGACTTTACCGTCGATGTAGTCATGAAGGTAGGCCATGTACTCGCCGGGATAGCTTTCTGGCGGTTTGATATCCTCGATCTTCGAGAGCAATTCCTTAAATAGCGCCTTGTGTTTTACTTCCTCGCCTGCGAGAAAGCTGAAGAGGTCCTGAACGGTCTTGTCTTCAGCGATAAAGACGGCTTTACGGTAGAACAACTCTCCGTCCTCCTCTATACGGACGGCGAATGCGAGTACGTCAGCTACTTTAAAGGGGTTCATCTGTGGCCTCCTTTTCTCCTAAATTGGTCCAAGCAGTTTACCAGCCTCAAGCCGAAAATTCCAGTCTAATCCTATGGCCGTCATATCTGGATTTTGGAGAACAAATAACCTCCCGCGGCCATGATGGCCGCCGCAACGACGACGAGTATACCGAAATCAGTGAGCAACCCCAGGTGAGCCCCATTTATGAGGACTCCCCGGAGGCCATCGACACCGTAGGTAAGCGGGTTCACGGTCGCAACCAGGGCGACCGCCTTGGGCAGACTCTCCAAGGGGAAGAGGGCTCCTGACAGAAAGAATATGGGCATGATGAGGAAATTGATAATCAGCTGAAATCCCTGCATGTCGACTATGAAGGAGGCGATGGCTGTTCCGAGGGCAGTGAACATTATTGCTATAAGGGCCATGTAGATGAGGGCCAGAGGCAGCATGAGCGGGTCTGAGGGGCGAAAGCCCACCAAGAGAGAGAGGCAGAAGACGATGGTACCCTGAAAAACGGCAACGGTAGCGCCGCCGAGGGTCCTCCCTATCATGATCTGGAGGCGAGGAACAGGTGCGACAAGGATCTCTTTGAGGAATCCGAATTGCCTGTCCCAGAGTACCTCGATACCGGAAAAAGTTGCGGTAAAGAGAATGCTCATGGAGATGACACCGGGAGCTAGAAACTGTATGTAGTTTCCTCCTCCTGCCTTGGTATAGATAGGGCCGAAGCCGAAGCAGAGGGAGACAAGGAAGAGAAGTGGCTGACCCAGGGAACCTATAATCCGTGTCCGCGACCGGAAGTAACGTTTCAGTTGCCTCAACCACATCACATAGATAACCGTCATCGTCTGGGCCTCCGGAATACCCTCCATCGCATCCGCATGCGTTCCAGGCCGCTTGGTGCTTCTTCAGTCCTTATATCCCGCCCCGTGAGGGCGATGAAGGCGTCCTCAAGAGTGGCACTATTCGTCCTGCTCTTCAGTTCGTCCGGGGTGCCCTGGATGATTATCCTGCCGTGGTCAATGATAGCGACGCGCTGGGCCACCCGTTCAGCCTCTTCCATGTAATGGGTAGTAAAAAATACGGTTACTCCCTCCGACTGGTTGAGCTTTTTTATGTGGTTCCATATGAGATTTCGCGTCTGCGGGTCGAGACCGAGCGTAGGCTCATCGAGAAAGAGGATATTGGGATGATGAAGGAAGCCTCTGGCAACCTCGAGGCGTCGCTTCATGCCACCTGAGAAGGTCTTGACGAAGTCATCCCTGCGGTCCCAGAGTTCCACCACCCGCAGCAGTTCCTCTATTCTCCGTCTCCGGGTATCTTTGGGCACACCGTAGAGTATTCCATGGTATTCCATATTCTCATACGCTGTAAGATCCTCGTCAAGGCTCGGGTCCTGAAAGACGATTCCGAAGGCTTGCCGGACCTTGTGGGGAGACGTGGTCGGATCATATCCCGTCATCGTGATAGTCCCTCCTGTAGGACGAAGGAGAGTGGTGAGCATTTTGATCGTCGTGGATTTCCCCGCTCCGTTTGGACCAAGGAAGGCGAATATCTCCCCCTTCTTCACAGCAAAAGAAATATGGTCCACCGCCTGAATGCCATCAAAGGCTTTCGAAAGGTCTTTTACCGTTATCATCTCCCCTTCGGGAGACTCCGGCATTCTGCTTGCCCCTGTCTTCTCTGTCATCGAGTTCTCCGTTTAGTTACCTTCCCTGATTGTCTAACGGCAGGGATGCATCACCTAATTACTACTACCGGGACGTGTCCCCCGCCAACAGGCTGATCCCAAACCGTGGTACTTTCTGCCAGAGCGGTTCAGGTAGGTGCTGGAATAAGGGAGAGAAGGATTCTACGATGAGCAGTGTGTTTGTAGCCCCTCTAATCTATATTTCATCATTCGCCGAAGCGTAGGGGTCGTTCTGCTTGATATACTGCAAGATCTCTTTTCCCGTATCGGAGTACGCGATCACCTTATTGTAGTCAAAGGCGACGTTGTTCAGGTACTGCAGGATAAGTGCATCTCCCACGGAGGTCATGGGCATGATTCCAGAAAAGAAGAAGTCCATCCGTTCGAATTCGGTAGTCATAAAGAAGGTCAGCGGGTCTTCCAGACTCAAGAAAAGGTTGATGGCAGATATCTGCTCCAAACATAGCTCCCTCACAATGGATCTTACCTGCCTGATCACATCGCTCCCGTAAGCTTTGACAAAGATCTCGGCGTTGCCCTCAGAGGCATAGACCACCGTCTCCAGCAAGGTCTTCTCCTCCCTGAACTGTCTGTCCGATTCGAGTGGGGAGGCACACAGGTTCCTGGAGCCTATTTTGCGGTAAAGGTCCTCCACAATTTGTCTGTGTCTTACCGGCGGGAAGAGGATAATAGGCGACGGTTCCTCAAGGTATCTGAAGCTGAGCACGACGCTCATCCTCTGCGAATCGTCCCCGTCAATCCCCTTGAATACCCACGTGGCGGGGCTCGTGGCGAGTTCGATCCCGCAATCCTTCAATCCGTGCCTGAGCATGGTCTTCTGAGAGTAAACATGATTCGTGACGGCGAAGGCGTAGACCCCTCGAAGTCTATGCTTCTTCGGCGTTTCGAAGAGGAAGTCCAGCATCTTGCCCATACATCCCTGGCTTCTGTACTCGGGATTGACAAAAATAAAGGTTAACTCCGCGGTTTCAGCACCAGGGTGAGGATAGTGAAGGGCGGCATGTCCCATAAAGGAACCGTTGTCCGTAACGGCAACGACAGAGACCATTTCGCCGGTACGATTGAGTTCAACTATTTGATCGGGATAGTAGATATGGCTGTCAAAAAATGTGTATCCGTGCGATTTGTATGCTCCTTTGGAAATTTCGATTGCCTCGCGGGGTTCCATTCTTCTTACGATGAAGGGTATCCTTTCGTCGACAACTGAAGAAGCTTTCCCGATCTCGGTATGAGCCACAAGTTCGGAAGCCTCGAAGTATTCTCTTATGTTCTTATGTTGCAGGTACTTCACGAGATGGGTTTCTTTGCCATCCGGGCCAAGGTTGCGAAAGGATACCTCATCCATGAGCTCTCTCATCAGGTGGATGCCGAGGCCCCCGGAATCGGCCTCTTCCAGATTTCCCATAGGGTTATAAACGGGAAGCCGGTTTGGGTCAAAGGGCATGCCTTTTTCTTTGACAATGATCTTCATGCCAAGGGGCAACTGTTCACAGATAACATCAAAAGTGCTGACTTCATCTGCCTCGAAAGCATGTTTGACCACATTGATGACTGCCTCTTCGAGGGCGATCTCTATCTTGTATATGGCATCACCGTCGAAGCCGAATTTTGTTGCCACCTCTTTGACTGAGAGCTGGACAACGGGAAGGTAAGATATGTCGTTGGGGAGAGTCATCTTGAAGAAGTGATGTTTTCTCATTATCAGCCCCGGTTAGTTATAGATTACAGTACTATACCCAAAACCTCCTGGTTTATCAATGCGTAGAGCGCGAGCTGGCCCAATATACGAGGGTGGAGTTATTTTTTCCGAGGCTGCTGACGAATTGTAAGAACTGAGGGCGTCAACGATGGCGGGAATCGCGCAAAGGTATCATAGGGTTCCTGCACCGTGCGGGTTCGACCCGTTCTCTGCACAAATCTGTTCCGGTGGTTATATTACAAGAGGAAGCCCATATGAAGACGAGTGCGCTGAATATGATCAAGAACAGAGTGACAAAAGCGGGCCATGGACCGGGGTTGACGATCCCAAGAGCTTCAGCAGAAGGCCCGAGTCGTTCTATAACCTAGGAAAGGTAAGTGGTTGTCAAAGTTGGCTGAGGTTTGTGCCTGGGCAGGAAGGAGGCAGTACAATGAAGAAAGTACTCTTTGGAGCAATACTCCTTACATGGGCACTTATCATCCCTATCCCGACGATGGCAGCGGTGAATGTGAGCGTCGATATACCCCTGCCACCGCCTATTGTATTTGCAGTGCCTCCGGAAGTGGTAGTCCTGCCTGATACGAACGATGTCTATGTTGTACCCAACATAGCTATAGACCTTTTCTTTTGGAATGGGTGGTGGTGGCGTCCCTGGGAAGGTCGTTGGTATCGTTCGCATTACTATAACAGGGGCTGGAGGTATTATAATAAGCGGGTTCCCCGTTTCTATTTTGATATAGACCCTGGCTGGATAGGATACTACCGGGACCATAACTGGTACGGGCATCGGTGGGACTATCAACCTATCCCCAACCGGCGGCTCCAACAGAGCTGGAGGAGCTGGCAAAATAGCCGGTACTGGGAAGGACAGAGGACATGGGGTGTCCAGGGTTACCAGCCCCGACCACAACCACAGAGAAAAGAACTGAGCCGGCAGAGGAGGCAGGAATACCAACAGAGGCCTGAGGTTCAGCAACACTTCCAGCACCGATCATCGCCCCAAGGACAATTTCAGGAGAGAGTCCTGCAACCAGCCCCGCACCAGCAAAAGCCCCAGGTTCAGAATCCTCAAGGGCAACGACAGGGACCTCCCCGGCCTCAGGAGCCGCAGAGACACCAACAGGGGCCAGAGGTCCAGCAACCACAAAGACAACAGTCCCAGGAGAGAGTTCAGCAGCCTCAACCGCAAAGAAAGCCTGAGGGAGAGGAGAGAGAACATAGAAGGTAGTTGAGCCCGGCTTAGGGTCTACCGGACGACGGAAGGTCCTGGGCGTAGTCCAATCATAGGAAGAAAGGAGTTCCATGGACCTTGACAAGAAACAAATCGGGAGATTACTTAAACTACCGGAAAAGTACATCGTCATTGACAAGGCGGTCTATGACCCTGACTATCCAAACGATCTTAAGCTCTCAAAATTCCTGGCGGAAAATGATGTTGAGTTTAGGAGCCACATACCTGATTATCTCGTCTATCCCGATTACGCCATCGGAAAGATCGTGAACCAGGGGATACGGCTTCTGGTCTGCCTCCTGTACCCCAGCCTCGATGATATCCCCGTCGGCATGATCGAACGAACCAAGCTGAGAGGACTTCTCTATCCAGATGACCACATAACCATGGTGATTAAGAAATGGCAGGATAGAAACAGGATAGCAAAGTTTGAAGTGGCAATCGAGAATCAGAAAGGGGTGTTGACTTACGAATCGACGATTTACGGAACAGTGGTGAAGAAGGTCAAATAAGGCATCAAGGATCTGCGACAATAGGCAAGATTGCTCAGACTCGGACCCAATATCCCGTCTTCCCGGCAAATGGCTCAGTAGACCGTGATGGTCCCGGATTCTACCGCTTTCTGACCGACATATTCTACCTCATAGGCGTATCGGCCCTGGTCATTCATGCGGGTATCTAGGATACCACCCGGTGGGATAGGCCGGGTTACGTAACATGCCTTATCGACTCCCCAGTCGAGGGTCCTCAGGCGAACGTTCGATACCTCCTCCCATTTTGGTCACTTCCCGAACTTGATGCGCACCGGCAACTTCGAATTGTT
>CAYOYU010000131.1:6077-14386 GCA_964408265.1 uncultured Syntrophorhabdaceae bacterium
GTTGGTCCACGTCACCGTCGTGAAGCGATCAATGCGGGGGTCATTAAAGGGCTCGATCTTCGTCACCATCTTGCCATCTTCCCGTTCCCCGATGATAGACATGTACTGGATTTGCGCTATGGGAGAGACGCCCGGCCGTCTGCCATCATCCCTGTCGCCCGCCGTGGTAATAGTAGTTAAGGGCATCAGCAGCATACCCAAGAATAACAACAAGAGCCTTCTCGACCTCTTCATATTACACCCCCGAGACTGGAGTTATTTAACCTACATAGTAGTCATCAGGCAACCACAGTTCAATGAGCAGGTAGAATGAAGCCATAACCCTGCATCACGAAAGAGAGACTGAGCTGAAACGTTTCTGATGGCTTGCGCGATAAAGAAGGAAAGTGGTTAAAAGAACCAGAGGAATAAAGGGACGATATGATGCGGTGGAAAGAAATCGGAGGAGTTTGTAACTCATTGACATTAAGAAATGCCGGAGGCGGGGCTTGAACCCGCATGTTCGCGAGGAACACCGGATTTTGAGTCCGAAAAAGACCAAATTTGCAGGTCCTTGAAACTGCTTCTGATTCCCTGTAACATCTTGATTATAAAGACCATATGGCATTTCCATGTAGTCCGGTTTATTCTATCTGTTCCAGTCTATTTCAGTCAATTTTATCACAATTTTATCACATAGGTCATGTCGGCTGGGTGCCCACTCCGCTTTACTCAACGCGTGAATTCGGTTCTACCCGAACCGTGTTTTAGCTCCCTTCCATCGACGCCCTTTCCCACCAGGAGGCCGTTGATCTGTCCCACAACGAGACTCCTATACCGTTGTCTCCCGCCGCCTATGCCTATATTTGAGCCTTGGTTCCAAGGAGATTGGCGGCTCTGGCAATCAATCGTCAGGCTGTCCTGATTCCGGGTGATCCTTGGTATGGGAGAGGGAGAGGCTCAAAGGAGTGATCGGCACGCTGAAGTGACAAAGCCATGCTAAGAATGGCGGCGAAAAGGGCAGGGGCGGTCAATACAACGCGTTGTCGCTGATCTCAGGCACCCCCCTGCCGTTTGTTGCGTCATTCTGAGCTGTTTGCGGTCAAGAATGTCATCGAACAATCGGATGAGTGGCAGCTTCGGAAATTGACCAAGACATTGCCTCATCAGGATCTACCACTTTGAACTTTGACCTATTGAGCACGATAAGATGCTCGAGGATTTCTGCGTATTTTGAACAATAAGCACAGGAACGCCTAAGAACGCACATGAACTCCCAGGTACGCCCAGGAACGCACAGCGAGACGTCAAAAAATGTGCTTTCCTGTACGCTCCCGTGCTTTCCTGTGCGTCTATATACGCACAGGTACGCATGGCTACGCCCAGGTACGTATAAGAACGCATAGGCCAAACGGTCAAAACTGTGCTTCCCTGTGCGCCCCTGTACGTTAGTGTGCGTAGACCCGCACCACACCTGCATTCTTTGCCACCCCTCAAGAAATATTTTCCGAACTTTTCTGTTGACAGCCCCGAATACCTGCGGGTATCCTAGGATCAGACAATATATTTTCATTAGGCTTCGAAGCTTTCCCGTAAGGGATCATACACCCCACGAAAGCAAAAGCTTTCGCCACTGTCAGTAGCTACGACACAATCACCTCGTGAAGTAAAACCCCACCCTTGTCCCTGTAAAGAAGGGACCGTTCCACCCCACTTACCCTTGCCCCCGTTTCAGGGGAACAACCTCATCCTTTTTTAAAAACTCATCCAGACCTAGGGAAACAGCTTGCGCTGAAAAAAACTTGGGGGGCGGCGCCTGTACCGTCCCGGAAGCGGCCGATTTTCGGCCGTGCTACAGGCCGGTAGCAACAGTAGCGTATCCGTCAGTACGCTGAGCAGTTCGCCTTAACCGTACTTTTGAGGGGAGAGGTGCGCCCTGACTACGAGATAAGGAGGAGACCATGAAAAGGTTTACGGGCATGGGTGAGCAGTTAAAGGAGAAGATACTCGACCGGATGGAGGAGCTCGGCGTGAAGGGGATCAATAGCGAAGCAGGTATGACCTACGCGGTAAACTACTTCTGCAGGTTCACCCGGGTGGGAATAGGGATAAGCCGCAGAGAACTGACCCGGGCAACGGGGCGGCTCTCGCCCTTCATCCATTCCTGGGCAACCTATGAACGATACCGGGGTATCATACGGGACTTCGAGGACTTCTGCAGGGCTGAACAGATCAAGAAGCTCAAGAAAATCGCCTATGCCACGATCGACAAGTTCCTCATGGGGAAGATCGAGAGGAACTTCACCCGGAATACCATTGAAACGAATATATGCGCCCTCCTGAAGTTCCTCACCGTCACCCGCCGGGAAGACCTCCGGGAAACACTAGCATCCGACTATACCCGGTTCAAGGACCTTGCCAAAGAGGGTCGCACCATCTATGCCTTTGACAAGCCGGATAAGCTCATCGAGACCCTCTACAAAAAAGACGAACTGGCCGGGGTCGTGGCCCAGATAGTCAGGATAACGGGCGTCCGGATCCACGAGGTGAGGCCGCTTCTGATCAAGGACAACGCGATCGTCGTGCACAAAGGAAAAGGCGGCAGGATGAGAACAGTGGACTTTTCACACAGACCTGACGATCTGGAAAAGGTACGGGACCTCATGGAACGCCTGAAAGAACTGGTGAAACATGTGGACTGGCATGCCTACATGGAAGGCACCTACCAGGGCCACGTCCGGGCTGCGGCCAGGGCAACGAAGGACGCCTATGCGGGAGCCCACGGGTTACGTGCCGTCTTTGCCCAGGAGGAAGACAAAAGGCTCGAAGCAGAAGGGATGCCTGATGAGCAGCGCGAGTATGCGATCACGAGGGCCTTGGGTCACAACAGACGGTCCATGGCACGGCACTATCTCGAGGCCTAGAGAATGAGGAGGGATTAATGCTACAAAGGATTGCAAACGGAGTGAAGGAGTTTCAGCGTCGGATGCACAATTTCAAAGAAAGTCTGGCTGAAGAACGTCGGCTTAAAGTGGATTGAAGAAGGATCTTTATTATTCATGAGAGGGGGATCTATATGATGGGACTGGACACCAATGCGATAAACGATTATTTGCAGCCACTCTTCGGGGAGTATGAGGACAGTTTCCAGGAAGCCTGGGTAGAAATACTTGAGCGTAATACCCGGACCGTTGACGAAATAGCCCCCATCGTCAAAAAGGTCAGAAACAAGGCCATAACGCGATACCTGCAAAAGAAGTTTAAAGAGAAAAGCCTGCAGGAACCCTTGGGTAACGACGGCGATGGAACATTCACGCTTGAGTCGATCCTGGCAAGCCCCACGAGCGAGCATACTGACCCAGACGACAATGACACCGGCCTTTACGCAAAGATGGTCGATTTTCTGATAGGAGAATACCTCAGACAGAAATCGGAGAATGTGGAACTAAGAAGAAAGGAGATTCATCTGAAAGCAGAAAGACTCCGACTGAGGGAAGAATCACTCAAGTTTGAAAAAGACCGTTTCGAATCTTGGAGACAGCTCATGCAGGAGAAAGGGGAGGAGAAGGAGCGGAGGATCACATTAAAGATTCAACTTCAAAGAGAACGGCAGGAATTTCAGCGGGAGCTGCTGATGCTCAAAAAGACCCCTACGCCAGGAGTTGGAAGATGAGAACGAGTAATCGGGTTGCCCTGCCGAAGTGATGCCATGACGCCGCAAAGGAAAGCGACGATGTCAGAACGTTTAGCCCTATGATGGAAGCTGCTGCAGTACTACCTTGAAATGTCTGTGGACATAACCGGGTTTTCAAAGTACCCTGAAGGCAAGAAGTGAAAAGATGCGAACCACTCCTTTCTTGACTAATCAGACCATATCGTCCATAATGCATTGTAGGTGCATATTAGACTAACTTTAAGGTGTGGGCATGTATACAAGTAGAACACTTGAAACCTTCTTCAGAAAAGCAGGCTCACAATTCCCCGTGTTGCTCGTCACCGGGGCAAGGCAGGTGGGTAAGACCACCTTTCTCAGGCATATGAGCGAACCGGAAAGACGCTACGTCACCCTCGATGATCCTGCGGTGCTCAGCCTGGCCAAACAAGACCCCGCTCTTTTCATGCAACGTTTCCCCGCCCCGTTGTTGTTGGATGAGATACAATATGCGCCGGAATTATTGCCTTTCATAAAGATGGCGGTGGACGATCACGGTGAACCTGGTCTTTATTGGCTAACCGGTTCTCAGCAGTTTCATCTTATGCAGGGCGTTTCGGAATCATTGGCCGGAAGGGTAGGCATAGTGCAGCTCCTGGGTCTGTCTCGTCGGGAACGCATCGGCGAGGGCCTTGACAGCACCCCATTTCTTCCCACCCCGGACAATCTGGCGCACAGAATCGGGCCCTCGGGAAGCCTGTCACTGAAGACGCTCTACCATATCATATGGCGCGGTTCCTTTCCGGCCATTGCCCTGGACGAAACCATAGATCGTGACCTTTTTTACAGCTCCTACGTGCAGACTTACCTGCAGAGAGACGTCCGTGCGTTGGCAAAGGTCGGAGATGAAACAGCATTCTTCCGTTTTCTGAGGGCAGCAGCTGCCCGGTCGGGACAACTGCTCAACATGGCAGAGGTTGCCCGTGATGCCGATGTGGCCCCTAACACCGCCAAGAATTGGCTATCCATATTGCAGACCTCTGGAATTGTCTATCTTCTTGAACCTTACCACACCAACGTGACGAAGAGGCTCATCAAAACCCCCAAGCTTTATTTTCTGGATACAGGTCTCTGCTCCTGGCTCACTGAGTGGTCCAGCCCGGAAACGCTGGAGGCGGGGGCAATGGCCGGACCAATTCTTGAGACCTGGATCATGTCCGAAATCCTCAAGACTTGGTGGCACAATGGACGACGTCCTTCTTTCTACTTTTATCGAGACAAAGATCAGAAGGAAATTGACCTCCTCATCGTTCAGGACGGAATGATCTACCCGCTCGAATTCAAGAAGAGCGCCTCACCCCAAAAGAGTGACGTGCGACACTTCAAGGCCATAGAACAGCTTAAGATGCCAATCGGACCCGGTGGTGTCATCTGTCTTGTGCCGGAGTCGCTGCCTATAACCGCCAACGTTTCCTCCATTCCTGTAAGCGGCATCTGAAGGGACACATACCTCGATGGCTGCCAAGGACGGCACCCTGGACGGCCCCGACTCATGCAATACCTTCAGGACCTCGAGACGGCAAAAGTCTTAATTTAGGAATGGTCCTATTTGTCCAGCTGGGTTATAATTGTGTACACCATACTCCCGTGTGTCCAGAATTCAGTAGAACAACGTCTCGTTCTAGGAGGAGCCTCCTGGCGGACCAATGAAGCTTAAAGACTTAACAAAAAGGGAAGCCATCTTCTTGCTGGAATTGATCCATGATACCACAATGTGTACCGATCATGCTCAGCTTAAAGGCTTGATAGAAAAACTCAATTTCCTTGTGCCGTTCCACTCGGCGGGCGTTATGTTGGGAAGAGCACAGGGTGGTAGTGATCCAGGGCCCATAGTTTCCGAGAACATCAATTATCCCTCGGAATACGCAAACGAGTATATTGCAAGAGGCTACGAAAGGATAGATCCTATAGTCAAAGATAACTATGGTGTTTACAGGGTTCGATACTGGGCCGATTCGTTTGAGCAACACGGGACCCCGGAAGATCTGGTCAATCTTACTGGCGACTTTGGCCTTAAGGATGCCAGTGAGGGAAGAGGCTACAGTTGCGGTGTACGAAACGTACAAGGCTCGGAGAAGGGCCTTATGTTTTTCTACGGGTTGCCCCGTAGCGCTCGCCATGAAACGATTATAACGGTAGTCTCCCCTCACTTGCATGAAGCCATGAGCCGGATTCTGGGGAAAACTTCTTCAACTTTTCCCACGCTCACTGATCGTGAGAAGGCAATCCTCCAATGGCTCATGCAGGGGAAAAGTGCCTGGGATGTCTCGAACATCATCGGAATAAGTGAAAGGACTGTCAAGTTCCACATCGACAACGTCATGAGGAAACTCGAGGCTGTCAATAGGACACATGCCGTGGCCATTGCGCTTAGGTACCGTATCATCGACCTCGACTGAAGGCAGGATCTCGCGGGACCTGTACTTTCGGACGGCTTCTTTCCCGATTTAATTCAACATCCAATCTTTCAACGCATATAAATCCCACGGTGGAGACATAATCTTGCTCCTCTCATATAATGTCACCTCTTACAGAAAAGAGCTTCAGAGGCAACAGACGACACAGTAGGGTCTTCATTTCCTATAGTATATTCGGTATTATACTTTCCCAACCTTATCTCCAGACCTCTTGCCCCCTCAAGAGCTCGTTCAAAGTCTGACGCTTCCACTGTCAGGTATTCGCCGTTAATTTTGAACATGTAAGACGGCATCGTGACTATACCCCCTTATTAGAATACCAGTGAAAGTAGACATGGGAATTTGAATTATCTTCGGAGACACAAATAACTTTCCAGAAGCAGGATTTGTGTTCTGCAACCCTCGATCGTTGTTGCCGTGCATACGGGAAGGTTATTGAATTCGATTCAGTCGGTCAACTGTCCAAAAGTACAGGTATTCTATCTGGTCTTGCGTTGAAAGGGCTTCGCTGACCAAGACTCCAATCAGAATCAATCGGGCCCTTCCCGAAGAGCCATGACTACGGCGTGAATCCTGTTAGCGGCATTCAGTTCCTTGACTCAGCACCAATCCTACAGTCACTGCCATGCTGTTGTCACTGCTCTCGTATACACTCTTATAGTGATCCGAAAAAAGAGGGGGTAATGGCCATGCCGTTTTACATGTTCAAGGTGAAAGAGGAGTATCTAACCGTGGAGGCACCGAACTTTGAAGAAGCCCTTCGGAAGGTAAAAGGTATGGGAGAGGAACCGGGTCGACCTGAAGACAAAGACGACAGCGAGGGAGATCCTATCTTGTCTGCAGTTACCGCGAAGGCCCTTCTATGCCGGTATGGTTAGAACGCCTTTTCTGAGGTGTGTGGGTGGCGACAGGGCGGAGACGGGGAGAGTCAATGGAAACTGGCATTGGAACTGCACAGTTGGCGACATTTTCAAACAGCCTTTCCATGGTTTGGACTTCTCTTAATTGTTTCATGTGGTTTATGCGAATTATGGCAGCGAGAGTAGTTTTGGCTAGTAGGGTCCGGAATTTGGCGTCACCGTAGGCAGATTTAGATGGTTTGACGTGTTGAACACCCGCATTGGCTGATGTATTATTCAAGTCAGGACGAAAGAAGATGATTCTCAGGGATCGGCGGGACGAATACCGCACGTGCATAGACATCGACACGGTGCCTTTCTTGGGTTTCCGTGAACACGACTGGTTCTCCTTTGAGTATTATCCTTTAGATGTGAGTCGGTCCGGACTCCGGATCGGGCTACAGCCAGCGCATGGTACTGCCAGCCTTTTGAAATCGGACGATGTCGTTACGTTCAATCTATCTCTCCGCTTCGACGATAGGGTCTTTGATCATGGAAGAATCATGTGGTTTGACCAGGATCAACACAAAGGTTTTGTGGTCTGCGGGATTCACCTTCCTGCAGAGAAGCAGGAACGTGGAAAGCGTGGGCATTTTATGAGCACCCACTATCTTTCTTTGTCCCTCGAGACAGCGGACGTAGTTTTTGAGACGGACACCTTCGATTCAGCGAATGAGTTGTTTCTTCACATCATTGAAGAATCCCTGGTCGTGAGGCAGAACCTCCTTCGTGCGGTGGACAAGATCGGCGCGCCTGCGAAAAATAGCATGCGTCCGCATGAAAACGCTGGCTTTCCGACCGCGTTTGTAAAGGAGGCCGTGAGAAAGGATGCGGACAGGCTGCGAGCCTACCTCCATGGCCTTAGGAAGGAGTTAAGTTTGAACGGGGAAGCCCGGGCATTGCTGGAATTCGCTGACCTGCGAAGAATAATGAGATCCGATGTCTATAACCAGCTTGCACAGGTCCCCGGACTCTCCCTGAGAGAGTCCGGTGTTGTCAAAACAATCAAGGAATGTGAGCGTCAGCTTTCCGTAAACTACAATAACATTGTTCTTCTCTGGCTCGGCTATCTCGCATGTGAATATCAAAACTTCGATGTGCCGTCTTATTAGGTCCCATTCCGCAATCTAATCAAACAGGCCTTCCGTCTTACGCTCCGTTAGCGAGCCACACCCTTAGTGCAGATGACCGCACCATCATCTGCACGAGGTCTACAATTTTACTCCCGCCTGGGGGACGGGATTAACGGACCGTCCTACTTACCTTTAATACAGGAGGCTTCACGGCTGCATATGGCGTCGG
>CAYOYU010000132.1:0-14227 GCA_964408265.1 uncultured Syntrophorhabdaceae bacterium
TTTAAGGGGGCTGCTCCGGTAATAAACGTTTCAATGGACCGGCTCGACCTCGACGATCTGGCGACCAGGATGAGGAGGCACAACTTCGATGTCCTCTACCTCCTCATCGGCGGTCACAGGAGCATATCAGGCAGCATTGCCCAGCTTGCCAAGAAACTCCATCCCCAGGCCGTCATAGTCTACACTCCCTGGATGAGAACCCCTGCCCTCCTCGAAACTGCAGGGAAGACGATCAAGGATTCCATCATACCTTCCCATTACCCGCCGCGGTCGCAGTCCCCTGCGATAAACAGCTACATCGAACGCTTCAAGAAGAAGTTCGGGTATGCCCCGACTTTCATCAGTCTCAATGTATATTCGGCCCTTCAGATCATCTCGGAAGTCCTGTCGGAGGGGAAGCGGAGTCCCGAGGAGATGAGGGAATATATACTGAAAAGAAGGACCTTCACCACCGAGTTCGGCACCGTAACCTTTGACGAATTCGGCGATGCCCGGATGCCCCTCTATTTTATCACCGACCTCACCAGGGAGTTTTGATGAGGTCGATCCGGTCGATCTACTCCGTCATCGAAGCGGCCACCATGATTGTCACACTCTTCTTTGTCCTCATACTGCTCACGGTGCTGCGAGACCATGTGAGGGAGGGCTACGTGAAAGCCCTCACAGCCAATATCAGCGAAATTGACATCTCCATAGAGAACTTCGTCAAGGACAACATAGATACATTTCGGAAGCATCTCACATTGAAGGAGAGCTACGCCGCACTCAAGGTCATGACTGGTTTTGCCGATATCTATCATGTCTCGGACCGGCTCGTCATAGATAGGATCATCAAGAAGGAGGCGGGCAGCCAGATCTTTCCCGGATACGATACGAGCAGCAGCAGCCTCGGCGCATTCCTGAAGAAGATCAAAGAAAAGGAATATGCTTACTCCACCATGCAACTGGCCTCGGAGAATGAAAAACTGAGCTTCTATATTGCCATAAGAGACGGAACCGGCCATCTCGTCGGCAGAATAGGTCTGGACAAGCTGCTTAACGATCTTTCCCGCATGGCCGAGTATAACCGGAGCATCATCATCATAGCCACCCGGGACGGATACGTCCTTTCCAGCTCCGATAGAAACCTTTCCATCAGCGTCCTGCCGCAAACAGAAAAAACGGAGCTCAAGATCAGGGGCAGCGACTACCTTCTCTACAGGTCTCCAAGCGCCGTATTCGAAAATGACATCGTCGTGCTCACGCCTCTTTCACAGGTTTACAGCATCATTGGATCCATCAACAAGTACTATGTCTTCTTCATGATCTTTGTGGCGCTCACCTTCGTCTTGAAGATATTCCTCCAGACAAAGCTCTTTATTCGTCCCCTTTCGGCATTTTCCACGATGCTACGGGACTGGAACGTGGAGAAGAGCGTGGAGAAGGTTCCTGAGGCATTCCTAAAGTACGAGGAGATAGGCATCCTCTACCGTCTGTTCCTGGAGAAAAGCAGAGAGACCACGGAGGCCATGGAAGCAATTCGGCAGAACGAGCAGGAAATCGACAGGATGAGGCTCTACCTGAAAAATATCATAGACTCCATGCCCTCCATGCTTATTTCCGTAAACGAAGAAGGCGTTGTTCACGAATGGAACCAGGCCGCAGCTGGGTTTACCGGTCTTGCCACTTCCGAAGCCATGGGAAAGAAGGTATGGGACATACTTCCCTTTCTCAGGAAATATGAGGGCCAGTACAAAGAGGCTTTTCAACTCCGCAAGGGAAGGCAGCTCGGTACAGAGGTCTTTCAGAGCGACAGGGAACATTACGTAAATATCTCTCTCTTCCCACTCATACAGAATGGGATAAGTGAGATGGCCATCCGGCTGGACGATGTTACGGAACTTGAAATAACGGAACAGCAGCTGAGACAGGCACAGAAGATGGAGACCATCGGCACCCTCGTCGGCGGGTTGGCCCATGACTTCAACAATATCCTCGCCGGCATCGTGGGGACCCTGTCACTCATGAAGTTTCAACTTCAGCAGGCAGGCGAACTCCAGCGCTATAAGCTTGAGGACTACATCACCACCATGGAAAAATCAGGCCAGCGGGCCACCGACATGATAAAGCAGATGCTCATACTCTCCAGGAGGCAGGACCTCGTATTCAGGCCTGTGGACCTTAATTCGGTGCTCAGGAATGTGGTGAAGATCTGCGGCAATACCTTCGACAGGAGAGTCGAATTCTCCACACATTACTGGAATAAGGACGCCATGGTCAATGCAGATCCGGTCCAGATGGAACAGGTCTTTCTGAACCTCTGCATCAATGCAGCCCACGCTATGACCAACATGCGCAAGGAAGGCGATCAGCACGGGGGAACCATGAGAATCTCGGTAGAGCACATTGTCAGCGATGAGTATTTCGCATCTCTTCACTCGGAGTCGCGGCCCGACAGCAACTACTGGAAGGTGAGCGTTCAGGATACGGGCGTCGGTATGGACGTGAAGACCGTGGCCAAAATATTCGACCCTTTCTTCTCAACCAAGGAGAAGGGGAAAGGCAGCGGTCTTGGCCTCACCATGGCCTACAACATAGTCCACCAGCACGGAGGATTCATAGACGTCTACTCGGAGCCGGGCAAAGGCTCCACCTTCAATGTCTTTCTCCCTCAGATGGGAGGGTCTCCTGAGACGGTGGCTGTTGCCGAGGAGGCCCCGCCCCCCGCCGGCACTGGAACCATACTGATTATCGACGATGAGGAACATATCCGCTTCATCACCAGGGAGATGCTGAAGCATTGCGGATACACGGTACTTACCGCGGAGGACGGTGAAAAGGGTGTGGCACTCTACCGCGAACATGCCGGGAAAATCGACCTCGTCATACTCGATATCAATATGCCCAAACTCTCGGGGCCTGACACATTCAAGAAGCTGCGGGAGCTGAACCCCCTGATCAACGTTGTAGTGGCAAGCGGGTTCACTAAAGATGACCAGGCCGACGCTCTTATCCGCATGGGCGCCCGCAGTTTCCTCCAGAAACCTTACACCCTGTCCGTCCTGGCGCAGACAGTTGCCGACCTGCTGAAAAGCGAAGGGTGAGCCCCCTTCTATCCGAACTCCCGGAAAAGTCCCCGGTCATGCACAAAATACGGGATGACAAGGCCTACCGGAATCGGATAGAAGTATATATTAGGGAACAGTAGACTGTATCCCTAGTTAGGCTGCAAGAAAAGGGGTCCCAAGGAACATGCCGAAGAAACCGGTGAACCTCCTCTATGGTGTTAATGAGAGCCCAGGGCCCGGGTCACTCCTCGTACTCGGTTTTCAGCATATCTTCATACTCTCCATCGCCTTTATCTTCCCCGTTGTCATCATTGACGCCATAGGCGGCACAGCTGATGAAGCAAGGAATCTGATAAGCACTGCCATGGTGGCCACGGGGATCGCCACGATCCTCCAGAGTCTGAACAAGGGGCCCGTGGGCTCCGGTTATCTTTGTCCCATGCTGAATGGGCCCGCTTTTCTTTCTGCCAGTCTCCTGGCCGGAAAGGCGGGCGGGTTGCCTCTCATCTTCGGCATGACCGCCATAGGGGGTGTTTTTGAAGGCCTCTTCGCTCGCGTGGTACCCAAGTTGCGAGCCGTCTTCCCGGCAGAAGTCACCGGCACCATCGTCACCATGGTGGGAATAGAGATCATCCCTCTCGCAATGACTCGGCTCCAGGGCATGGATAGACTGCACACCGTGCCCCATCCAGGCTCCCTTCTGGTAGGGCTCATCACCCTCATCTCCATGGTAAGCTTCAACGTGTGGGGCAAAGGCAAGATACGTCTGTACTCAGTCCTCATCGGCATGGCCATAGGGTACGGTACGGCCTTACTGGCGGGGGACCTCACGACCGACCATTTTGACCAGCTCGCCCGCCTGCCCACGTTCAAGGTCCCGTCCATCGGGCAGTACGGGTTATCTTTCGATATGGCGCTCCTCATACCATTCCTCGTGGCCACCCTCTCATCAGCCCTGAAAACGATGGGTGACCTCAGCATCTGCCAGAAGATCAATGACACGGAATGGAAGAGGCCGGACATGAAATCCATCAGCCGCGGAATTCTGGCCTCTTCCCTGGGCAACATAATTTCAGGGCTTACCGGCGCACTGGGCCAATCAGTCTCTTCGAGCAATGTGGGGCTCTCCATTGCTACAGGGGCCACGAGCCGCAGAATAGCCTACTCCATCGGGGGAATTCTAATCTTCAGCGCCTTCTTCCCCAAACTTGCTTCTGTTTTCGTTATCATGCCCACTCCGGTAATGGGCGCGAGCCTGATCTTTGCCGCCTCTTTCATGATTCTCGCCGGCATTCAGATCGTAACTGCCAGGATGATAGATGCACGAAAGACTTTTGTCATCGGGATATCCATCGTCTTCGGCCTCAGCATCGACCTTGTGCCTGGTCTGTTCAACAATGTGCATCCCTGGATTCAACCCTTTTTCAGTTCATCACTCTCTTTAGCCACCGTATGCGCAATCCTCCTGAATCTCTTTCTTCGCATTGGGGTCTCAAGGTCTGCCAGGATAGAGTTGCGGCCCGGCATCGATTCATCAGACAGGATATTCGACTTCATGGAGCACCAGGGTTCCCTCTGGGGCGCCCTCAAGGATGTGGTCTACCGTGCCGCATCAGCGATAAATGAATTTCTTGAATCCGTAGAGAGGGGAGGACTTTCGAAGGGAAACCTGAAGGTGCTTGTAACCTTCGATGAATTCAACCTGGATGTCTATATTTCCTATAAAGGGCTTCCCCTGGTTATTTCGGAGAAGGAAGAGCCTGAAGAACCTGCAAAGAGCCGGCTTCTCGGCGATGATAAAGCTCTCGCCGCCTTCTCGGGCTTCCTCATGTCCAAGAATACAGACAGCATCATATCATCTGTGGACGGCGAAGAGTGCCGCGTCCAGTTCCATTTCGACCATTAGATTATTCCTAAGGGTAACCCCGGGGCTGTCTTCTTAATCAAAGGAACTGAAACGACACTTTTGTCTACCAGACCACTCTTATTTCGACATTTTTGTCACCCCTTTATCTCTCCCGGTTCCCCGTTCCGCAATGTAAATTCCTATAGTTACAGTATGAGTTAACCTCTGGCACAGAGATTGCTGTTCTTGAAGGGACCTTCAAGGAGGAGGGAAAGGAAACCTTGAAAACCGATGGCTACGGGTCGTCCTACACAAACACGCTCATTCCGCTCCAGCGGCTTCATTCGCTCGCGTGCAGTTACCGGGGCTCACGTCGCCCCCTCTTCCCGGCAAAAGCCGGGCGAGGCTCCCCCTCGGCTCGCCGAAGCTCGCTTCTGCACCAAGCTTGGGCTTACGCCAAAGACCAAGCTTCCTCGCCTCCCGACGGTTTGCTCAAGGACAACCCTCCGCCATCAGCTCAAACCAAATACAAGGGTTACCGCGAGCGAAGCGAGCCTGCACCCGGAGTTGCCGGGATGGGTTTGATGGATTTCGAGGCGCAAGGAAGGCAGGGGGCCGAGGCTGTACTGGGATGTACGCCGAGGACGCCTGACGACGTGGCAACGAAGAAAGGCGCAAACCCTAATTCCGGCAAGTCCGACGAAAGAACAAGAACCAAGAAAGTTTTCCACAAAACCAGAAAATGAGCCAGGAGGGAATTATGGGTGAATGTAAGGCTGCAAGAAAAGAGAGCCAGGGATTTGAGAAAGCCGACAGGTCCACAGAACGCCTCATGAGACTCGTCCGCCACCGTTACGGAGATATGCAGTCTTCGAGACAGATCGAAATTCTCGACAGAATCGCCAGGGATTCCATGGTCCATCTTGAAAAAGTGGCAAAGGTAGTTGCCAAAGGCAGGGAAAAAGCAGGCAACCCCATGGAGAGTCGCGACCCCTTTACTGCCTATGTCCGGAAGGTCATCAGCCAGGTTGAGGCTAACAAGGCGGGACCGGCAAGACGCCCCCTTATCCGTGAAAAAGGGGCTGACTGTCTCTGTATCAATGTAAACCAGTTCATTCAGGACGTGGTGAGGGCTTTGCGAAAAATAGTCAGGAAAGAGGTGAAGCTCCAGACAGTGCTGGCAGACGGGGATGTTCGGATTGTGGCCGATCGGAAGAAGATGGGGCAGGTCTTCGCAAGCATCGTCGCCCACGGGAGCCGTCTCGTAAGAAAGGGGGGAACAATCACGATTCTGGCCAGAACCCTACCCATAGAGAACCGCCTTATCACTGAGGGTGAGGCTGCCTGCGCCCTTCTCTCAGTCACCTCGACGGATATCGCGACGCCTCAAACCCCCAAATCAGGCGGCGCAGAGAGGAACAGGATTCGGAAGACCGTGAGCCAGGCTTTTTCGACAATCCGCGCCACAGTGGAAGGACATAACGGTCTGGTCAGGATTTTCAAAGGCAAGGACAGGGTGGAGTTCAACATCTATCTACCCATGCTCAATAGAATGTAACAGCGTCGGGCACATCTTTTCTCAGCCGGCCTTTCCTTCCCCCTTCCTCCTG
This sequence comes from uncultured Syntrophorhabdaceae bacterium, assembly GCA_964408265.1. Lineage (GTDB taxonomy): Bacteria > Desulfobacterota > Syntrophorhabdia > Syntrophorhabdales > Syntrophorhabdaceae > CAYOYU01. The sequence continues at coordinate 6,504 of CAYOYU010000132.1, forward strand.
GGAACCGGATTGGCCGGCTGAGAGTGACACCCCGCTTTCACCCGAGTTCAAAGCTCGTAACGCCGAAGAGGCGCCCCATAGGTATGGGGGGGTTCTTCTTCAGGTACATCCTGGCCGTTCCGAAGACGGGGTGCATGCCATGGCTGCGGGCGAGCTCGACCGCTGCTCCATTCACCTCCGGCACGTCCAGGTAGACAGGCTCTCCTTCCTTCGCGACGGCCCTCAGTGCGCCCAGGAGCGACTCGGCTATCCCGCCGTTGTCTGCAAAGAGGGGGCCGATCTTGTACCCCTTTCCGCAAACCCTTATCATGCCGTAGCCGGCCAGACGGCCACCTTTAAGGAAGCCGAGGGAGACGCTTTCCGGCTGGTTGAGCCAATGTTTCAGAAAGGTTGTCCGGTTGTCCGGAAACATGGGCCGGTCATAGGCTTCGACCGCATCGAAAGGGATTGATGAGAGGCTCACTATCGCGGGATCAGAAGAGGAGACCCCGCCGCCTTCTCCTTCGTACCGCGCATTTCCATAGGCCCGCCAGAAGCCTGATTTCTCATAAATCCGCTGCTGGCCCAAAACAGTATCAAGGCCCACGTTCCTTCCCTCCAGGCGTTTCATGGCACCCTTCCATATACCGTGGCCGTATCCCAGCCCTCGGAATTCGGGCTTCACGATGTAGAACCCTATAAAACCGAAGGTATCGCCGTATTTGACCGCCGAGATCGTTGCAACAGGGACCCCCTCCTCCAGCCCGATCAGAAATCCCTGCGGATCAGTTGCGTAGAAGCTCTCCGCGTCGTAAAGGCCAGGGTTCCATCCTTCCCGGGCAGCCCATTCAACGGCGATGTCAACCTCCTCACGCTTCATTGCCCTTACCAAGTAATGCTTTTCCATCCTATCCTCCTGACCCTGTTCTTTCTGGTCCTTCTTTATTGACCGGTCAACGGCATGTTCAAAATGTTCATGACCCGCAAGCGGGTACCCCGCGTTCTGCTTCGCCTCGTGCCCTCCGACGTACATTCAGTACGCCTCCGGTCTGCGAGTCTCACCCCGCTATCGCCGGGCGCAGGCGCAGCCCATCCGCATCTGAAACATTTCTCCATGCCGTCGCCCCCTTCCGGGGACAGGTCCACCCAAGCCGGGTTCGCATCAGTACCTGATCCGAACCCGGCGGTAAAGCGCTGTTCATGTTTGGCTTGAAATGGCGGCGGGTTGTCCTCAAGCAAACCGTCATGAGGCAAGGAAGCTCGGTCTTTTGCGTAAGCACAAGCTAGGTGCAGAAGCGAGCTTCGGCGAGCCGAGGGGGAGCCTCGCCCGGCTTTTGCCGGGAAGAGGGGGCGACGTGAGCCCCGGTAACTGCATGCGAGCGAATGGAGCCGCTGGAGCGGAATGAGCGTGTTTGTGTAGGACGACCCGCAGCCATCGGTCCTTATTCGTAAGCCATCAGCTTTCATTGCCTCTTTTCTCTCCGCGGAGCGCCAGACCAAAGAGAGAACGCAACCCCGTAAGGCAGATGAGGCCATTGGTCTTCTCATCCTTTGTCTTCGCTCCTTCTCAACGCATGGTTTCAATCCCTGCACAGCTTACCATTCTTTCACCTCACCGCAAAGAGTGCAAACAGCGCCGTCAGCACCCCCATGAGGCTCTCCCCGGCGATGAGGCCCGACGCGATGGGCACGGTGTAGACGGTGGCCTGCTTCCTGGCTGCCCGCATCCACATCCATGCCAGCAAGGCCCCCACGAAAAGGGAGAGTGTGTTCCAGAAGGGAATGACGAAGGCAAGGCCCAGCCCCATGGCCGACGGAACGAAAGGGCGGATACGCACCGGCAAAAACATTTCCAAAAGCGGGATGACCATGCCTGCCATACCTCCGATAAGGAGGGCCCAGCGCTGCGTCATATCGAGACTGGACAGCCCGTTTGCCAGCAGTTCGGCAACACCCTTCCAGACCTGTGCCGCCGGTGCCGGGAACATCTCTCCCCCCAGGGCATCCGCCGAAGGAACGATGAGGTAGAAAGCCGGCACGATTACGGCAGCCCCCACGAAGATGCCGAGAAACTGCGCTATGAACTGCTTGCGGGGATTGGCGCCGAGAAGATAACCTGACTTCAGGTCGGTGAGCAGGTCTGCGCAGGAGGCTGCGGCGCCTGCCGTGACGCAGGCGGTCATGAGATTGGTGGTCAGCTTCGCCGGGGCGATGATGCCGTAAAAGAGCTGGGTGATCTTGCCCATGGCCCCGATGGGGGTAATATCGGTTTCCCCTGTGGCACGGGATGCCACGAGGGCGAGAAAAAAGGTCATGACCACGGAAAGAAGGGCCATGAACCAGTGAATGGAGAAGAAGACATGCTGGATATAGACGATGCCTGCCGTGGCAACGGCGCCGCCCGCCAGAAACCATGCTGCAGGGACCTCTATGGCCTCAAAGGCCGTTGTTTTACCATCTCCCGAAACCTTCGCAGTCCGGGGGTTGATGATCTTCGTCAGCCCTCCAAAGGCACGCCCCATGGTTCGCCACTGCGTAACGATGGACATAAGACCCGATGTGACCATGATGGCGGAGCCTCCCCAGAGACTCCAGGAGACAATGCCGCTATAGCCCAGGCTTTTGATAAACCCTCTCTCGTACATCATGGGAGCCAGGCAGAGATAGTTGAAAAGTCCGGCCATGAGCATGCTCAATGCCACCCGCATCCCGATGATGGCCCCTGCCCCGATCATGATGAGGCTCGTGTCCCAGGCTACCGTCCACTTCACCCAGGTCTGCCCCAACAGGGTCCCGGGAAGCCGGATCACCTCGGGAATCCTCAGGAAACCGGGGTACCAGGAAAAGATATTTTCCCTCGCCAGCCCCACGGCAGCGCCCACGACGCCTGAGATTCCCAGGCTCCTGGCCTGCTTGGCCGCCTCTTTCGCTTCTGCGTAAAGCGACCTGAGCGTTTGGGCCGCCGCGATACCGCTGGGGAATTTGAGCTGCTCCACGTTGATCATCTGCCGCTTCATGGGGATGGCAAGGATAACGCCGAGGAGAGCGAGAAGGATTGTCCAGAAGAAGAGGGTCCAGAAAGGCAGGTGCTGGTGGGTTATCATGAGGAGGGCCGCTATGGGACCCACCATGCCGCTTCCCGTGGAGTAACCCGCCGAACTGGCCGTTGACTGCATACAGTTGTTTTCGAGGATGCTCAGGTTGCTCTTCAGGACGCCCGCCCGGCGCAAGTCTGCGCCGAGAGAGAAGGAGAGGATGCAGGCCGTTATGGCCACCCCCAGACCCCAGCCAGTTTTGAGGCCCACGTAAAGGTTGGAGAGGCACATCACGGACCCTAAGAGGCCGCCTATGACCACCGCCCTCACCGTGAGCTGAGGCACATCCTTCCGGTAATGCTTTTCGAACCACTCCAACTCGATCTGCCCGGGGCTTTTCCCCGTGGTATCGATGCCGAAGAATTCCTCTTCTCCTGATTGGTCAGTCTTCACGCCCTGCCCTTTTCGGCTGCGATCTTTTATCTCCAACCCCAGCCGGTCATCTCTCGCCCTATGATACGCGAATTCTGCCCTGGCCTCAATTCAAATCCTGTCCCCTCCACCGGGACACAGGCTGAGTGGTCGCCCAAAGGCCGATCCGCTGCACACCCTATATTGACAGCGCTATACACGGGACGGAACGGCTTACTCTATATACAAAAATGCGGACAAGGGGTGGACTGGAATTATCCAATCAATTTGCTACAGATTAGCTACGCCTATGACTTCGGTCACATAAGTTTGTTGACAAAAAAGATGAAACATGAATAATTAAGACTGTCTCACGTTTCTCAAAAGCCGCGTTCCCGGTCGGAGCGTGAGATTAGCGCCAGACTGATCCCTGACTGCATGAAAGGACGGAAAGGTTGTTGAAAGAGTCTCAGAAGAAGGCGAGAACCCTATGGACGCTCTGCATCGTCGTTCTTGCCCTCTTCTTTCCCGGGATTGCCAATGCCCTCTTCATCAACGATGGAGACCTCTCCGTGGAAGTCTTCATCGATCGTGCCCCTGACCGACTGATGCAACTGGTCAGCTATGACCAGGAGAACCATAAGTGGGTCTTCAGTGCAAAAATCCCCGATCCCAATCCCGGAGGGGACTTCTGGGCGATCCATATGCCCACCATGAACATCAGGATCGATGTGAAGCTTGTTCAGACAGGGGACCCTGCCGACTGGGACACGCTCGTTGGAGGCACTTTCGGTTATCCCGACGAACGCCATTACTCATCCTCGCGGCTCACCTTCTACACGAGAAATGTGGACCTGGATACGGGGTGGGCGTCTGGCGGAACCAACTACCTTATGCTATGGAATAATGCAGAGGAAGCACAGGCGCAGAAGTTGTCCATTACCACCACCCGTACATGGCAGGAAAATGTCGAAACCGGCCGGAAAATAGTAGTAGATGCCAGGACTCTTTACGGGAAATATGCAACCCTGGAAATCCAGCTCTTTTCCGACGGCGTTGACATCGCGGGCATGCCCTCCCTGAAGGGCCCTCCTTCCGAAAACCCCTACACAGACTTTGACGAAGGGTGACCGGCTGCCAATGGGTATGGATTGCCCAACTACTCCGTGAACACCTCGACCCTTAACCTTGTCGTAGAGGATAGGGACTTCCTCTATAGAGATCTCGGGCAAGATGTAGTCTTCAGCCGGACCTGGAACGCAGACCCTTCCGAGAAGGGGATGTTCGGTAAAGGGTGGGGATTCTCCTATGAATCGACGATCAGGTTATACGGTTCCTTCAACGGCGCCGCCGAGCGCATCAAGGGCTCCGGCAAAGTCGCAAGCTACAGATATTCGGCCCACACCACCGACGGGAACAACAATGTAACCTCCACTTTTACGCCCGATGCCATGAACCTCTTTGATTCTCTCACGGGCTATTTCAGCGCCGGCTCTTCACACTTCATCCTGAAGGAGAAAGATTCCAACCTCTCCTTTCGGTATGACTACAAGGAAAAGGAGCCTTCCGGCGCCGACGTATACCGTCTTGCCTCAATTACCGACCGCAACGGCAACGCTGTGCGGATAGTCTACAACACAGACGGCACCATAGCCTCAGTTACGGACAGCGCGGGAAGACAGACAACCTTTACCTATGATGCCAACAAGTACTGCACCGCCATGACCGTGCCCGACGGAAGGGGCGCGACCTATACTTACGATGCAGACGGCAGCATGGTGCGGAACACGGACCTCCTGGGGACTGCCATCACCTATGAGTACGATGCGAACGGGTACATGACATCCATGAGCTTTGGCAACAGGACGACGCGCTTCGCCTATGACACTAGCGGAGGCTGGAAGCACATATCGGCAGTGATTGATGCAAACGGGAGTACACGGCAGTATTACGCCAATTCGCCGGGTTCAACAACCGTCACCGACCCTCTCGGCACCGTCACGTCGTACAACAACGATAAGGGCCTCACCTGGCTCCGCTCCATCCCTTCCATCGGCAACTCCGGAAGGACCTTCCAAAACGGTCTCCCCGTCTCAATAACCGACTGGAACGGAAAAACCACGAGCTTCGAATATGACGGCAAGGGGAACGTCACAAGAGTCGCCGGCACCACTACGGGGTATGACGACAACGGCAACCAGGTCGTTAACTCCACCGCATACGCCTCCTACACCTACGATGCAGAGAGCAACCTGACCGGCGTCACCGACGCCCTCGGCAAGACAGGGACCTTCTTCTATGACACGAAAGGCAACCTTGTCAGGTCAGTCTCGCCCATGGACAAAGAAAAAATCTACACCTGGGATTCGCGGGGGCTGTTGACAGGGTTCAGGGACGAAAAGAGCAGGACCTCCTCTTTTACCTACGACAGCTTCGGCAATCTGAAAAATGTGACAAATTCCGCCGGAAAGACAACCGCCCTTGCCTACGATGCATTTGGATTCAGTATGGTTTCAATGACGGACCCCCTGGGCAGGATAACTCAGCTCAGCTACGACAACAACGGCCGAATCACGAAGATCACCAACCCGGACAGTTCATTCAGGACGAGCACCTACGATGCCTGTTCGGCTACGTCCGCCACAGACGAGAAAGGCAACACCACTGTTTATGAACGTAACGGTCTTTCAGCTATAACCCGCATAATCGACCCGGCAGGAAAACCGACGAGCATCGGCTATGACGGGAAGGGCAACATGGTCAGCGTTACCAACGCCCTGGGGCAGACGACCAGAACGGCTTACGATGCTGCAGGGAGGGGCAGGGAGGTCAGAAGACCTTCGGGGGATACCCTGACCGTCAGCCTTGATCCCAACGGAAACCTTCTTTCCTTAATAGACGAGCGTTCAAAGGAAACGGCTTTTACCTACGACGCCAGGAACCGGGCAATCTCCATCCAGGACCCGCTGGGCAACAGGATATTATACACGAGGGATACCCTGGGACGGGTGACCGGACGCACCAACCCTGACGGTTCTTCCATCACCTACGCCTATGACGATGACGGGTATCTCACCGGCAAAATTTACAGTGCAGGCGGGAGCATTACTTTTGGTCGTGACGATGCCGGCAATGTAACATCCGTCAGCGATGCCACAGGTACCACTGCCTTCACCTACAACAACCTCGACCAGGTTTCATCGATCACCTACCCTGACAACCTCTCACTCTCTTTCACCTATGATGACGCGGGAAACAGAAGTTCCGTGACCTACCCCGGCGGCCTCACTGTCTCCTATACCTATGACAACCGGAACAGGGTCTCTTCAGTCTCCTGGGGCACAGGCAATTCTCTTGCATATACCTATGATTCAGCAGGATATATCACGAAAGAAGAACGTTCCAACGGCACTGAAAGCAGTTATGCCTATGACGCCAACGGCAGGGTTGTGGGAATCAGCCACAAAAAAGGGTCCCACATCTTCGTTGACCTGGGCTACAAAAGAGATGCCCTGGGAAACACCACCGAAGAGACGCAATCGCTTCCCATCTCCCATAATCCCGCCGACCTTTCCGTCTCTGCCACCTACAATGACGGAAACCAGATTGCAGCCTGGGGTTCCGATTCATACACCTATGACCCGAAGGGAAATGCAACCTCCGCCGGAAACGCGTCCATGGCCGCCGTCTACGATGTGGAAAATCGTCCCCTCTCCATCACGCGGAATGGCACGACGACCACTTGTACATATAACGGTCTCGGCTGGAGGACAAAGACCATGTCGGGTACGGGAACCCGCAACTTTCACCACGACTCTTCGGGGAAACTCATGTGCGAAACCGGCGGGGGCGGGAACAGCTCCGCCCTGTACATCTAGGCCGGATGGCGTCTGGCGGCAATGGTGGGACCTTCAGGAGAGGGACACTTCTACCATTTCGACAAAACAGGCAACACCACGGCTCTTACCGACGGAAGCGGGCAGGTCGTCTCCGCCTATGTCTATGAACCCTTCGGAAGAATATCCAACAAGACGGGAACGACAACCAACCCCTTCACCTATGTGGGCGCCCTCGGCGTGATGGACGAAGGGAACGGTCTCTTTTTCATGCGGAACCGGTACTACGATGCAGAGACGGAAAGGTTCCTGCAGAAGGACCCCGTAGGCTTTGCAGGCGGGCAGGTCGCGTACGTCCCGCTGCGGCCGGAAACGGGATTCCTTCCCTACCTCGACGCGATTGATCCCTCGGTTGCCAACAAAGCGAAGATCATGTTTGTCAATTATCCGAACAACCCGACCT
>CAYOYU010000133.1:0-14208 GCA_964408265.1 uncultured Syntrophorhabdaceae bacterium
CCACCCAGTGAACCCAAAGATTCAGCACAAGGCCGCCCCATCGCGCCCTATATTTTCACATTCCCTTTCTCATCCACTTCACCTATTCGCACCTTTCTGCCCGCAGCCTCCCCGTCGTCCGTCAGAACAAAGGTCCCCACCACTTTGCTCTTCGGCTTTTTCAGGAAGGCTCCGTCGTTCCACACCTCCACGTCCTTCTTCAGCAGCGATTTACCTTTATCCCGTTTCAAATCGGACAGGTTTTTCCGGTCCGCCTCATGGGTATGGCCGAAGATAAAGACATCGGGGTTCTTCTTCCTGAAGTAGTATAGGTACATCTCTATGGCGCTCAGCATTTCGTCGTCAATAGGATCATTCCTGATACTTCCGAAGATGTCCAGGATGGAACTTATCTTCTTGTGAATTGTGTCAACCGTACTCCGGGTGCCTTTCACGAATGAGACCGCGCTTGCTGCCGCCTGATATTGAGCGGTCCTGATGAAGAAGCCTCTCACCGCCTTTGCCACATTTCCATGTTCCTCTTCGATCAGCTTCTCCAGGTCCTTGAACAGGGTCTGTTTCTCATCGAGGTAGTGGCCGTGTGTCACCATGACCGTACGGCCGGCCAGGTCAAAGGAGTAGTCCGGATAAATCACGCTGAAGATGTTTCGGAGCTTTACCGGTGCTATGCCGCTGATAAAGGGTTGCGCAAATTCAGCCTCCATGAGTGGAAGGTTTGTTGGCACTACCCCTTCCGACAGGGGCTCCACAAAGGCCCGGTTGGTGGACAGGATGTTCCAGATAATGTAATCGTGGTTTCCGGGTATATAGACAATCCTGTTGACCCGGAACAGGTCGTCAGCAAAAAGGTGTTCCAGCCATCCCCGGAAACCAATCTGCTTCGGCCATCCCTCTGAGCCTCTGGTCGCCTTCCCGCCTTCTATCGCCATAGTCAGGGAGGATATGTTACCATCAAGCACATCGCCTGCAAGGATCAATTCCTCCGCGGATCCAAGACTCCTCAGAAGATCTCTCAGACCTGAAGCCACAGCCCGGGAGTAGAGCGAACAATCGGGATCTCCGAAATGCAAATCAGAAAGTATCAGTCTCTTGGCCATTGGCATTCCTCCTTCAAAAGCCCTTCAGGGCGCATAAGGCGTGAAAATCAGCCTGCCAGATTGATAGGTATGGAGATCCCGTCACAGAAATGGTAACGATGCTTTGGCTGCTCTACAGCCTCCTCGGCGAGAAATGAATCAAGCATGGCCGTCAACCCCTTCTCCCCTTCGCGGTTCGTCATGTACACGTCGTATCCCTCGCCGGCCCGGGCCTGGGACAGCCATGTGAGCACATCACGATGAGGGATGCCGTGTTTGCCGTTTCCTGAGATCACATAGCGGTCAGCCGTGACCTTTTTGAAGAAGTCGGGATCAACGCTATGACTGCTCCCGTGGTGCTGGACTTTGAGCAGATCCACATGTATCATGCCCTTGCCGTCCAATAGCCCTGCTGTCCGCAAGCCTTTCAGAATCAGGTCCCCCCCTGCATCGCCGGTGAGGAGCATGCGAACCGGGGGATTCGTTGCAGTAAATTCTGCAAGGACCACGATGCTTGACAGGTTGGGAACCGTGCGGTTGAGGTAGTCTGCTGCTATCGATTCCGGCTTTGCCGTGCCTTTCTCCTTAGCTCTCTTCCAGGAGGCCTCCAGTTCGTCCAGTTCGGTTTGATGGGGACCCAGTATGGTAAAGATCAGCTTGTCGGCAATTTTGATGAGTTTCTTGCCGCTACCCGGGGCCTTAACAAGCCCGCCATCCGTTTCGGCATTGATCGGGATGCCGAGTTGCGCGGCCGATACCCGCAGACTATTCCCCTGGGGTACGCTTGCAACAACAGCGGCAACCTCCCTGCATAGCCCTTCCGGCACTGTCCCATCAAGGGAAGCAGCTACAATGCCGGACTCAACAGCTGCTTTGTGCCCGTGCGAGAGATCCTTGAAACTGTTGTGCCATAGAGAACGGATGCGGTATTTCGGCGACTCTCCGTCACTCTGTTTTTCTGCGAGGCTTTTGAAAAGGTCGACTATTCCCGTTATGTGGTCGGCATCGATATGGCTGACCATTACCAGCCGCAGATCAAGCTGCTCGCTCCCGGCCCGCAGTTGCTCCAATCGCCCCTTCAGCACCTTTGAATAGATGCCGGCGGGGCCTCCATCAATGAGAATCAGCTCCCCATCGCCATACTGCAAAAGTAAACAGTCGCCGTCATTTGCCTGCAAAACCTCAAACTGAAGACTCATTTCACCCTCCTTTTTTTAGACGGATTGCAGCGCGCGCAATACATCCAGCATTCCCGAGCCCTGAAACCGGGGCTCCCGTCCCAGGTCCGTCGCACTCTTGCAGAGGATCTCCTTTATCCGGTTGGGCTGCCCCTGAAGCTCCCGGTGCCGTGCCATGAGCAGTGCGGCTGCCCCGCTCACGTGCGGCGCTGCCATGCTCGTCCCGTCCATTGTCTCGTAGTACCCGTTGAGCGAACAGGAATCGATACGTTCACCGGGGGCAACCAGATCCGGTTTAGTCCTGCCGTCGCCCGTAGGCCCGCGACTCGAAAAGTATGAGACGCCGTAATTGTGAGGCATGAACCTGTGCGTGGAGCCAACGGTTATCACGCTGTCCGCGTTGCCCGGGTCGGTGATGCTGATATAACGATAGTCCCCCATGGCGCCGTCTTCCGAATGAGCGAGCTTGTTGAAGCCCCTGTTCCCCGCAGCCGTGACGACAACGACACCGCCGGCCACCACCCTCTCACACTCCTCGCAAACCGGCGTGCGGCCACAGGCATAGTTGGCAACGTCATGCGGCACCGACATACTCAGATTCACACCCTGGACCTCCATCAGGTCTTTATGGGCATTGAGGTTCCTCACGAACTGAAGGGCGGCCATCACGGTAAACTCGTCGCCGTCTTCTCCGATGACTCTCATATCGTACAGCTCCAGGTCGGGACATATCCCGCACACTTCCTGTTCCAATGCCGTATCCTCCGCCTCGGGCCAATTGGCTGCAAGAATTCCGGCGACGTGTGTTCCGTGGGGCTCCTTAGGAACCTCGTAGTTCCCATCGTGAGGTATGCGCAGAAACGGTTCGATCAGGTTCCAGTCAATTGCCCGCCCCCGAAGCAGATTATGTTTTAGATCTTCATGCAGTTCCTTTAGTTCGGCAGGATCCAGGCTCGCTGCTGCCGTCTTGTCAGCCCGAATCTCCGTATCCGGGTCCAGAAGGTCCTTGATCCTCAGAAAATCATAGGTCCGGACCACCCGCGTCGAATACGGGAACGTGCCTTTGCTCTTCTCATCGCCATTCATGACAGGCTTCCTGTCAGCATCCCGCCGGGCAAAGGCAGGATGGGTGGCATCGATGCCGGTATCCAGGACAGCCCACCGGATGCCGGCTGTTTTGATGTCAAAAAGCCGGCACGCGGCATCTGCCTTGACCGCCATTCGGGAGCGCCATACGCTGGTTCCCGCCTTGCGGTTGAGATTGACCGAAAAGAGGAGGCCACGTTTTTCATGGGGCGCAGGCAAGCCCTGAAAGAGGTCGGCAAAGGCCTCCACCTGGGCCTGGGCCGGTTTACCGTCTTTCATGACAGTAGTACAGGAATCGGAATCGGCACCCACGGCCTGCCGGTCGCATTCAATGGCCCCGGCGATGACGATGAGCTTCTTCAGCAACTTAAAATCTCCCGCTTGCTTCTCGATTCCGATGAGACGGTAATCGTCGGGAAGAACGGCAAACTGGACAAGATTGGTACGGGTCCACTCGCGTCCGATAGGAGCAACAGCCCGGGCCCACCAGTCGGTGAGCGGCATGGCCACCCGCATCATCTCCCTGAAGGAAAAGTAGGCCAATACGACGGACTCGTTAAAGAGGATCCTGGCTCGTTTCCCTTCCGCAGGCCCCTTGCTTTCCGGTGCCCCGTTGCCTGCTGAAAGCGCCTGCTCCTCCTTCAGACGTTCACGCAGCGCCCGGGCAAGTGAAGCCGCATCCGACCGGCTGTGCGGCGTAAGAAGGAGTTCGAAGCGTTCGTTCGGGCTATTCCCGTAAGCGATCCATACATCCGGCAGGATTGGAAAATCCTGGGTAAACCGTCTCTGTTGATCTGCCCTTCCATAAAACAATTCTTCCACCTGCTCTCGTTTCATGGTCACCTCACCATATTGGTTTCAGTTACAGCCGCTACACACCACTCTCACAACCATCCCTGGAAGCCGGCTCACTCGATGTCAGGGCCTGTGCTCCACGCGTTCTGTTCCTCCTGAACGAAAACTGTTCAGTCGTCTAGAGCCACCCGTCTCCGGTTTCGCGGTTAACAATGTCGTCCGCAATTGCCTGCAATCGCTCACCCGGCGGAAGCAGATGTCTCCCGAAGATGCCTCGCAAGAGCCTCCGGTATACCCTGCTTTGGGGAAAAACGAACTTGAAAGTGAGAAAATCAAATAGTTGCCAAACCTGAGGGCTACCCAGCCAATTGAGCGTATGTTCATCAAAGAGGCCATCGGGTATGGCGCCGACTCTCAAGAATGTTGCTTTCTGGACCTCAATCCGGTGTATTCCGGTTGGATTGAGCCAGCGAAAAGCAAAGAGCGGGGCATCAGTTCCTTTAATCCTGAGCTGTAGTGTGGTCTGAACCACCTGGTTGGAATCACTGATGCTGAGATAGGGAATTTCCAAGGTGCCTCCGGATGGGGACAAGAGGAGAACCGTTCCGTCCGCATCGAAATGCTGTTCCCAGCGGAATACCTGGAACAAAAGTTCCAGATTCAGCATATAGACGACCCCGGTGGTAGTCTCTCTCAGACAGGTACGTGCGTCCTTGGTTGCAAAAAACATCGCCACTCTGGGATCCAGAGTTAAATCGATGTACTCGTTCGACATGCCGAAGTGTCTTGCAATAGCTCGTTGTTGCTCTATAGACTTCTTCCCCATGTCGGGCACCTGCCTCTGTACCAGGGGATCGGCTTTGGCGCGCATCAGAAATTCGGCAGTCTTGGCAACTCTATCTGCCATGGCAGTATCCCGTTCACCTTCGTTCTCAGGAAGATCGCGGTAGATTGTCGGCATAACCGACCACTCCACACATGTCTGGCCACGGAAATAGAGGTAACCGAACCGCTTCGAAATATCCGGATCGACACCAAGTTCGCGCATGCGACGACGCTGATGTTTCAGCGTGTACTGCAACATCTTCATAGCACCATCGGCGGAATCGAAGCTTCGGATGGCTTGCACAACCCTTGAATTACCAAAGAAGTTTGTGTACGTTAGCGGCAGCCATCGGAAGCGAACGTTTGGCATGCGGAGACCGCCAACTGTCGTGATTGTTCCGTAATGATCATCGCTGTTTCCGCTCATCGGCAATGAACACCTCCTCTCACATTCGGCAAGTCCTCGTGGGTGACACGGGGTTTACCCGGTTTCACCACTGCCTCTTTCCGGCATCTTCCCCTGCCGCGGGCATCGCAGGTTTCTTCATCACCAGACAACAAAGGGCCCCCGTGAAGCGCGTCCCCTCCACCGCAAAGTCCGACTGTCTCCCCAATGCTTCCATCTCCTCAGGTGAAAGAAAAGGTTCTTCAAAGGAGTGGAGCCACAGGAGCGCAAACCGGAAGCCTCCAAACTGTCTACGGACCTCCTCACCGATAGCTTTCGGCATTTCCCGAACCAGGTCATACATCAGGGCATAGCCGCCGGTCCTGATAACCCTGTACACCTCGGATAAGGCGTGGATGGAGTCCTTCCAGTGGTGAAGGGACCCGGTGGAAACAACCGAATCAAATGAGCCGTCGGCGAAGGGCAGGTCGTTGGCACCGGAAACCCTTACTTCGATAGAACTCTCATACCCAGAGGCCTTTATGTTTTTCGCTGCCTGCACGACCATGGCCGGGGAAATGTCAACTCCCACCAGAACCGTATTGGGAAGGATTTTCCTTAAAGCAACAAGCAGGTGTCCGGGTCCGGTGCCGATATCGAGGATGCGTCCTGCTAATCCGTAATGAGCTATGTCTTGGGCCACAAGCTCATAGTGCCGGCGAAAAACCTCCGACTTACTGGCGGCGCTGTAGACAACGCTGCTCGGCCAGGGAATTCCTTCAGGGTGAAACCGTTTAATGAGTTGTCGCCATCGAGTAGTCATGGTCTCCTGGCCGACGTGGGCGTGAGCGAAGCGCCCCATTTGGGGATGACGGAAATGGGACAGCGGACAGTCTCCAATTGCTTAGTGCCTCCCTCGTTTTCGAGTGATTGCTTCCATGTTCACACCTTGCCGAACCCCGCAGAGCAGGCTTCGCTTCCATGTTTACCAGTCAGAGAGTTACTTATTTATGGACATCCCCCTTGATCCCCCTATGGTACGTACATGCGGTAAGGGTCATTCTTTACCTTTCACCGCCTCACCTCTAATGATCCGCCGGAGCGCGGGTCAACTCTCCGTGCCTTCAGCGTCCATACATATTGTCATAACCCTACTCGCATAACCCCATACTTCTCGCCCGTTTGATGTTATCACACATTCCGTATTCACATGCCTTCGTCCAATCGGAGCAGGCATTACCCTTCTCATTCAAACCATAATACGAGATCCCTCTGTTGATATATGCCATAGGGTATTTGGGGTTGAACATGATGGCCCTGTCGTAATCGGCAATCGCCTCCCTATGTCTCTTCGAGAGCGTATAGGTGTAGCCCCTGCTCACAAGAGTCCTCACATCGCGGCTGTCTATCTCCAAAGCACGATTGAAATCAGCCAGGGAACGATCATAGTCGCCCTTTAACCCGTAAGCTTTGCCGCGCTCGGCATAGACTGCTGCGGTCGGCGGGGCAACTTTTAAAGCCTCTCCGAAATCTAAAATGGCCGCGTCAAAATTGCCCCTTTTGAACTGAAGGGTCCCGCGGGAGTAGTATGCCGCAGCCAGCCTCGGATCTATCTGGAGGGCCTTGTTGAAATCGGCCATGGCAAGATCCAATGCCTCGTTCCTGAGGTACATGTTGCCGCGGAAGCGGTATGCCTCGGTCAAACCGGGATCTATCTCAATAGCTTTCGTAACATCCGCTATGGCCTGATCTGTATTTCCTTTCTTCTGGTATGCCACGCCCCTATAGAGATAGGCAAGGGAGGAATCCGGCTTAATCTCCAGCGCTTCGTCAAAATCGTATATTGCAAGGTCATAATTACCTCGTTTTTGCTGAAGCTCCGCCCTCAGAAGGAATATCTTGAAATCGGCAGGATCTATCTCTATTGCCTTGTTGAGATCGGACAACGCTTTGTCCAGCTCATTTTTCAACATGTAGCTTGCTGCCCGCGCTAAATAGAGGGTGTGGTCCTTGGGGTTTATTTCGATGGCCTTTGCGTAATCAGTTATGGCACGATCATGATCGCCTCGTTTCGAATGAATACTTCCCCTGCCGTGGTAGGGTCCCTCCTCCTGTGGGTCCAGTTCTATCGCTCTGTTGTAATCCCGCAGGGCAGACTCATAATCGCCTGATTTCAAGTAGCTGTTTCCCCTGTTAATATAGGCTCCCGATGATTTCGGATCTATCTCGATTGCTTTGTTGCAGTCCCGGATCGCCAGGTCATATTCACCCTTCTTCTCCAGGGAGGCCGCCCTGTTTTGATAGGTATCATAATACCTCGGGTATATCTGGAGCGATGCATCATAACAGATGATCGCTTCATCATACCGGCCCATAAGGTGGTAAATGACCCCTTTGTTGTGCAAGGCTTTGAAGTAGAGGGAGTTGATTCTCAGAGCCGCCTCATGGTCTGCCATGGCGCGGTCGTACTCTTTCTTCATCTTGTATGCCACTCCCCGCCGGTTGTACGCGATCACGTCCCGCGGATCAAGCTCTATGGCTTTACTGTAGTCCGCGATGCTGCTGTCGGTGTCCTGAAGGACCCGCATCAGACCCCGCATGTCGTAGGGGATATGGTAACCAGGGTTGGCGGCGATTGCCCGGTTCAGTTCTTCGACGGCCTGTTCCATCATCGTGCTTATCCTGCGGATAGCCCCGGCTCTAAAGAGATGACGCGCAGTCTCACCACTTATCTTTCCGGACAAGGCATCTTCGGCGGCTATAACCAGCGGTTCCGCCAGCGTATTGAAAGGATCGGATTTTGAAATCTTCTCCAACTCGAAATAGGCATCACTAAAATTCCCGTTTGCTCCGGAAAGAATGGCCGGGAGGTCTTCGCCAAACTTCCCGGCAACAGCCACCTTATTCATTTTTACCGCTTCATAGTAATCCCTGCATGCTGAGTCGTACTGTCCCTTCTCCATGTGGACTTCACCGCGCAGGACATAGCCGAAGGCTGTCCTTGGGGCCATAGCCTCTATTGTGCGGAGGTCATAGGGTGCCAAATGGTAAGTTCCGGTGTCATGGTACGCATCCATCCGGCCGGGATAAGAACATGTGCCCGGTTCGCCCGGACAAAGGCTCACCTCTTTTGTGAACAGATTCAGCTTACCCTCCATTTCCTTCTGATCGGCCTTCCCGTCTTTGGAAAATAAGAGCGTATAGATGACCTCGACAGGCCCCTTATCGGGCTGTTGGAGAATGGTCGCTATACAGGTCGTCTTATCCTGGGCAAAGGAAGAAGAATCGAAGGGAAACTTCCTCTGTTCGAGCAGACTCCACTCCCTCTTGTATTTCTCTCCCAGTGCTGCAGGGGGACGGGCATACCTTTTGATGGTCAGTGAGGTACCACTCTGTCTGGCCTCTCCAATAGAGAGTGCGGCCACGTCCCAGACGGTTCGCCCTTCTTCTCTGAAGTAACCGAAGTTGAGCTTCACCACGGCATCCCGCGAAGCCTTTATGATACCCGAAGGGCAACGGAGGGAAAGGCGTCTTGATGCGTACGTGAGGTGTCTGCCGGGCAGGATGGAAATGGAAACGGTTGAAAACGCGGCGGGAAGCAGCTCTTTCATGGAGAAGAATTCTTCCCACTCCCGCATGGTCCCTTCATACGACAAGGAGATGAAATTTGTGAAAACCTTCAGATCAGGGATGTGCCCGCTGTCCATGGAACCCATCGGGCCCGTCCTCATCATGATCACAACACCCCCCGGCACAGGAAGGCAAAAAGTCACAACTTTGACATCGCCATACTCTGCGAGCCAGGTTTTCACCAACCACTTCCTGTCGTAGGAATCCACAAAGAGGTATTCGTCCAGGGCTTTGCCCAGAGACGTTATCTTTGTCTTTTCGACTCCGGTGTACCTGTGGAGGGCAAACCCCTTGAGAATCGTATCCATGAATAATTTTGAATCATTGCAGAATTCCTTCAGGCCGACGTTGTCAGGCTTACGGAGCAGCAAGAAGATGGTGGAGCCGATGGTACCGTATCTGAGCTGTCCGTCGTTGGGCAGCGAAGCCTCTGCGATCTCCTTGGGTAGAGACATCTGCCAGTTCTCGTCATCGCCCCTGCTTATGAGGTTGGGGAAAGTCCCTTCGTGAATGGAATGAAGTAACAGATCAGAGCCTTTGGCGTTGGGGAAGATTGCACTTCTATTCTCCTTAAACAGTGCCTTCATCAGGCTGTAAGAAAAGAAATTATATCCTTCGATCATTTCACGATGCAACTCCTGGTAAGATTTGGGGAGAGGGGCTTCGTCATCCCAGACGCCATATCTTGTGGCGGTCATATTTTCCAGAAAACCTTTCCCAACTTTGTGAAGGACTGCCTTATTAGGTTTCGCCTCAAGGACTTCCGAAATTGGCAATGCGTAATTGAGGTTCTCATTGGGTGATTTTCGCAGGACAATGCCTATGACCTTTCCATCTTTGTCAAGAAGGGGACCGCCGCTGCTGCCGGGGGAGGCAGCGGCAGAGAAACGTATCTGCTTCCATTCCCCTTTCTCATGCTCCGGCGTGCTGGACGTGTACAGTCCGTCTCTGATCACGATGCCTTCTCCGAGAGCGTTGCCCACCGCGGAGACCCTCTGGTTCAGCTCGGGCTTCGTATTCACAGGCAGAAACTCCTGCGCCGTTTTTCCCTTCAGGGAAAACACCGCAAAATCCCGGCGTTCCGAGAACTTCGTGATCTTGTCGATATCATATACCGTGCCGTCTCTGTCCCTCAAGCGGACCTCACCGAAGAGATTCTCCGCGCCCAAAAGCATCACATGTGCAGCCGACACAAATTGAGAAGGCCCTAAGGCAAATGCAGTTCCTATAGAGTAATACTTATCGGTCCTAACAGAATAGGGCAAGAGGTGCAGCGGCAGAGGAGTCTCATACGTGAGAGACCCTTCCACCGGCTTTGCGACGACTACCTCAAAAACTGCTTTGTTGATGATTTCCAGTTTGTCGGGATCCAAGAATCCTTCCGCCCCTATCCCCATCGTGGGGTATGCCCATAGGGCAAGTGCAATAACAAAGGCGATGGCAAGACTGCACTTGGTAGTATCACTAAATTCGGCACTAATCCTCAACATCTGGAATCCCCTCCGTCCCAAAAACAATCCCATAGGTCATATTGGTTCTTTTCACGTAGCCGATTCCGAACCCGCCTCAGCACCCGACGGCACCGTTTTCTTCAGGAGCCCCGCAATGTCGATTCCCGGCAGGAGCTTTGTCACCATGCCCATGAGCCCATCACCGGCATTGCCGCCGCCTGCAACGAGAACGTCCGGAACGATCTTGATGCTGCCTCTTTCGATGGCGGCCGAGACGAGTTCCACGATCTTGATCTGCTTGATGGCGTCCTCACCGATTGCTTCTTTCTGCTTGGTGTAAGCCTGTGCAGTAGCCTCACCTATTGCGGCAATTTTTGACGCCTCACCATCACCTATGGCCTTGAGCCTCTTGCCCTCCCCCATACCTTCCAGCGCCTTGGCTTCCGCCGTACCTTCGGCGAGAGTGATCATTTCCGTCTTCTTCTGGGTCGCCACTTTCACGGCAATTTCCGAGGCGACGAGGGTCGGCTGCTGATCGGCGGTGGCCCGCATCTTTTCCATCTCGGTTCGCTCCGCCTGAGACTTCTGCTCCATCTTGTACATCTCCTGCTGCTGCTCGGCGATGATCCTTTTGGTCTGGGTCTGCATAAGGTCTTCGGGGAGGCGGATCTGGCAGATCAGGACCGACACACACTCCACGTGATACCTCTCAAGGTCTGCCCTGGCGCGGGTCTCCGCCTTTGCCTGTTCCTCGGAACGGCTCTGGAGAAAGTTCATTGCCGACGCGGTAGAGGCCTGGTTCCTGAATGAAGAGTCGATCATGGGATGGATCACATGCTGTATCAGATTGTCGATGGAGCCGACCTTGGCAACCATGTACGGGGCTTGGTCCGGCCTCACACGGATGACGACTTTCACGGCAACCTGGATTGGGAAACCATCCTTGGAGATGACGTTCAATTGGTCGAAGCGCGTGTCTTTCTGATCGTCCCAGTCGATGGTGATGTTGGTAGTATCGATGATGTACATCATGAAGGCCCGCCGGTTGAGGTAATACCGGCCCGGACCGGCAACCTCCTCCTGGATCCCGCGAAACCCCTTGGGCACAACGTACCGCTCTTTCCCCTCTTCTTCCGAGGCGCCGATCTGCGTCGAGCCGAGGCGCTTCTTCATCTCTTCAGTGGGGTCCTCGCCCACGTTCGACACCACAACTCCGACCTGACCACGCTCGATGACTGCCACGTCGTCGAGAGCCACGCTGAACATGAAGGGGTTGATGTAATAGGTCCCGGGCCGGAGCACGTCAAGCTGCGGTCCGCGCTGCCCGTGTTTCGTCAGAAAGGCGGAGCCATCCTGGTAATCGTTGTGACCGGTAACCGGAGCAGCAACGTATTCCCTATCCGGCAGGGGAATACCGTCCAGGGCCGTTACCAGGCCGACCTTGTTGGCCTCAACGACTGCAGCGGGCGCTATCTGGACGTTAAAAAGATTCAGGTTGATCCGGTAGGTACCAGGCAGCAGGACGTCTATCTGCGGCCCTTTCTGCCCGCCGTTCTTCAGGAATGCCTCACCGGTTTCGTAATTCGAGTGGCCCGACACACTTTGCGCCAGGAGTCGTCCCATGGGGATGGGAGAACCGTCCTGGGCGGTAACCATACCGACCTGCCCTTTGGCTATAACCACGGCTGCGGCCTTGGTAACCTTGAAGAGGTTCGGGTGAACGCGGTAGACGCCAGGAGGCAGGATCTCTATCTGCGGCCCTTTCTGGCCGCCGTTCTTGATGAAATCCTCGCCGGACTGAAAGGAATTATGGCCCGGCACCACGTTGGCGAATATGCGGCCAGCCGGTATGGCCGAACCGTCCGCAGACTCCACGAGCCCTATCTCCTCCTCGCTGATCTTGGTCGCCGTGCTCTTGGTCACCTTGAAGAGATAGGGGTTGATACGATAATTGCCGGGTGGGATAATTTCAATCTGCGGCCCCTTCTGGCCGCCGTTCTTGATGAAAGTCTCGCCGTTCTGGAAGGATTTGTGCCCTTCCACTGCCCGGGCAAATATCTTGCCTTCCGGGATAGCAATACCGTCAACGGATTCTACGATGCCTATTTCCAGGTCCTTGATCTCGGTAATGGCACCTTTGGTCAACTTGAAGAGGTAGGGGTTGATCCGGTATTTTCCGGGAGGCAGCACCTCGATCTGCGGCCCCTTCTGGCCGCCGTTCTTGATGAAAGTCTCGCCGTCCTGGAAGGAATTGTGGCCGGGGACAACAGCGGCAAAGATGTTCCCTGCGGGAATCGATGACCCATCCACCGATTCGATGAGGCCGATCTCCCGTTCAAGTATTTCCGTAAAGACACTCTTTGTTGCCTTGTAGATAAAGGGGATGAGGAAGTGCAGGCCGGGCCCTAAGGTCCGCGCCTGGATACCCACTTCATTGCCCAGGGCCACAACGCGTCCTTGTGGCATCTTCCTGCCGAACCACCTCCGTTCGATGAGGGCAATCTCGTTGCCACCCACAACAATTACGGATTCGTAGATAAGGATAACTGCGGGAATCACCAGGATCAGATACGCCCAATTATTCAACACGAAATTCAGAATCATAGGTTCTCCTTATATGTTGGAATTAGACAGCAAATCTATGATCAGTCCCTGGGATCTTGTTTGCTTTCAGCTTTTCGTTGCCAATGGTTGATCCTTCTTTCTCTGCTCTGATTCTGTTATTCATTATATTCTCCCTGCGGGGTGGTGCCGGTCCTGAACATAGACAAAAAGGTACCTGGGGGAAAGGGATTCATTGAACATAATCTCCACGTCGTCCTCACCGTAGTGGAAGCGCAGGTCCTGCGCCACTTCCCTCTCAATACTCCGCATTTCCGTCTTCGTAAGGTCAGCCCCGTCGGTGCGGGATATCCATAACCGATTGTAGCCGGCCACCTGATGGTCCATCCAGGGGTGCCCATAGAGGTCGGCAAGGTCTACGATGCTAATCGCAGGGTCGACAAGCAGGCGGGCGAAGGTCCTTCCGTGGACGTCGAAGGTAAAGATATAGCCGCCCTTCTCAGATCTGGAAGGGTCGTAGGTCTGCATCCTGAGGAACCTGTCGAGTGACTGTCCGTCAAGCTCCGCGTACGCCGCACATGCCTGCACCATAAGAATTGTGCTCTTCACCATAGAAGTCGGTTCTTCCGGAAGTCCCAGGGACCGCAGATGCTCACGAAAGATGGCATAGTCATCCGCTGCCGCGTCGGCCTCAAATTTCAGTTGCCAATCAATGATGTTCAGCTCTGGCATATTCTATTCGCCTATAATCCGCTATCCCCTGTCATCGCTGCCAGTTTGGCATCCACCACCCCTAAGAGTTGGTTGAGGGTCTCACGAAAGGAGGCGAGGTCGTCGCGGGTGTAGTCTTTGGCATCTTTTTCGATGCTCTTTGCCCAGTTCGCTGCGGCGGCGGTCTGGCGGGTGAGTGTGCGGGAGACGGGCTTCGGGGCTTCCGTCTTCTTCACCTTCGTGGAGAGCATCTGTTCCAATTTCGCATTGGTCACAGGGTTCGCCATGACCTCGGCGAATATCTTCATGTGATTCGGGTTATCCAGGTGGGCGGCAAAGATGTACCCCTGGGTAACTTGGAGTGTTCCCTGCCGAATTGCGTCTTGAATCTCATTTTCAGTTTTGAGGAGTGATACCATGCGAAGCAGCGTCGATATTGACTTTCCGACGATCTCAGAGATACGGTTCACTGTGAACCGTATGTTGTCCGGTTGCGTCTCCGGTCTTAG
>CAYOYU010000134.1:0-7770 GCA_964408265.1 uncultured Syntrophorhabdaceae bacterium
CTTCTCACCGGAACAGCCGCGGCAAGCGGGTCTGCTGCCCATTCCGAGCGGACGCTCCAGAGGCAGTATGACATCGCCTACCAGCAGTGCATGTACTCAAAGGGAAACCAGGTCCCAGGGGTCAGGGTGAGAGAACGGTCGTCCTCTGCACCGCCTCCGGCCTACGCCCCGCCTCCTCCCGGTGCACAGCCGCAATCCGGTTTACAGCCGCCGGCCAAGTCTTCGGGCACATGGGTAACGGTACCCGGCCAGTATGTGAACGGCAAGTGGGTGCCCGAACACAGGGTACAGGTGCCGGGACCTTGACAAGTAAGTGACACGCCGGAGCGCAGGATTTGCTGCGGGCAGCTTCCTGCGCTCCACGTCTTTCGCAAGGCCTCTCGACAGGCCTGCTCCCGTTCCATTTCCTCTGCTACCTTCTGCACTCCCCATAAAGGGTCTCCGTAATACCGGATTCTCCATCAAAGCGGCATTTATGGGGGAACCATATCCTTCTGCCAACGGCTCCCGGGCGACTCTGCTGACAGAATGTCAGCAATTCTCTGAACCTTCGCAGAGCCAGTATTGGCGACGTTCCAGGCAATGTCGATTTGAAAACTCGGGAATGAACTTGAGAGGTGCAGCGACTCTGAGGCCTATGATCCCGCATGAGACGCCTTCGGCGCCCGTACGGCGGGATATTCCTTACCAGATTAGTTGACAATAGGAGAACAGATACCCATATTCGCTTTATAAGCGACGGATGAAACACAGGGGCTCTACCGGACCTGTTCCCTCACTGCCTTCCCTATTCCGAACGGCTTTGTACCCCGGTGAAATTATCTCCCCGTCCCGCGAGTTAAGGAACCCAGGATGACCCCGGCAAGAAAATATTCTATCTGGCTGATTGTCATCTCCAACCTCGCCGTGGCCTACCTGCAGCTCTCCACCCTCCCCGAGATCAGGGCTCTTCACTCCGTCTACATGGAGCTCTACTACATCCTACTGCTTTTCGGCGCGGTCGTCTTCGGCATGAAGGGCGCCCTCTTAACGTACCTCTTCACCTCTGCCGTCTATTTCTCCTGTGCACAGAGTGGTCTGTCACGGGTGGTCCCTTCTGTGGTGGAAATGTCGGTGCATCTTCTCGTGTCAGTTCTCTTCACGCTCCTTGCAGGGTTTTTGGTTGACCGTGAGAGGCGGCAGCGGCTCCAGTTGAAGAAACAGATGTCCCTGGCGGGACTGGGACAATCTGTGGCCGCAGTGGTGCATGACCTGAAGAGCCCGCTCATGACGATCATGGCATTTGTGAGACGTGCCAGGGAGGGTAAGGGAGACCTGGAGAAAGCCATGGAAATGATCAACTACTCTGCCGAGAATATGGACCGGGCCATTCGCGGTATTCTGGACTTCGCCAAACCCATAGAAATCGCAACAACGGAGCAGGATGTACGGCTCCTTGCCGAACGGGTCTGCGAGCAGTGCAGGCCGGGCGCAGAGGAGGCGGGCGTAAGCCTGACGGGAGATTTG
This sequence comes from uncultured Syntrophorhabdaceae bacterium, assembly GCA_964408265.1. GTDB lineage: Bacteria > Desulfobacterota > Syntrophorhabdia > Syntrophorhabdales > Syntrophorhabdaceae > CAYOYU01. The sequence continues at coordinate 1,507 of CAYOYU010000134.1, forward strand.
TCCGGGGAGCCTGTCATGGCAGCCATAGACTCCTTCTGTATGGAACGGGCGCTGGCCAACCTCGTGAACAACGCCATTGAGGCATCGCAGAAGGAACAGGAAGTGACAATAGCAGTGGAAAATGGTCACGAGCACATCACCATCAAGGTCACCGATAATGGCGAGGGTATGGATGAGGAGACACTGGCACAGGTCTTCACGCCCTTCTACACCAGGAAAAGCAACGGGACAGGCCTGGGAATGGCCATAACCAAGAAGATAATTGAGGAACATGACGGGAAGATCAGCATACACAGCAAACCCGGCGCAGGCACGGAAATCCTCATCAGCCTGCCCTCCTCTCCCCATAAATCGACCGATAGAGCGGAACAGTAGGCTCCGGCAATACCTCTTATTTTTTCTTCATCACCAGTTCCGGCTTCTTCAGGAAGACCTCGGTGTCCGGCGGGATCGATTCGGTGAGCCACACGTTGCCGCCAATGACGGAGCGGGCACCGATCTTCGTATGTCCGCCCAGTATGGTTGCATTGGCATAGATGATGACATCGTCCTCGATGGTGGGATGGCGCTTCTTGTTTCTCAGTGATTCGCATTCCTCTTTAGTGAGCGACAGAGCCCCAAGGGTCACCCCCTGGTAGAGGCGGACACGGTCGCCGATGGTCGTCGTCTCCCCGATGACCACGCCGGTTCCGTGATCAATGAAGAAACTATCGCCGATTTCAACACCGGGATGGATATCGATGCCTGTACGACTGTGGGCGTATTCCGTCATGATACGAGGGATAAGGGGGACCTCCCGGACGTACAGAAAATGGGCTATACGGTAGACGGAAATGGCGAAAAGACCGGGGTAGCAAAAGATGATCTCATCGAAATGACGGGAAGCAGGATCGCCTTCATAAGCTGCACGAACGTCCTTGGAAAGCGACTCCTGGAGGTCTGGTATGGCCTCGATGAACTTGAGTGCGACCTCCTGGCTCCTCTCTTCACACCGTATGCAGGGTTTGTTGAATCGTATGCAGTCGTGGCGTATGGCATAGGCAATCTGCGCCGAAAGGATGTCAAAGAGTTCCGTCACTTCCTCGCCCAGGTAATACTCCACATTGACGTCATCGAGCCGCTTCTGGGAAAAGTATCCAGGGTAGAGAACGGGGAAGGTTTTGTAAATGATGCCGATAATGGAATGCCTCGATGGAATCGGTTCCGGGGCGATATGGTGGAATCGACCCCCCTTGTCGTATTGTGATGCTATGCGCTTAACAAGGAAAGGAATTCCGGTGCGCACATTATGTGCAGCCGCAATCTCCTCCTTGCATCCTCCCTGCATGTTTATGTCTTCCATAAAGACTTTCCTCCTTCATAACACTGGCCAAACAATTGTCTCCCCATATAGTGGCGGCCTTCAGGGGTCGGTCCCCTTACGGGCCGGGCGGTTCTTTCCACGGAGCCTATTCAAAGACCGCGTCGAGACCAAGATCCCTTATCATCTCCTTATCTAAGTCAGGACTCCTTCCGGGCGTCGTCAAATAGTCGCCGGTCATAAGTGAATTGCATCCCGCCACGATTCCCAGAGGCAGAAGCTGTCTGAGATTTCTCTCTTTCCCGCCGCAGAGTTTCAAATCCTTATCGGAAAGAATGAATCTGTATATCGCTATTGTCACAAGAATCTCAACAGGCGAAAGCTGCTGAATATTCTCAAGGGGCGTACCAGGCCTGGGATTGAGAATATTGATGGGAACACAGTCCACATCGAGGTCTTTCAATGTCACTGCAAGTTCTATTCGCTGTTCCATGGTCTCCCCCAGACCGATAATACCTCCGGAACATGTGGAGAGTCCTGCTTCCTTGGCCGCCCTTACCGTGTTGATATCCTCGTCGTATTCATGGGTCGTACAGATATGGGGGAAATAGCTTCTCGCCGTCTCCAGGTTATGGTGATACCTGAATAACCCTGCGTTTTTTAACTTGACCGCCCTCTTCCTGTCTATCATGCCGAGAGAAACACATGGCTCTATCCCCATCTTCCGTATACCCTTCACGGCAGTTTCGATCTGTTCCCATTCCTCTTCATCCCTAATCTCCGTGCCGCTGGTTATAATGCCGAACATGTGTACGCCGAACCCCTTGGCCTCTTCCGCTTTTTCTATCATGGCGTTGCTCGCGATAAGGGGATATACAGGGGCGTCGGTACAGTAATGGGCTGACTGAGCGCAAAACTTGCAGTCTTCGGGACATATCCCCGATTTTGCATTGACGATACCGCAAAGGTTCACCTTCTTGCCCTTGAAGTGCTCCCGTATTCCCGCCGCATGGGCCATAAGGAGGAAGGGGTTTGTTTTCGCCAGTTCGTAGAGAACCAAGGCGTCGTCATAACCGATATCTCTTTGATTCATTGCCCTGTCCTGAAACTTCACAAGTACGCTATCCCTGTTCATTTTGAAACCCTCTCTATATGATTAACGCTTCCTTATCTACCCGGATCTTATCGACCACATGCGTCGCAACAACACCGTTGTCGGACTCCAGGCACACAGGGAACAGGTCCCTCTTCCCGTAAAAAGCCATCAGGTTCCCCGCTACCTCCATCGCCTCTTTATCGACCAACCCGAACAGAAGTCCCTCGGGGCCCTTAAACCCCACGGGAGCGAGAAAAACAGAATCCTCCGAATGTGCTGCCCTGAGCCGCCCGTTCTCGGCCTCATTCCTCCCGAGGATCAGTTTCGTCTTCTTGCCGAGTCTGAAATGACGGCCGATTTTCAAAAGGGCCACATCCTTCATGCTAAAACCCTCTGAGTTGCTGAAAAGATCCTTCCGCTTGCGCGCAAAGATAGGGTCGGTGAGAAGGCAGCCTCCCCCGGGGCAGCTGAATTCTTTCAGATGAAACTCCTCTGCAAGATCATACTGGGGCCTCCGCGTCCTGCCGGAAATATCGAGCAGCTTTTCCCGGTCCACGATCCCTTCCTTCTCGGGCAGCGTCGGTTCAAAGTGCTTCGCTGAGAGCGGCCTCAGGATCAGGCCCTCCAGACCACTCTCCTTTTCAATAAGCCTCATGGCATCCCTCCGCTGGGACATGGGCCTTTGGCCCAGGACTTCACCGGTTATGACAAAGCTCGCTCCTGTCTCGGCCATGATTTTGCCCGTCTCTCTAAGAATAAATATCCGGCAGTCGATACAGGGATTCAGGTTCTTCCCGTAACCGTGTTTCGGCGATCTGACGATTTCCAGGTAGTCCATTCCCTTGGCCCTGACCAGTACCTCGATCTCCAGTTCCCGGCCTGTCCTCACAGCCTGGATACCACAGCCTTTGCCGCCCTTGCTGCAGGTGCAGAATGGGGACGTAAAGTGGAGCGCCAACACCTCTATGCCCTGCTCCATGATTAGTTTTGTGGCGAGAAGGCTGTCCAGTCCCCCTGAAAGTAACGAAATAGCCTTCTTATTCATTCTCCTCCCCCCGTTAAGGGCATATCACAAGACGGGACGCCCACCGTGTAATGACCATTTTCATGGTGACTAATATACCACAAGTCATATTCCGTTAGTATGTTTTCAGCCGACCGCGAGAAATGGGTTGCATATTTGACTCCATTTCAGGGAAAATGGAGAAAAAGAGGGGGGTTTCCAATGCACGAATCAGCGTATAAGCAGAAACTGACCACACCTGAGAAGGCAGTTGTCCTGATAAGGGAGAATGATATGCTCGTGCATGGTATGGCCATGGGAGAACCCCCGGCACTGCTCAGGGCCACTGCGGCCAGGCTGAGAACGGGCGACCTGAAAAAGCTCAGGCTTTTCTGCTCGCTTCCCATGAAGCATGCCTGCCAGACACTTATGGCGGTAGATCTCATGGACTGCGTGGAGGCCCACACCCAGTTTGTCAGTGCAGGCCAGAGAGGGCTCGTCAACTCAGGTCTCGCCAGTTTCGTACCGGGCCATTTTCATCAGGTACCGCGACTCCTGACAGAGTTCGTAGGCGTCGACGTCTGCTTTGCCATGGTTTCACCCATGGACAGGCACGGATACTTCTCATTCGGCGTGGCGAATGACTTTATCTCTACCGTGGCCCGTTCCGCAAAAGTGGTCATCGTGGAAGTGAACCGTTTTATGCCGCGGGTTTTCGGCGATTCATCGCTCCACGTCTCGGAGGTGACTTCCATCGTGGAAAACCACGAGCCTATCTTCGCGCCGCCAGATCCGGAGACAAGACCGGAGGATGAAATTATCGGCAAAACCATCGCCGACATGGTCCCGGACGGCGCATGCCTGCAACTCGGCTTTGGCACCCTTCCGAGCGTCGTGGCAAAACATCTGGAAGGACACAAAGACCTTGGCCTTCACACGGAGGTCTTCGCACCTGCCATGGTGAGCCTCATCAAGAAGGGGGTCATAACCGGGGTGAAGAAGACCATCCACCCGCGGAAGCATATTTTCACCATTGCCATCGGCAATCAGGAGATGCTCGACTTCATGGACAACAACCAGGCCATGGAAAGCTATCCCGTTTCCTACACAAACCGGCCGTCGGTGATCGCCCAGAACGACCGGTTGATCTCCATCAATGCCATCCTCCAGGTTGACCTTACCGGCCAGTGCAATGCCGAATCCCTCTTTGGCCGCCAGTTCAGCGGCACCGGAGGCCAGCTCGACTTTGTGCGGGGAGCCTTTGACTCAAAGGAAGGAAAATCTATCCTTGCCTTCTACTCCACCGCCGACAAAGGAAAGATCTCCAGGGTAGTGGACCGGCTTGACCCGGGAGCCACCATTACCACTCCCAGGACAGACGTCCACTATCTTGTGACGGAATACGGAGTGACGAACCTCAAGGGAAAATCGACGAGGGAACGGGCTCTGGCCATCATAGAGCTGGCCCACCCCAAGTTCCGGGAGGCGTTGCTCAGGAAGGCCGAGGACATGTACCTCATCTGATTCACATCGTTGACTGATTCACGACGAATTGTGCGGAGGCCTGTGGGCCTCTTACGAACGTCCGAAGGAACTTCGAAGCCTACTGTTTCGGAATACTCCCCATGGTAGCTTCCTTCTGCGAAAGAATGGCGGTATCGCCAGTGGTAAAGGTACTGGGTCTACGGAAGCTGGCCTCGTACTTGCTTTTTATGAAAACAGAGCAGCTGTAGGTTGACGCGAGCCACGGATTCTCCACATTCAGTTTCACCGGCACCGTCCCCTGATAACTCCCCCCGGTGATGCCGATATCCACCGAATTCTGCCAGGGCGACTGAGCGGGAAGGATTTTGCTCTGGCTGTCCGTGACGTAGCAGGTGACCTTTCCCTTGTCGATATCCTTGTGGAGGTTATTCAGCGACACGGGCACCTGGAAGGTAAACTGCTCGCTCTTTCCTTCCGATGCCGCAAGTATCAGCAAAAATATAAGAATAGAAGCGGACAGATATCTTGTTTTCATTATTCTCCTCCACAGGTGATATTCATCGATTCCTCGAAGGGGTACCCTGAGGTCTTGGTGCCGGCGGTACCCTGTCGGGCTGAGTTCGTGGGGTAACTGCTGCCCCCTTTCCAGTCACCGAAAGTGTATCAGTCGAGATGGTAACAGGCTTGAAGCTCTCCGGCGGTGGTGTAACCGGTTGTTCGGGTGTCCCCTTGCCCGTTACGGTGATCTGTTCCGTGGCGATAGTCAGCGGAACAAAGCTCTCAGGGGGAGGTGTAACCGGTTGCGCCGGTGTCCCCTTCCCTGTCACCGTCAACTGGTCCGTGGTGATCGTCAATGGCGGAAAGACTGGCGTCCCCTGGGAGGTGTCTCCTGACTGGCCGTAGGCAGATGCAAAGAGACCCGTGGCAAAAAGCAGAATCAGCCCCGCCACGTTGAAAATCTTCCTGCCATTCATCATCGGTTGCGGCCTCCCATGCTCATCCAAGTATAGCCATGCCTGCCTGCTCCGTCAAGGAGCGAAAAGCAAGCAACCCGGCGACCTCGCCATCGGGGAATCGGGAGGATTCAACGTTCCGGGCCTGAAAAACAGAAATCGGTCATCCTTTACGAAGCGATCAATAACCCGAGGGCAAGCAAAGCCGGCGTGGCGAGATTGATGATCACGTTCTTGCCAAGATAGGGAACGAGCTTTTTCATCTCATCACAGTATCGGTGGACGCCCCGGGCTGTGTGAACCGCGATAACCGCCGTGGCCAGGGCCAGAAACACCTGCACCGGGAAGATTCCCAATGCATACCCCAAAAACAGGGGGAGGTAGGATGCGACGAGAAAAGCGACATAGATCCTGGATACATTCTTCC
>CAYOYU010000134.1:7780-14205 GCA_964408265.1 uncultured Syntrophorhabdaceae bacterium
TGCCCAGCAGTATGGGCAGGTGCTTTCTCCCCACCGTCCTGTCGGCCTCCATATCAGGGAACTGGTTAAGCAGCAGGAGGTCGCTCACAAGGAATCCGGGGACCAGGGAGGCGAGAAAGGCAGTCCATGAGTATTCGCCTGCCAGCGCGAAATGGGTCCCAAGAACCATGAGGGGGCCAAAGGCAAGGCCCGGGGCGACGAGGCAGACGAATGGCCTCTTTGTGATCCACTGGGTATAGAAGACTATGAGGGCCATACCGAGAAGCCCGAGGGGAAGGAGCAGGACGCCTACGGTAAAAACAAAATACATACCGATAACAAAGACCAGGGCAAGGGATACAATTCCCGTAGCGAGGGCAATGCCTGCCTTCTCGGGGAACTCCTGCAGGGCCCCGCTTCCGCCGCTGAAAGCGGTCCTCTCGGTCCTGAAATCAAGGCCGCTCTTGAAATCGAGGTACTCGTTCAGGGCATTGACGCTTATGTGGGCGCAGACCGCCCCCGCCGTAATGAGCATTATAGAAAGAATATCCGCTTTTGCTCCCGACCAGACCGCAGTTGCAATCCCCACGAGGATGCACATGGGAGTGAGGATCAAAAAGGGCACCTTCATAGGACCAAAGAGATAGCGAACCATTTTCCCTCCTGACCGAATCAAATCCCACTAACATAAAGGTTTTGCACCGAAGTTGCAAGAAATACCGCCAACAGGGCAGATCCTGGACAGCCTCTGCCGGCGACGGGAGCGCCCGGACACAGGAAAGGGAGGTTGAGGCCAACATCTTTAAGGTTTTCGACCCGGGCGCCGACAAGCAATAGAGGAGTAAGGAAAGACCAGGACTTAAGGAGGCACGTCACTATGAAAAAGACTGCGTTGGTCGTTATATGGGCCGCCCTGGCCCTTGTCTGCAACTACAGCACACCCCATGCCGCCGACCTCGCCGCACTTCCGGTAGATACGCAGTCCCTGACCGGGGCCTACCGCGTCTACGTGGTCTGGGCCGGCCAGAAGACCGATTCCTTTGCGCAAGGATTGATGGGGGCTTATTCGAAAGAGACCTCCGGGAGAGGATACCAGGAACCCAAGGTAAACATGGCCGCAGGCGATAAGCCGGCTATGCCGAGGTTCAGCAGCGTTATGGATGCTCAGAAATGGCTCAAAGATGGCCACACCGTTCACATCGATCAGTCCCGGCAGAAACAGTTCGGCGGGCTGGCAGGGCTGGCCAATCTCGTTTCCTCCGGCCTTACGTACCCGTTGATGCTGAATGCCGCCATCGTGCTCGAGGCTGCAAAAGTGAACAGCGCCGTTTCTGACTCGGGTTTCATGAAGGGACTCACCAAAATGATGGGCGGTTCCGGAATCAGCAAACCCACTGGCAGCGAGGTATACCTCATGCGGGCCACCCTGATGGACGACAAGGGCGGAGTTGTCTGGAGCGTGTCGGAAACCGTTGACAAGGAAAGAGTGGAGAAGATGGAGGAAGAAAGGCTGGCCCGTCTCTATGAGAGGTCACAGGCCGAGATGAAGGCCAGGTTGGGTGAGGGCAAGCAGTTGTCGGAGGAGGAGAAGCGGGAGCGACAGAAAGCGTTCCAGAAGAAGTCCATGGATGCCTTCCGCAATCAGACAGGCGGTATGGGCATGGAGAACATGCCGCCCGATGTCCGTGCCAAATATGAGGCTGCCATGGCTCAGCTATCTCCCGAGCAGCGGGCCCTCTACGAGCAGCAGATGAAGAAAATGGAGTCCGGTGAGTTCGAGATGTATAAACAGCCTGTGCAGCCCCAGGACCCGGAGGCAGCCAAACGGGCTTTCATTGCCGGCAGAGTGAAGGCCTCAGCGGACCCGTCCAAGTGGGCGGAGATAGTTGCCAAGACTCATTGGGAGAAAATCTCCGAATTCCTCCCGGACATCGGGAAGGAGCAACCGGGTTCGAACTCGCGCAATAGAGAAATGTCCGGCAGAATCTGATTTCATAAACGGCTTCGACAGGACCATCAGGCAACCGGCGGCATATCCGGACGCGACGACGCATATCTTCTACGCACCGCCCGAATGGGCAAGAAAGGCACTCTGGTCAGCTCTGCCGCTGCGGCCTAAGGGCGAGTGTGAGCAGAATTCCCACAACCGAAACAAGCGCAATAGGCGCAATCGCCCAGTAGAAGGACTGGGTCTTTGCAGCGGCGACCCCCGCGAGGAAGGTACCGAAGGCGCCGCCGAGGGTACCGAACCCGAACCACCATCCCACCATGCTGCCCGCCAGATTAGGAGGGTAGTTCATGGCAACGAAAGCACCGAGAGAAGGCCCCGCGAATGACACGCCCCAGCCCGCAAGGATGAGACAGAGGATGAGGAGACTCATATTCTGGTACACGGCGGGCACGAGACAGAGATAGGAGAAGATTCCCGCCATGGCAAAGCTGATAAACACCGCGGGCCGGCTCTTTCCCTTCGCCACCCGGTCGAAAAAGAGACCACCCAGTATAAAAGAAGGAATTCCGACGATCACGCATAGAAGCGTAAGCCCACCCGCAACAGCCGGACCGAGGCCCACACCCATCGGGTGCGGTGCAGCCAGATATGGCGGCACCAGGTTATAGAGTCCGTTGATAGCCCAGGAGTTGAAAAAGACGATTGCCGTGCCGATCCAGGTCATGGGTATTTTGAATGCTGAGCCGTATGTCGCTCCTGCCCCGGACGGCTGCATTGCCTGCAAAGCCTGGATTACCTCCGGAGAAGGGGGTCTGCGCATTACGATGAGCGTCATGACCAGGCCGAGCCAGCCAGGCATGGCCAGCAGCGCAATCGTAATCTGCCAGCTTCCGGCAGCCGCAAAGATCATGGGTGAAGCGACCACTCCGATGGCAGGGCCCAGGGAAAGGCAGCACATGATGAGACCGCTTGCAAGCCCCCGTTCCTTCTGCGGGAACCAGAGTGCCAGGACGGGTCCTATGGCGCCGAAGACCATGCCTACGGCCCCCTGGACCAGCCGCAGCACGAAGACCGTTGTGTAAGTCTTGCCGACCCAGGGCATAAGCGTGGCGGGAACGGTCGCACAGAGCATGCCTATGACGAAGACAAAGGCAATACCGCACCTGTCAACCAGGGGTCCTCCCAGGATCATGCCAAGGGCAAGAGCAACGGCAAAGGCCATGGAGAGCTGGATAGCCGCCCCCATGTCTATCTGCAGATCCTTTGCCACCTCTCCGAATATGGGCGCATAGACAATCATGTCTATGGTGTAGGAGATGAAGACGAGACAGGTCGTTACAAGTACAAGCCAACGGTATGCAGGATAATTTATCTTCTCATCCATGCCTTCTCCTTTTTTCATGCGCAGATTGAGTTCCCCTGGAGGGGTCATTGATCTCTCACTTATGAGGGTATTTGAGCCTATCGGCATTGTCCATAGCAGGAAGCAGTCATTTTTGCCATGCCGCCGTGGCTCTCCTCATGAAGACATGACCGCCGCCGCTCCGTCAACTTGTTGCCCGGTGACGATTAGCGCCACTGAAGATGACGGGCTTTGGGATCCGGCGACTCCTGTTAAGAAAATGATTGACTCGCTCCGGCCAAATGTTTAGGATTTCACTATGTTCTCTCGAAACCTACCTGATGACGAAGAGTGACTTGGCAACTCCCAACGACCCGGCAGGTTTCTCCAAATTCGCTCCTTATCCCGGATCAGAAAAACGGAACCTAGATTCTCCTCCAACCACCGGCGCCGGTCGCGCTGACCGTGCCGCTCACAGGGGCGGAGCCCCTTCACCGTCAGGCGCCCCGTTTACTTTGCGACGGTCTACACTCTTGAATCCAGCGGGAGTGTTCTATGGACCAAGCCTTTGCGCCGAGGGAAAGGTTCTGTCCCCGGCCAGGCCAAGAGGTTTAGGATTGTTATACAGCGTGGCATGAATATAATAGAGGGAAAGCGGTATGGCTGAACCTGAACCCACAGGCTCATTAGACAGACAACGAAATTCAAACATTTAGTGGTGACCACAATGAATTTAAAGAGGATTCTTCTTGTTATCACGATAGCTTTCTTCTTTCTGTCTGCGGCCTTTCCGTCCTCAGCTAAAGAGGCGGCCACCAAGGTCCCTGCAGGCTTTGCCTCCCTCCTCACAAAAGAGGAGAAAGAATTCTTAGCCAAGACAGGCCCCATAAGAGTCCACAACGAAAAGGATTGGGCACCTTTCAACTTTAATGAAAACGGCCTCCCTAAGGGGTTTTCCATCGACTATATGAAGCTGCTGGCCCAAAAGACTGGGCTCGAAATCGAATTCATCAGCGGTCCATCCTGGGATGAGTTCCTGGAAATGGTAAAGAAAGGGCGGCTCGATGTGATGCTCAACATTGCAAAGAACGAGGAACGCGCAAAGTTCCTCGAGTTCACATCCCCCTATATCACTATGATACAGGCCCTCTATACGCGCAAAGACTCCCCCGCGATCACCTCCGTCAAAGAACTCTACGGGAAGAAGTTCGCTGCACCAAAGGGTTTCTTTCTTGAAAACGCTCTGAAATCCCATCCCCGCATAAGTGTTGTTACGGTAAAAGATACAACGGCTGCCATTCAGGCGGTATCCACAGGCAAGGCAGACGCCCTGTTCGACCTCATGCCTGTCATCGACCATGTTACCAGACAGCTCCAGATCACGAATCTCAAGGTAGGCGGCAGCCTGGGCATCAGCGAAGAGAAACCGATCCCCCTCCATGTTGGTGTCAGGAAGGACCTGAAGATCCTCGCGGGCATCTTCGAAAAGGGCATGAAGAGTATATCCGACGATGAACTGAAGGTGCTCAAGGAGAAATGGCTGGGGTCGGCCGCGACAAAAGAGGGTGTTGCTTATGCCGCAGATTTCAAGCTTGATCTTACCCCGGAGGAGAAGGCTTTTCTTGCCGGTAAACAACTGCGACTGGGGGTTGATTCGGCACGGCCGCCCTTTGAGTTCATTGACGAGAAAGGCGTTTATTCCGGCATCAGCGCCGGCTTTATGGAAGCCTGCCTGAAGCGCCTCGGCGTAAGTATGGTGCTTGTTCCCGGGCTCAACGTCGCTCAGGCAATGAAGAAGATGAAAGAGGGTGAAATCGACGTCATCCCGAAGATCGCACCTGATCCCGAAAGGGCAAAAGATATCTTCTTTACGAGACCCCACGCCACCTTCGCTTCGGTCATCGTTACCCGCAAGGATGTACGCAATATAAAAGGCATCGACGACCTCCAGGGCCTTAAGGTTGGCGTATTGAAAGGCCTCATCGTCGAGGCGAGCATGAAACGCGACTATCCGAATATGCCGCTCATATCCCTGCCCGATGTCCGTACCGCTCTTGTGGACCTCTCCTCAGGCAAAATAGATGCCTATATAGAGCATATGGCCATCGTCTCCTACAACATCGACAAACTGGGGCTGAACAACCTTAAGATAGCCGCCCAGACCCCCTACAACTACGAAATGGCCTTCGGCGTCAGAAAAGACTGGCCGCTCCTCGCATCAGCACTCGACAAGGCTCTGGCGAGCCTGTCAAAACAGGAAAGGGCCGCCATAACGGACCGATGGCTCACCGTAGAATACCGCCAGGGCATCAACTGGAAGGTCTACGGCCCACTCACCGCGGTACTGCTCATCATCATCGCCTTCGTGATCATCTGGAACCACCGCCTGAAAAAAGATGTGGCTGAGAGGGCAGCGGTCCAGGCCAAACTGGAGACGTACTCATCGCAGTTGGAGGCCCGAACCGGGGAACTGGAGGCGCTTTCCCGGCAATCAAACGAACGGGCGGCAGAGCTGGAACGGATCAGCCGCGAATTGGAAGAACGCGCCAACATAGAGGCAATCCTTGCGACCCTGAACGCACGCCTTCAGGTTGCAAAGAACCTTTCTGAAGTGGCAGAGTCCTCTCTGGATGCAATAGTCAATTTTTTCAGAACGCCGAGAGGGGCTCTCTTTGTCCTGGGTGCCGCAGGGAGGCTCCATCGTTATGCCGCCCACGCGTTGCCCGCAGGGATAAGCCTGCCTGATTCCTTCGGTCTCGGAGAAGGCTCTGTGGGCGAGTGCGCCTTCAAGGGAGAATACATCCTCACCGTGCCCCGGGATGAATCGTTCTGGATTCACTTCGGTATCGGGTCCGCCCCTCCCCTCCAGGTGCTCACCTATCCCTTGAAGTCGAGTGGTGTACTGGCAGGCGTCGTGGAAGTCTGCCTTATTGAAAAAGTTGACGAGAGCCAGTGGAAGTGGATGGAGAAGGCCGCCGAATCCATCGCCACGTCCCTCAGGATTGCCCGGGAACGGGAGGAGCGGGAAAGCGCCGAAGAGAGGATTCGCCTCATCCTTGAGTCAACGGATGAAGGCATCTTCGGCATGGACACCAACGGATACGTCACTTTCGTCAATCCCGCAGTGTGCGCCATGCTGGGCTACGATGCGGA
>CAYOYU010000135.1:0-14116 GCA_964408265.1 uncultured Syntrophorhabdaceae bacterium
CGACAACCCGTAAGCTTCGACCTTGCCTTTCATGTTGAGGATGGCGAAGTCACCACCTACGTCAAAATCGCCGCGTGAATAATAGGCGGCGAGGCGGGTGCCCAGGGAGTTGAGGGGAATAGAGTAGGAACCCCGTCCGAAGAGCATCTCGTCAGGATTGGAACCCGAAAGGCCGCGCAGTGACAGGATGGCGCCCTCTTTCAGGAAGTTGCCGATATCGAAGGTTGCGCCAAAGCGGCCACGGCTCGTCAGCTTGGAGCCGAAGTTGTTGTAATCCAACGTGACATGGATGGGCATGGAGTTGTCGGCGGTGACCAGGATATCGGTGGTGCCGGGCTCCTTACCCTGCTGGAGGGTCGCCTGGACGTTCAGTTTCGGGTACTCATTGAGGACGAGGAGTGCCCGTTCCAGGGAAGCCTGATTCAACGCCTTATCTTTGATAATGGGGTCGAAGTGGCGTTTGATGAAGTCCGTGGAGTAATACTTGTGGGAGCCCTGGACCTTCACCTCGCCGATAGCCCCTTCCAGCACATTAACCTGGACAACCCCTTCGCTGATCTCCTGCTCCGGGATGTAGGCCTTGGCGATCACGTAGCCCTTCTTCTGGTAGGTCTCGGTGACGAGCGCCCCCAACTTCTGGAGGTCTGAGAGCGTACACTCCTTACCCTCGTAAGGCTTCACTATGGGGGCCAGGACCTGGGTGCTTAAGGCCCTGTTGCCGGAGAAGACGATCTTTTTCACCAAAAACGTCTCCTCTGCTGCGCGTAAGGCCCCGGGTATCAAAAGCAAAAGCCCTACACATACACCGATGATTCTGGTACTAACTTTCGACCCCATAACGTCCTCCTATATCAGGGTTTAATATTGTTCGCGCTTCCGTTCGGTATAAAATCAAATCCTGTATGCAAGAAAAGAAATCCCCCCGAATGAACATAGTTCTTCGGCTACATAGTACGATTGTAGTGACGCCGTATTTTGATGTCAAGAAAAAACATTAAAAGATTTAAATGTTCCTCCTTTTCTAAACCCTTTACTGTCAATGTTTCCCGCAGGTTCCCCCGATGCATTTTTATTCTGGTCAGAGGATGAAACGGGCCTTCACTGTGTGACTACATTTGCCCTTTTTTTAGGAGAACCGGATATTCAGGTTCAGCACCCGGGCGTCCCTTTATCCTCCGTGTCTGTCGTCTTCCGACCATACGCCAGCAATCCTTCAAAGCATTCAGGTCCGGTACTGCAATCCCTACAAATACGAATAGCGGCAACCGACTAACCCTGCCGCCGGTATTCTATCTATACAGAGACAGTAGTACTACTGTCAATGACGTATGTCACATTTGTGTATTTTTTCACGGGCTTTGCTGCATCCATTCTGCTCAAGTCACAGACTTTTCGTTGCAACTGATAGTTTCTCAACGGACAGGCCAATGGAGAAGATGCGGTACCGGCGGGAATGATTGTTCAGTCCGTCTTGCACTCCATAGTGCCCGTTATGTTATAATCATTCTATTGGCTATGTTGATTCTGTTTTATCATGTCCGGGGGAAGACGTGATATTCGCTGGGTCGAAGGTCTGGTCTCAATGGACTGCCTTAAGATCGATCTCCTGTCTCCTCTTCCTTGTACTCATTTGGACAGGGCCAGTCCGGGCGGAAATTGTCTCCGTTGGACGTCAGTACGCTTACTCGGCAAACAATCTCGACAACAAATCCAGCTCCAGGGTGATAGCCCTTGAACAGGCGAAGAGGCTTCTCTTCGCTGACGTGGGGACAGAATTTCAGAAGGAAGAGGCGGTCCAGAAACTGGGGCTTACGGAGAACCAGGTAGCAGCCGCGGGGTTATGCCTGCTCCGACCTGTTTTAATAGAGGAAAAATGGGACGGGAAAATATATTACCTGAAGCTGGAAGTCCGGATAGACCAGGATGAGTTTCTGAGACTTCTCGCCGCAGTCAAGAATGATGCAAAGAAGCTGGCGGATTTCGACTGGGCCCTGCAGAAGACCGGTGACCTTCTCAAAGAACTTGGGAAACTCGGCAGGGATAATCAGGGGATACAAGCATCCAGAAGGAAAGCCGAACTGAAGGTCTCCGGAACCAGAATATCGGACTATCAGGATGCAATCAAGAAGTTGAGCAGCATGGATTGGTTCGAGAAAGGGCTCCATTTCCAGTCCGCCCAGAACACTGATGAAGCCTTGAAAGCTTTTTCCTCGGCCATAAAGACGGTCCCCACTTTCCTGAGGGCTCTCCGAAACCGCGGCACCATTTACGCCGACCTTGGCAGATACAAGGATTCGATCACTGATTTCAGCGGGGTCATAGACCTCGTCCCTGATTCTGCCGAAGTCTATCTCGATCGGGGAGCCGTGTATCACCGCTGGGGCAAGTACCTTATGGCCCTTAAGGATTTCGACCGGTATATCCAGTTGAAGCCGAATCAAGCGGAGGCTTACGTGGTCCGAGCGGCGACCTACCACCAGATGGGCAACTACCCCATGGCAATCAAGGATTTCGACAAGGTCATCGAGCTGAATCCACACTACCCGGACGCATACAGCATGCGAGGCTCCTCATATTTCAGGCTGGGGGAATACCGCCAGGCTGTGGATAATTACAGCAAAGCCCTGGAATTAAAGCAGGATAACTCTCAGACTTTCTTTGACAGAGGTTCTGCCTATTACAGACTGGGCAGTTTCGAAGAGGCCATAAAGGATTTCGACAAAGCCATCGACCTGAATCGGAAATATGCCGAAGCATACGCCCTCAGAGGGGCCACGTACGGTTCTCTGGGGAATTACTTCCGGGCCGAGGAAGACCTTAAGGCAGCAGCCCGCCTGGGAGACTCGGACGCACAGGCTTTCCTGAAGACCAAGGGAATTACCTGGGAATAGAACTTCACGCCTTGAGTAGAGAGAGCCGACCCAGGTTCTGTATAAGACCCTGAATCAACAGCGCTAACTGTGGCCTGACCTTGTCGGCCTCAACAGGTGCCCCGTCTTTCTGGGATGTCAGAATCCCGGCTTCAATCAACTTCTCCACGGACGCGAGGACAGATTCACTGTCTCTCGAACCATCAAGGAGCATGGCGACCTGGCGGAGCGGCTCATCCAGCATGACAGGCTCGTGGCGGAAATTCGTAACAAGGAGCCCTCTCCTTGCCTGCGCCCTGGCCAGGGGGCTGACCTCCGGAAACTCCGGAGGAACCATGGTAAAGGCCGGCGGGGCGCAATGGAGTTCAATGGCTCCCCAGGCGTAAAGGCGCAGGAAGTCGGAACCGAGGAATATCCGCTCCTGACTCTTCCTGGCTTCATCTATCGATACCCCGGCATATAACTGGCCAAGAGCCGCAGTGAAGAGATTCTCAAAGGAAACCTGCTGCGGCCATGCCTTCAAGAGAGTCCCAAGCGCCGCTTTGATGATGGGTCTGTCGGTGTCGAAGGTGACACCTCCGGGAGTCTTGAAACTCTCTTTCTTGACCGAGATGATATCCGGGGAAGATGATACCGGGCTAACCCCGCTTGCAGGGAACAGGTCGTAGAGCTTGCTTCCGTCCACGTTACGCTTGAGCGGAACGTTTGAATGGGTCAGGAGCGTCTGCCGGAACATCCGGTTCCGGACGAAATCAAGGTACTGCTCATAGTTGATCGAATCGGGAAAGAGTTTTCGCAATGTTTCGTTTGTCTTTGCCGGCACGCTCGTTCCGAGCATGGTGTGAAACTCGGCTTCCCCGAGATACTGAAGCCCCTTACTCCCCGCCAGGGCCATGAACTGATGGAAGTAGAGGGCGACGTTTATCTGTTCAAGGTGTTCATGAAATATATAGTAGTCTGCCGATTTCTGAATTACCTCCAATTCCTCTTTGAGCCACTGTGCGTATGTGCTCTTTTCGTTCGGCACAGATTTGACGAGGAAGTCGACGAGCGCCCTTGCCTGGGCAACCTTCTCCTTTTCATCGCCGAACCTCGACGAATGATAGAGCATCATATCCCTGATCATACCCCGTATGTGCCAGCCGGGCAGCGTGTTATAGCTCACGTAGGCGACACCCTGGGGAGCGAGGTTCTTTTTACATATGAGGAGGATCTTATCCTGGACTTCAGATGGCACCCAGGAATAGACTCCGTGAGCGATTACGTAATCGAACTGGCCGTAGTCCAGGCCCACATCGGTGATGCTCCGGTGTTCAAGCCTGATGTTTTTGAGCCCCAACTCCTCGATGATCCCCTGGCCCGAGGCAACCTGGCGGGCCGACAGATCTATACCAATGAATTCACTATCCGGCAAAGCTGCAGCCATGGGAATAATGTTTCCGCCGCTTGCACTCCCGAGTTCCAGTACCCGGCAGCGCTCAATGGGCGCCGGATTCATATCGAAGAGTCGCGCTATGGTATGGAGCCTGTCCGGATGGGTCTGAGGGAAGGGTTTGCTATCATAAGGGACGGTATCATATTTGGTAATGGGATTCTGAATGGCACACCTCCTTTAAACCTTCGGGGATTCCGTTGCTCCTGCTTCCAAGAGCTATACCATATTA
The DNA here is from genome assembly GCA_964408265.1 of uncultured Syntrophorhabdaceae bacterium. Lineage (GTDB taxonomy): Bacteria > Desulfobacterota > Syntrophorhabdia > Syntrophorhabdales > Syntrophorhabdaceae > CAYOYU01. The sequence continues at coordinate 4,535 of CAYOYU010000135.1, forward strand.
CGGGATGGAAATGTAGATTCCCGGAGAAACTCTTCAAGGGCACGGATGGCTGTGCCGTCCTGGTACACCCGGTGCCTCCTTTCCGCCGTTCTGAGGGCGATGTGCCGCCTGTAGGCAGGATCCCTGGCCAGCCGGACCGCCTGATCCACATACTCATCTGCGGTGGAAGCTACGGTATCTTTTACATCCATCATGGTGAGCACCGCAAAAGTGTGGCGCTCGCGCATGAAGCGGCCCGGTAAGGTGACTACCGGGAGACCTTCCTCGATTGCTTCCAGGGTCGTATTCATCCCGGACCACCCGATGGCGTCAAGGAAGACATCGGACAGTCTGTTTAACGCTTTGTAGGATGGGGCATCGAGATAAGGAAGCACGACAACGTATTCTTCGCTGTCAAGGCCCAGGCGCCGAAAGGCAAGAGAAAGACGCTCCCTGAAACGATCCGTGACCTGGGAGGACTTAGGGAAACTGAGAAAGACGAACTGGCAGTTGCCCGACTGCGCCGCGATACGGGGCAAAATCTCATCGTACTGAGGCAGGTATTTGGGAAGAAACTGTGCACAGAGGTAGACTGTGGCATCGGGCCGAAGACCGAAATCCTCCCTTGTGGCGGCCGCCGACGCGGTCTCCGGGGGGACGTAGTAGACACCGAGGTTAGGCAGGCGCACAAGCCGTTCACGGTAGTGGTCATCGGCATCGGGAGGTTCCATAAGGTCACTGCCCAGGAAGTAGTCTATGGTGGGCAGCCCAGAAGTTTCGGGATGGCTCCAGGAGGCGCACTGCACCGGAGCAAGGCGAAGGGAAGCCAGTTTCAGCGTCGTTGGGTCCATGCCGACCTCGGGATAGATGAGGACGTGAAGATCATCCTCTTCGATAGTCCGGCAATAGTCTTCGAAGGTGTAAAAGTCCTCCTTGAAGCTGTGGCACCACTGCCTGGCAAGTTCAGTCTGCTCGTCCTTCTTCCTTCCCGTGAAGTAGCCGTACAGGTGGAAACGGCTCCTGTCAACCTGTTCCAGCCATCCCCGAATCCGCATCTTCCAGACGGAGTGATAGCAGAAGAACCGAGACACAATGCCCACCCGCAAGGGCTCCCCTGGGTTCACAACACGCAAAGGCAGCGGGCGGGACCACTGAGGATACCGCAAGGCCTGGATCCGGCAGACGAGGTCACCATAAAGGCTCTGCAGGTCGCGGTCATTCTGACCTTGGTAGGCAAGGTAGTACGGTTGCGCCGTGCCCAACGCCTTTGCTGCGGTTTGAATGTCTTGCGGCGTATCGAGAGGGATCGTCCCGGCGAGAGATTCAAGTTCTATACGGTAGCGCTCACGGCTGGCCCCGATCTCTTCAGGGAGGTCGTAAAGGAGGGGGATCTGCGCCATAGCGTTGCCCCACCTTGCCTTCACAAGACCGGGCTTGAGACGCAAGATTTCAGCGTAATAAGCCAACGCATCCTTTTGCAGTCCGCATTCGTGAGAAGCCATGGCCAGGTTGTTCAGGGCTTCTATGTAGGCAGGCTTCAGCGCGAGGGATTTACGATAGCAGGCGATGGCCTCTTCAAGGCGATCCAGTTCCTGCAGGGTCACCCCGAGATTGTTGATTGCTTCCGCAAAATGGGGCTTCGATCCTAATGCCCGATTGTAATATGTCACTGCCTCACTGAAGTTCCCCATTTCTCTGCTCAGGTTGCCGAGGTTATTGAAGGATTCGACATAATCAGGCTTTATGGAAAGGGCTCGCTGGAATTCCTCTTTTGCTTCCGCCAGGTGCCCCATCTCATGGAAGACAAGACCCAGATTATTGTGGACTTCATGGGATACCGGGTTCAGTTGCAGGGCAAGATTAAGCTGTTTCAGGGCTTCGTCGATGCGTCCTTGCAGGTAGAGGACCAAGCCCAGATTGTTGCTGGCATCCGTGTATTCCCGGCGCAGCGAAAGGGCATGACGATAGCATCTCTCAGCCTCCGCCAGTCGCCCAAGGGATCTATAGACTTCGCCCAGGTTGTTGCGGTAATCAGGCTTCCCTGGTCTCAGTTGTACGGCTTTTCCGATGAGGTCCATTGCGGCACCATTGTTGCCTGTCTGGTGCGAGAGAACCCCGAGAAGGTGCAAGGCGTCTGCGTTATCCGGCTCTATCTTGAGGATTTCACGGTAGAGACGGTCCGCCTCGTTGAACTTGCCCTCACGGTGATACTTCAGGCTGAGGTTCAATGCCTCAGCAACGGTGAGCATGCTGCCCCCCCTGATTGCTTCATCATATAGCCAAGTTAATGAAGAGAAGACTAAGAAGGGGCGGGAACAATTCATGTTCCAACCCCTTCTGTGTATCACCTGATGTTATATGGTGCCGAAGGCGGGATTTGAACCCGCACGGGTCTCCCCGCCACCCCCTCAAGATGGTGTGTCTGCCAATTCCACCACTTCGGCACTCACTTTGCGTCCTTTGCCGGCACCTGCTGCGGTACTTGCTGAGGTGCTTGCTGCGGTACCTGTTGTTCCGTCTGCACAGGCGGGGTCTTTGTCACGAACTGTCTGTGGCTGTAAAAATAGGCCAGGAGCAGACTGGTAACCATAAATATGACCACCGTAGCCGTGGTCAGCTTAGTCATAAAACTTGTTGAACCTGAACTGCCGAAGAGCGTCTGGCTGGACCCGCTTCCGAAAGCTGCGCCTATCTCCGAACCGCGGCCGGTCTGAAGAAGCACTATCAGTATCAGCGCAATGGTTGCTATAATGTGTAATACTGCTATTGCCGTCAGCATCAACTCTTCTCCGCCACCTTCTGGATTATACCACTAAACATATCAGCTTTCAACGAAGCGCCACCCACGAGTGCACCATCGATATCTTTCATTTCGATGAGGTCACTGACGTTTTCAGGGGTTACGCTGCCGCCGTATAATATCCTTATTCCGTCACAAACACTGCCGTACAGGTCTCCTAAGAGGCTTCGGATGAACCTGTGTACCTCCTGGGCTTCCATGGGGCTCGCATTCTTGCCTGTCCCTATCGCCCAGACCGGCTCATAAGCTACCACAATATCGTCGATTTTTTCAATACCATTCAATGCTTTTTTTACTTGGATCCCTACAACGAACTCCGTTACGCCCTTTTCGCGTTCCTCTTCGGTCTCGCCTACACAGACGATAGGCTTCAGTCCGGCCGAGAGGCTCTTCTTCACTTTACGGTTCACATCCTCATCGGTCTCGCGAAAGTACTTCCTTCGCTCAGAGTGACCGAGAATGACAAAGGTGCAACCGGTGTCAAGGAGCATGGCAGGCGATATTTCACCGGTGAAGGCCCCTCTCTCCTCATAAAACATATTTTGCGCAGCCAAGGATATCCGTGACCCCTTGATGGTTAGGGCCACAGCGTGGAGCGCCGTGAATGGCGGCGCGAGCACCACATCACCGCCGGTCATGCCTCCTGCTGCCGCCTTGACCCCATCAGCCAGCGCAATTGAATCCTTCATGGTGTTATTCATTTTCCAGTTTCCTGCAACCATCCACGTTCTCATAAGATTCACCCGCACCTTTCAAGGGCCGCCACTGCCGGCATGGTTTTTCCTTCCAGAAGTTCCAGGAACGCTCCTCCGCCGGTGGAGATGTATGACATCCTCGCCGCTTCCCCGGCACGGTGGACGGCAACATCGGTGTCGCCACCGCCGATAATGGAGAGCGCATGCGCATTAGCCACGTAGGTTACGAGGGCAAAGGTTCCGCGGGAAAAGGCGTCTATTTCGAAGACGCCCATGGGGCCGTTCCAGACAATCGTCTTCGCATCCTGTATCGCCTCGGCGAAGAGCAGGGTGGTCGCCGGTCCGATATCGAGGCCCATCCATCCCACCGGAATCTCCTGGATCGGGTTTGTCCGGGAAACCGCGTCGGCAGACACCTTCTCCGCCATGACACAGTCCACGGGCAGATAAAGCTTCACCCCCTTGGACTTCGCCTTTTCCACAATGTTCCTTGCCGTTTCCAGCATATTCTCTTCACAGAGGGAGTTTCCCACCTCATATCCCAAAGCCCGGAGGAAGGTGAAAGCCATGCCCCCACCCACCACAAGCTTATCTACCTTCTCGACCAGATTACCGAGCACGCCGATCTTGTCCGACACCTTGGCACCGCCGATGATGGCAACAAGTGGCCGTACAGGATTCTCCATAGCCTTGCGGAAATACTCTATCTCATCCCGCAGCAGAAACCCCGCCGCACAGACCTTCACAAATCCCGTTATGGCATCGTTGGATGCAGCTGCCCGGTGGGAGACCGCGAAGGCGTCGTCCACATATACGTCACACAGTTTCGCCAGTTGGGCGGCAAAGTCCTTTTCATTCTTTTCTTCGCCAATGTAGAACCTGAGGTTTTCGAGAAGTATGATATCGCCCTCTTTCATCTCAGAGACAGCCTTTTCCACTCCTTCTCCCACAGAGTCATCCAGGAACTTCACCTCTTTCTGAAGAAGTTCCGAAAGCCTCAGAGCCACCGGCTTGAGGGAGAGCTTATCCGATCTCTTGCCTTTTGGTCGGCCCATATGGGAACCGACGATTATCTTCGCACCCTTTTCGAGCACATAGGTAAGCGTAGGTAGATGGGCTTTTATCCGTGTATCGTCCGCGATGCTTCCCGCCTCATCCATAGGCACGTTGAAGTCCACACGGATGAAGACTCTCTGAGCCTTTAACTCGATCTGATCAACATACTTCATATTAGGCCTCCCACTGCAGCATGTATGGTAGAGGGTTCAGTGGATACCCTCGAATCCGTCATTTCATAAGGTACGAAAAGAGCTCGACCATCCTGCAGGAAAATCCCCACTCGTTATCGTACCAGGCAAGGACTTTCACCATGTTTCCACCGATCATGAAAGTGTTCGGCATATCAACGATGGAACTGTGGCTGTTCCCGTTGAAATCCCTTGAAACAAGCGGTTCGTCGCTGCACAACAATATGCCTTTCATTGGTCCGTCGGCATACTGTCTGAATTTCTCGTTCACTTCCTCTTTCGTTGTCGCCTTGGACAGCGTTGCCACGAAATCCACGATGGAGACGTTGGGCAAAGGCACCCTTATGGCAAGGCCGTCAAGCCGCCCTTTCAGTTCCGGTATCACTTCGGATATGGCTTTCGCAGCGCCCGTTGTGGTCGGTATCATGGAGAGGGCTGCAGCACGGGCTCTCCGGAGATCCTTGTGAGGTTCATCCTGTATAACCTGGTCGTTGGTATAGGCATGGATCGTTGTCATCAACCCGCACTCGATACCGAATTCGCGATGAAGAATCTTGGTGATTGGGGCCAGGCCGTTGGTAGTGCAGGAACCCATAGATATGATGTTGTGCTTTGTCTTGTCATAGACTTCCTGGTTTATTCCGAGGACAAAGGTCACATCCGGGTTCTTCGCAGGGGCGGACACAACGACCTTCTTCGCGCCCGCCTTCAGATGCTTTTCTGCCCCGGCCCGATCAGTAAATTTACCGGTGCTTTCAAGCACAACGTCCACTCCAAGTTCCTTCCACGGAAGCTGCTCCGGTTCCCTGATACAGAAGGTTTTCAACTCTTTGCCGTTAACCGAGATCCCTCCGTCGACCGGCTTCACCGCTCCTTCAAGGGTCCCGTGCACCGAGTCATACTTGAGCAGATGGGCCAATGTTTCAGCATCTGCAATGTCGTTGACGGCCACGAATTCCAGGTCCTTGTTCTTCAAACCGGCCCTGTAAACCAGCCGTCCTATCCTCCCGAATCCGTTGATTCCAATCCTTATCGCCATAATAACCTCCTCCCCATTTTTTTACATAGTAATGAGAAAAAACAGGCCTTGTCAATGATTTGTTGCCCTTTGAGGCCTAAGGAACCGAAGGCCCTGCTACTCCGTCAGCGCCCGTTTCCTGCTCAGCATGCGCAGGCCGACGGTGACATAGTGGAGGCCGGAAACGATTGTGAACAATGCGGTGGTCAGGAAGAAATAGGTACCATAGGCTCTTGAGTCGGACCAGAGTACATAGACAACGGCAAGTATCTGAAAACCTGTCGTTGCTTTGCCCAGGATACTGGGAGACAACCTGAAGCGTATACCAACCTTCCTGAGCGCAAGGAACCCCATGGCAAGCACAAGGTCGCGAATGAGCACGATGGCGGTGATCCATAGAGGCAAAAGATTGTGGATGCAAAGCACGATGTAGGCCGAGACAAGCATGGTCTTGTCGGCTACGGGGTCAAGGAACGCGCCGAGCGCTGTCTTCTTGCCCATTACCCGAGCAAGGAACCCGTCAAGAAGGTCGCTTACACCCTGGATGATAAAAAGGTACAAGGCAAGCCTGAACTGGCCATTGTTGACGGCAAGTATAAAAAAGACGGTGACCACAAGTCTGAATATGGACAGCAGATTGGGTACGTTCATTCTCTATACAGGTCCTTAAAGCTGGCACAGGTATCCAGGAACTTCAGGTCGATCTTACCCGTAGGCCCGTTCCTCTGCTTTCCGATAATGATCTCCGCCGTGCCTCTCTTGTCAGAGTTTCTATTGTACACTTCATCCCGATAGATGAAAACAATTACGTCAGCATCCTGCTCAATTGCTCCGGACTCACGCAGATCAGCAAGCTGGGGTCTCTTGTCGTTTCTCTCCTCCACCTTCCTGTTTAGCTGGGATATGGCAATGACGGGGATATTCAGCTCCTTGGCAAGGGCCTTCAGGGATCGCGAGATTTCGGATATCTCCTGTTCCCTGCGCTCCAGGGAGGACCGCCCCTTCATAAGCTGGAGGTAATCTATGACCAGAAGCTTCAAGTCGTGTTCCTTTTTCAGCCTTCGGGCCCTGGCCCTCACCTCAAGAACGGTAAGCCCCGGTGAATCATCGATGAAAAGTGCTGCCTCGCCGAGCCTGCTGGCTGCATGTGTCAGATTCCCCCATTCCCCGGGAGAAAGCATGCCCGTGCGGAGCTTCGAGTGATCGACGGTGGACTCTGAACTAAGGAGCCTTGTCACGAGCTGTTCCTTGGACATTTCCATGGAAAAGATGCCCACCGGCAACCGCCCCTCTGAAAGCATGGAGACATACCCGGCAATATTCATACAGAAGGCAGTTTTGCCCATACTGGGACGTCCCGCAACTATAATGAGATCCGAAGGCTGCAACCCGCTTGTCATCTTGTCAAGGTCGGCAAACCCGGTAGGAACACCGATAACAGATTGTTTCTTCTGAAACAGCCTGTCTATGGTTTTCATGTTCTCCCAAACAATCTCTTTCATGGAGACAAAAGACGGCCGCAGTTTGTTTTCGGCGATCTGGAAGATCATGCTTTCCGCTTCATCGATATAGCTTTCGATGTTTACATCGGAAACGTGCCCCTTCTCAATGATGATCGTAGCGACATCCATGAGCCGCCGCGTCAGGGCCTTCTCTCTTACCAGCTTTGCGTAATGGGTAATATTGGCAGCGCTGGGCATATGATCGGCGAGGCTGCTCAGATAGGCTGCCCCTCCGATCTTGTCCAAAATAGCTTTGTCTTTTGCAACGCTACTGACAGTGATGATATCTATGGGCTCATTTCTCTCGTAGAGATCAATCATGAGTTCATAGATTCGCTCGTGTGCTTCTTTGTAAAAGTCCTCAGGACCCACGATATCGACCACTTTATTGATCGATTCCGGATCAATCAGGAGCCCGCCGAGCAAAGAAAGTTCCGCCTCCATGTTCTGAGGAGGAATGCGCCCCCCGTTCGATCCTGTGACAGTCTTTGGACCTCGTACCATTTATTGTTCTTGTTCCACTTCCACCTTCACTTCAGCGTTGACATCCTTCTCAAGATGGATCGCGATCGTATAGGCTCCGGTCATCTTGATAGTCTCATCCATCTTGATAAGTTTCTTGTCAAGCTCCACGCCAGAGGCACGCTCTATGGCTTCCACGCTATCCTTGGGAGCCACGCCACCAAAAAGTCTGCCGTCCACACCCACCTTCTTCTTTACGATGAGGGTGGTCGCTTCCAGCTTCTCTTTCATATCCTGAGCCACTTTCAGGTCTCTGCCGCGCTTATTGACGGCGCTCTTCACGATATGTTCAAGCCGCTTAAGGCTGCCTTCCGTTGCAGGAAGTGCAATTCCCTTGGGCAGAAGGAAGTTTCGGCCAAATCCGTCCTTCACCTCGATAACCTCGCCCCTCTTCCCGGTACCCTTGAGATCTTCTATAAGTATGACCTTCATTTCCTAACCTCCCTGCCCTATCTGGAGAGCGTGGTAAACGGAAGGAAGGCGATGTGACGCGACATCTTTATAGCTTCCTTCAGCTTCCTCTGATGATTTGCGCAGGTGCCGGTCATACGTCTCGGCATGATCTTTCCGCGTTCGGTAATAAAATGTTTAAGGAGTCTGGGGTCCTTGTAGTCGATCTCAAGGTTCTGATCCTGACAGAACCTGCAGACCCTTTTTCTTACATATACCCTTTTCTTGCCTCCTTCGTGCGTCCGTGTACCTCTTGTAAACCTCGCCATTTACTCCTCCATCAACATAATTTTGTTTGCCTTTAACCGTAAGAACTGTGCAGGCTTCTCGCCTGCCTTTGCAAGCGTTCCGGTTATCATCACTCTGGCGTCCGCCTTGCCGGCATAGTCACCGGCGCCTTCGGGCACCTTATAAAGAACTTCTATGGTGAAGCCCTCTTCGTCAACCAGCAGGGGGAACAGAAGTATGCGTCTGCCCTGAGGGGTATAACGCACCTTTACCCTATCCCTGATCGTACCGGTGAGGAAGACTCGGTTCACTGAAACTCGCCTTCCAGTTCATCAAAGCTGACCTGCTCCGGTGGTTTCTTGGGGCTTTCTCTCTTTTCATCGACAACGACGAACATGTGGCGTAATATGGGGTCGATGGTCCGATAGAACTTGCTCATCACTGCGACATTCTTCTCCTCCATGTCCAGGAGGAAGAATATATAGTGACCTCTGTCCTTCTTTTTGATGGGATAGGCAAGTTTTCTGACCGCCCAGTCGTCGGTCTTCACGGTCTGTATCCCGGACCGTTCCATAAGCCCCGCTATTCTTTTCAGGAGTTCGTCTTCCTCCTCTTTGGTAATATCCGGGTTAATTACTATGATGTTTTCATACCTTCTCACAATTACTCTCCTTTCACGTAATCAACTATTGAACTCTTCACAACCCTCACCCTCACTTTCTCTGCAATTTCGAGAGTTACCAGGTTATCGGTAATGCCCGTTATTGTACCACACATGCCACCCGAAGTAATAACCTTATCACCTTTCTTCAGGTTTTCCATAAACGTTTTCTGCTGTTTCGCCCTTTTCTGCTGCGGCCGGATCAACAGGAAATAGAAGACCACAAAAAGGAGTACAAGCGGCAAAAGACCCATCCACTGACTTCCTCCCTGCCCTCCTGAAGCTGCCCCACTACCCATTGCGTATGCTAAGTTCATTCTGTATTTCACCTCCTTTCCATTCTGCTTTGAAATTGTCGTAGAACTCATTGAATCTTTCCCGCTTTATTGCCTCTCTGATTTGCCTCAACAAATCAGCGTAAAAAAAGACGTTGTGTATGGTGTTCAGAAAATAGCCCGTCAGTTCGTGGGAGATGAAAAG
>CAYOYU010000136.1:0-6421 GCA_964408265.1 uncultured Syntrophorhabdaceae bacterium
GTTACCGTGTCCCTACTTGCATCCGACGCCGCCGGGCGTGCACCGAAGAGCTCGTAACTTCTCGGTGATGTGTAGACGATCCTTCCCTGGCGGTCCAGGATGGTGATGGCATCGGGGGAGGTCTGGATCAACGTCCGGTAATACTCCTCAGAGTCACGGATTCTGTCCTCCATGCGCCGGTGCTCGGTGATATCGAAAAAGACGGTGGCGAACCGGTCATGTCCCATGGCGGAGACGGAGATGTAAAACATCTTGTCCATAGGGGCAAAGTAGCTTTCAAAATGAAAGGCCTTCCCCGTCATCACGGCAGCCGCATATTCCTCAAGGTAGGGTGCTGCCGGAGTACCATAGACATCCGTCGCAGTCCTGTGGATGACCTCGTCCCGTTTAAGGCCGAGAATCCTTTCGTACTCAGGATTCACATCAAGAATCTCGTAATAGACGGGAACTCCCTGGTCGTTATAAATGATGCGAAGAAGACAGACCCCCTCGGTCAGGCTATCAGAAAGGACCCGAAAGCGGCTCTCGCTCTCCCGCAATGCCACATCGGCCATCTCCTGCCGCGTCACGTCATCAATAGTAGAGACCATGCCGTCGAATTGACCATCCGCGTCGAGCAGAGGGGCGGCATTCATGGAAAGCATCCTTTTCCCCTCACCCTCTTCCAATGCACAGCGCACGTCGAAGATTGGCCCCTCTTCTGCTTTAACCCGATTGAAAGGCAACTCTTCCTGGAGAAGAGACCGGCCCTCAAAATCGGTGACGGACCCTAAAATATCATTGTAGAAACGCTCATCTGCCTCATCCTTCCCAAGGTTGAGAATCTCCTCGGCCCGGCTGTTCATAAAGATGATCCGCCCCTGCCGGTCGACAAGGATGATCCCCACCGGACTCGTCTCCGTGATCCTCGACAAAAGTTCCCAATCCCGGTGCAGAGTCTCCTCGGATCTCTTCCGTTCGGTGATGTCGCGGACAATGGCCCACATGGTGACGGGAATTCCGGCTTCATCTCTGAGGAGAAAGGTCCTTAACTCCACGGGGAAGATGGTACCCCCTTTCTTTCGGTATTCCTTTTCGTAGACCCCTGTGTACCCTTTGGATAATAGCTCCGCCCTCACTATTTCCTCCTCCATGGCGTGCCACTTTTCCGGGGTAAGGTCCACATAGGTGAGTTTCCTCAGCTCATCCGGGCCATAACCAACCATCTCCTGATAGGCAACGTTGGAGTCCTTGATAACACCCTCCATGTCAACGCTCACAAAGGCATCCCTCATGGATTCATGGAGCCTTCTGTAGTTGGCTTCTGAAATCTTCAGCGCCTCTTCAGCCTTTATACGCTCCGAGAGAGCGTCTTCAAGCCGCTCGTTCGCGGCAGTCAGCTCCCTGGTCCGCAGGGCCACGGTCTCTTCCAACCCGTCCCTGGCAAGGGCCAGATTTCTGAAGAGAAGGTCATAGGGGCTCACGAGACCGGTCACCACAACGGCCCTGTAGAGAACATAGAAGGAGAGGAGTCTGGTGAAATGGCCTGTCATGTTGAACACATCACGATAGGCAACATAGGAGGCAAAGAAGAATTCCGCCCCCATGCTCAACAGGAACGATATGAGGAGAAGCCTGAACACAAGAGGATCAAATTCTTTCCTGTAAAGGGACGTGAGGCCAACGGCGCCCAACAGGATCACGAAGATGATGGCGCAGTTGAGTCCGTTGAAGGTCTGGATTCCCACCCTTGCCATGAGGCTGTCCAGGGGTTGGTGCCAGAAGAATACCGTCCCCATGAAAATCATGAAGACCACCCCGTAGAAGACGAAGACGAGGAGAGGTCTGACCCTTCTCCGCAGCGCAAGCGGTGCGGCAAGAAAAGAGAGGGCCTGGAGATAGTGACTGGCCACCCACAACTGATTATGTAGGAACGAATCGTATGGCCTGAGCAAAGGGACGCCGTTGTAGCCGACCATGTGGAGCATTTCTGTTCCGGCCGTAAAGAGGCACCCTATACCAAGAAAGAGGACATACTGGTTGTCCAGGAATCTCCGTGAATTCCAGGCAACGATGAAGATGGAGCCTGCCACAACAAGGGTAAAGGTGGAAACGAGACTGTGGAAGAGCGCGTAATTATGGAGGGCCGTGCCATAGAGACCGGCAAGTACCAAAACCCCCCAGAGTATAGTGCCGAAATGGATCCTGCTGATAAGGTCTTTCTTTGTTGCTTCTGCCATTCCTTTTAAGCCTGACCGGAACCCTTCAGCCCCGTCCCATACCTTTTGGGGGCGGCAAGAACGGGGGCTCACGGTGATTCACCATATGGACAGTTCTTAAGCTGTCCAGATGACCCGTGAGTTTATCATGATTTCACAAAAATTAACAACCACCGGCCGGAAAAGGGCGACGTCGTTTTTTTGTTGCACCGGGATTCAATTCTGCATTGTAATAGTGGGTGGCCCCGCAAAGGTCCCGGTGGCAAAACATTGTAGCGAAGGAGGAAGGAAGTGAGGCTTTTTGTTGTGGTAGACAGGATGATCCTGGGCAAAGGTCTTTTCGGAGCCTTTTCAACGGAAAGAAAGGCCCTTGATTTTTGTCAGGAATTCGAGCAGTCTACCGGCTTCGCAGGCGAAGTCAAGGACCTTCCCGTTACAGGAGAATGCTCCTGTCCGGACACCATATTTGCCGCGCACACCTATGACGAACTCTTCGACCTTCAGATATTCGACAGCCTCTACGGCAACCAATCCTACGCCAGGGAGGCTGCAGGGACCAAAGGTTGGGTCGTGGAGCTGCGAATCGATGCACCGGAACAGAGGAGAATAGTGGTCGATGAAGAATGACAGCACACGCCGGACTCCCGACCTATCCGCACCCGAGGCTGCTGCAACTCATCAGGAAGAAGCGGTCTGCGAAATACCTACGGGCATTGAGAGGTACGAATCTGCGGAGCAACGTTTCAGAGTGGCGATATTCGGATCTGCAAGGATAAACGAGGAGAGCCCGGATTACCGACTGGTTTATGAGCTCGCCGAGCGTATAGCCTCGGCTGATATGGACCTGGTGACCGGCGGCGGCCCCGGCCTCATGGAGGCGGCAAGCAACGGCTATTTCGTGGGCAGGAAAGATGAGTCCCAGCAGTCCATCGGCCTCAATATCAAACTCCCCAAGGGACAGGCCGTGGCAAATCACCTGGACGTAAAGAAGGAATTCGACTATTTTTCGAACCGCCTCGACAGCTTTGTGGCCCTTTCCAGTGCCTTCGTGGTGATGCCCGGAGGAATAGGGACCATGCTGGAGCTTTTCTATACGTGGCAACTCGCCCAGGTTAAAGAGATTTCCAACAAACCCATCATCCTCCTGGGCGACATGTGGTTCGGCCTTGTGGAGTGGTTCCGTAAATGGCCGCTGCAGAAACAACTGCTCGGGGAAGAAGATCTGGACCTTATCTATGTCACCCGGAATCTCTCTGAAGTCTTTACCATCCTTGAGGCCACCCAACGCAACTTCAGGGAGGGGGGTACGGACTTCTGCCGTCAGTACCAGGAGTATCGCCTAAGGTAGCGGTGAAACCTTCCCAATGAAATCAAGAAGAACCCTCTTCTTTATGGTCGGCTGGCTCGGAATGGCCTTTTACTTCATTCAGCGCTGGATCTACGGCCCCCTTATACCCTCGCTTATCCAGGAATTCCACACGGATAGGACGATCCTCGGTGTGGTGGGTGCAGCCTGTCTCTGGGGCTACATGCTCACCCCCATTCTGGCAGGCAGTCTGTCGGACCGGTTCGGCAGGAAAAACACCATCCTTTTCGGGATCTTCGGCTTTTCGGTCCTTACCGCCGTCTCCGGTATTGTAGGGAGTGCTTCGCAGCTTTTTGCGAGCCGCTTTTTCACTGGCATGGTGGAGCCCTTCTTCTTCATCCCCCTCCTCGCTTTTACCCTCGAACTCTTTCCCGAGAGGCCGGGTTTCTTTCTTACCCTTATGACTTCAGGCTCATCGGTGGGCTGGTTTGTCGGTCCCGCTATGTCGGGACGCCTTCTCGACGTTACCGGGAGCTGGCGCGCCCCCTACCTCATTACAGGCTTCGCAGGGATCCTTGTGGCCTTCCTGTTGATGGTCTCCTGGCCGGAAGAGAAGAAATCCCTCCGTTCCGGTGTTCTCTTCGATAGAGGCATCCTGAAAAGGCATAATCTGATCCTCCTCCTTCTCCTCAGCTTTACTGCCACCTTCCAGATAGCAGCCGAATTCGGCTTCACCATGTGGTATCCGGCCTACCTGAAAACCGAACTGGGAATGACGGCAACAGTTGCAGGGTTCCTCGCAGGCCTCTACGGAATTGGACAGGGTGTGGGCAGGCCCGTACTGGGACTCACAGCGGACAGGCTGGGGTACCGGCGCGTGGGAGTGGCAGGCGGCGCAATCCTCCTGGTGGCCATGATCGCCACTCTTTCGGCCCCCAGCGCACTTCTGAAGGGTCTACTCATTTTTGTGGCAGGCTTTTTCGGCGCTGCGGTTATGGGATCACTCTGGACCTTTACGGGACTCGTTTTTCCGGCCTTCAAGGGGCTGGCCTTAGGGGTCATGACCACCTTTGCCTATGCCACGGCTTCCCTTTCTCCTATAGCAATAGGGTATATCGGCGATCGCCAATCCATAGCCGTAGGTCTCTGGTCCATCTGTGTACCCTGCATCTTCCTTGCAAGCCTCAGTTTTCTCCTCACCCGCTTTCTGCAGCGGGGACCGGCTGCCACGATAGATGCAAAGACCAATGTCCAAAGACCAATGTCCAAATAATGACCAGAATGGATAATTCCCCAATGTTCCAACTGACAACAAATAGTTCACCTGGTTATTGGAAGGTCGGTTATTGGATCTTATCCGGAGCTTGGAATTTGGTGATTGTAATTCTACTTGCGCCCTATAGATGCTCCTGCTACTATAATCTGCGTGGCTGGCCTGAAAAAGCGATAATCGAAACACGGAGGTACTTATGGACACTGTAGCGGTGGTATTGGAAGCAATGAAAAAGGCAGCGAAGCCGGTAAACGCCACGGAGTTGGTCAAATTGACGGGACTGGACAAGAAGGAAGTGGAAAAAGCCATGAAAGCCCTGAAAGATGCCGAAAAGATCATGTCTCCCAAGAGGTGCTTCTGGCAGGCAAAGTAGAAGAGTAAGCACTAATATCTAATATCGAAATCCTAAAGGAAGAACCTGAAAAGTAAGCAGGCCAGTAAAGAGGGTTTGCATCATGTCTCACCGTTTAGGATTTAGGTATTAGGATTTAGGATTTGAGTCTCAGATTTTCTCAAAATCTCCCCTTTCGGGGTAAACATATTTCTCTTTCTGACGATAACTGATTCAGGGCAAAAAGAACCACCACCGTGGCAGACGGCCTTTAAGCCGGAGGCCATGAGAAGAGCATCCTCCCCACACCCGGGAAGATGGGCCGGTTCGGGAAGTCTGACCACAATTCGGAGGAAATTGATGTTCGTCATTATCGGCGCTTGTGTAGTGTTGGGTGCGGTTCTCGGTGGATTTGCGCTGGAGGGGGGACCGTTCCTCGTGCTCCTGCAGATTGCCGAGTTTATCATCATCGGAGGTGCCGCTGTGGGAGCTCTGCTCATATCGGCCCCCCAGAAACTTCTTACCAAGGTAGTCCAACGGGTAATCGGGACCCTGAAAGGGACCAAGATCACCAAATTGACCTACCTGGAGCTTTTGAAGCTCATGTACGAGCTCTTTACCGTCATCAGAAAGGATGGCCTCCTCTCCCTGGAATCGCATGTGGAAAGACCCCAGGAGAGTGCCATTTTCAAGAAGTACCCGGGAGTCATGGCCAATTCCCACCTCATCACATTTATGACGGATACTCTCCGGCTCATTGTTGTGGGCGGAATATCACCCCATGAAATCGAGTCACTCCTTGACTGTGACATCGAGATACACCATACGGAGGGAACCAAACCGGGTATGATTCTGCAGAAAATCGGGGATTCTATGCCCGGCCTCGGCATCGTCGCGGCGGTCCTCGGCATCGTCATCACCATGCAGGCCATCAATGGTCCGCCTGAAGAGATCGGACACAAGGTGGCCGCAGCCCTGGTGGGCACGTTCCTCGGTATCTTCATCTCCTACGGTTTCCTTCAGCCTATTGCCACGAACATGGATCTTTCCAATGAAGATGATTCCCGGATATTCGAAGTGATAAAGTCGGGGATCGTTGCTTCGGCCAAGGCCCTCAATCCTATGGTATCCGTAGAGTTCGCCAGGCGATCCATACCACCTGATGTGCGTCCCTCCTTCCAGGAGATGGAGAATTTCGTAAAGGGTCGTGAATAATGGAAGAGGAGCGAACCCCGCAGGTAAGGATAGTCATTAAGAAGAAGAAAGCCCATGGGGGCCACCATGGTGGGGCATGGAAGGTTGCCTACGCAGAC
>CAYOYU010000136.1:6431-14076 GCA_964408265.1 uncultured Syntrophorhabdaceae bacterium
GTGCAATACGCAGGCGAAAAGTTGCGCTTCCAAAGACCGTTGACCTGCGGCCGTTATGTTCAGCAGTTGAGCATCAGGGTGAACTGGGCAGCTGCACTGCCAATGCCCTTGCAGGCGCGCTGGAGTGTCTTGAAGTCAAGCACAAGGTTGCCTATGCCGACTTCGTGACAGCCATGATGGCGCTCTTCATCGTTCTGTGGATTGTGGGCCAGAACACTTCGGTGAAGAACGCGATTTCCGCCTACTTCACCGACCCCGGAGCCTTCAGTGAAACCCGGCGGGGCGGCATCGACACAGGGTCCTCCCCGGTGCCGGCGCCGAACCCCCAGGCTCTTCCCGAAGGGAACATCGAGGCCGAGTTGATAAAACTGAAAGCAGAAAGCAAGAAGATATCCGATGCCATCTCCTCGGTGCCTGCCTTTGAGAAGTTCAAAGACAAGATACAGATCAGCGTGACGGAAGAGGGTATGCGCATCGAACTCATCGAAAACGCCCAGGGCCTCTTCTTCGACGTGGGCAGTGCAAAGGTAAAGCCGGAGACGGTCAAGCTGCTGAAGCTCATCGCGGGAGAAATAGGAAAACTGCAGAACCCCGTGGTCATAGAGGGCTACACTGACAGCCGCCCATTTATTACGCCGGGCTACTCGAACTGGGAGCTGAGCACCGACCGCGCCAATCAGGCACGAAAGCTTCTGGAAGAGAACGGACTTGCCAAGAGTCAGGTGACGCAGGTGCGGGGCTACGCGGACAGGGTATTGAAGCATCCCGACAAACCCCTGGATTTCGCCAACAGGAGAGTCAATATTCTGGTACCCATCATCAAACCAAAAGGCGCCGTTCCGGCCCCCGTCCCGGGGCCCTCCGGCGACGGGAAAAGCAAATGATAGAAGAGATACTGCAACCCAAACTCCTGCTCGTCGATGACGAGCCGGCTGTGCTGGCCTCTTTGGCCGCCATATTCTCTAAGGATGCCTTCTTCCAGGTGTATAGAGCCTTAAGCAGCAAAGAGGCTATGGAGACCGCGAGAAGCGTCAAACCCGATGTCATCATAAGTGACCATTCCATGGCCGACATGGACGGAATTGGGCTTTGCCGCTCCATAAAGAGCGACCGGGAGCTTTCTTCGGCCATGTTCATACTCTTCACAGACGGGCCCCCGGAAACAACCACCATGGAGGCAGGCGCAGATGACTATGCCGAAAAGGATCTGAAGCCCTCTGTTCTCATCAGCAAAGCAAAGGCGTGCCTGCGTATCAAGAAACTCCAGGAAGAACTGAAGGCCCAGAGGAAAGAGATCTTCGCGGCAAAGATTCAGGTGGAAAGAAATTTCAAGGAACTGGTCTCCATTCTGGTGAAGATCCTCGACGTTATCGTGCCCGGCGCAGGCGACAGGGCATTCTTCGCCAAAGAGGCTGCAGACTTCGTAGCTGAAAGGCTTGGTCTCGACGAAAAGGACCGGAAGATAGTCTCCCTTGGCGCCACCCTCCACGAGATCGGCAAGGTCGGTCTTCCGGATATCCTCGTCTCTACCCGCATCAACAGTTGCACCGCCGAGGACAAGGAGGTCTTCTGTCACTACCCTGCTATCGGTTCCATAATCGTTTCGGCCCTGTCCGGGTTCGGGCAAATGGCTCAGGACATGCAGCACCAACTGGAGAACTACGATGGGACTGGTTTACCCGACGGTCTCCAGGGAGAAGAGATCAGTCTCGGAGCACGAATACTCAGGGTCATCGTCTTTCACGAGGAAAGGGCGGCGGCAGGGATCACCACGGATGAGATCATAGAAGACATACTCCAGTCCTCCAACAGGCTTATAGACCCGCTCGTTGCTTCCGCATTCGTCGAGTTTCTCCACATCAGGAGCATTCCCGAAGAAGGCAAGGTGAAGCTCACCTCGCAGGATCTGAAGGATGGAATGGTGACTGCCGCGGACATCTATTCGGCCAGAGGGGTGAAGCTGCTGCCCAAAGGCGTCAGACTTCAGGGGCAAATGATCAGCCTGCTCCAGCAGCGGGACCGGGTAGACCCCATCATAGGCGGCATCTATGTATACATGAAGGATTGACGGCCCGCATCCGGCCTTCTTTCCATCAAAACACTTCCACTTTCACATCCACCACGATGCCGCCCTGCCCTTCCGGCAGGAGAATGAGTGGATTGATGTCAAGGGTCCTGATCTCGGGATGCTGGATAAGAAGCATCGATATGCTCCTCACCGCCTCCGCAAGATACTTCGTGTCGAAAACCTGGCGCCCCCTGAAACCCTTCAGGATTGCAGCCCCCTTCAGCTCATCTATCATCCGGCTTGCCTCAATGACGTCGACGGGGGCTACCCTGAGTGACACGTCGCGGAAGAGTTCCACGAATATCCCGCCCAGGCCGCAGAGGATGACGGGCCCGAATTCAGGGTCCCTGCGACCGCCTATGATCACCTCGCACCCCTGAGGGGCCATCTCCTGAAGGACCCATGCTTCTGCCTTGATAGCGGAAAGTGCCTGCTTAAGCTCATTCTCGTCCTGGATATGGAGGATGACACCACCCCTTTCGGTCCTGTGAAGCATTCCCGGCGACGCATCCTTCAATGCGAGAGGGTAGCGAAGTTCCCTTGCCGCAGCAAGACCTTCATCCACCTTGTCTACGACCCTGAAAGGGGCTGTTCTGAGCCCCTTTGCTCCGAGAAGTTCAAAAGAGTCCCTGACGGGCGGCATACCCGCTGGAAGCCGACCCTGAACTGCTGTCTTCTTTTTGGCCTCTTTCACGAGAAGGGATTGCCGAAGCACTTCCGATCTGCTTCGATAGTATTCACGGGAACGGGAAAAAGCCAATAGAGCCTCGTCCACATGGGTAAAGATGGGCAGATCGGAAACCTCCCTCAGGGCAAACCAATCCTGCTCGTGGGCCACCATGCAAAAGATAACGGGTTTTCCCGAGGTCCGCGAGATATCCGCCATGGTGCGGATAAACTTCTTCGTCGGTTCACTGTCATCAGTGGCAGAGTAGGAGTGGAGGAAGAGTACGCCATCCACGCCATCTTCACCGAGGGCCTTCACTGCGACACGGGCATGGGTGTCAATATCAAAAACATCGCCGAGGTCGAGGGGGTTCGTCATCCGGATGACCCCCGCCTTGCGTTTATCAAGGATCACATTGAAGACCTCCTCGGAAAGCGGAGCAAGCTCAAAACCGAAGCGGTGCACGCTGTCGGCAGCGAGTACTGCATGGCCGCCGGACCTGCCCATCACCGCGAGACGTTTGCCCTTGAGGGGCGGTTGGGAGAATGCCTTGAAGCAGTCAATCATCTCCTTGATACTCTCTACCCTGATGATGCCTGCCTGCCGCGTTGCCGCATCAACGACGGAATCATCACCGGCAAGGGCGGAGGTGTGAAACCTCGCGATTTCACTGCTTCCCGGGCTCCTGTTCGCCTTGATGAGAATGAAGGGTTTTTCCGAGGACGCAGCTATCTCCATCAACCCCTGTCCGTCCTTGATATTCTCCAGATAGATGCCCACCATTGCCATCCGGGGGTCAGCGGCGAGGTACTTAAGGAAAGCGTTTTCGTTGAGAACAAGTTTATTTCCCACGGAAACGAATTTGCCCACACCGAGGTTTTCCGTGTGGCAGAGCGTCATGACGTCATGGATAAGCCCCCCGCTCTGGGAAACGAAGGCTATGGGGCCAAATTTCGATTCCTCTGCTATTAAGGGGTAAAAAGGAAGGACCAGCCCGTTCTCGCGATTCACCATGCCCACACAGTTCGGCCCCACAACCTCAAGGTTCCATTTGGCAGCGATGCGAAGGATTTCCCCCTCCAGTGCCGCTCCCCGGTCACCGAATTCAGAGAATCCGCCGGTCTGGATAACGACCCCCTTTATGCCCTTTCGGCCGCAGGCCTCCAGGTTCTGCACTATGGATGCTGCAGGAATGAGAAGGACCGCAAGGTCAGGCACCTCGGGCAGGTCCTCCATAGTCTGATAAATCCTTCTGCCCGCCAGGGTGCCTCCTTTTCCGCCCACAAGATAAAGGGTACCGGAAAACTGAAAACGGTCCAGATTTTCCACGATGACACGGCCCAGGTTGGATGGGGACGTGGAAACTCCTAGAATCACTACACTTTTTGGATAAAACATATTCTCCATTAACAACACCTCAAAGATTCGGCTCTTTTATCAGTTATACTGTATAGGGTGGGCCGGGCGATGGGGCACCTTCATCCTCCCCCGGCCCGCGTATCCTGCCGGTCTGACGGACGGGCACCCTTCTTCATTGACAGGGCGATCCTTCTTCTCCCGAAATCCACATCGAGGACCGTGACCAGGACCTTCTGGTGCATCTTCACCACATCGGCAGGGCTTTTCACGTACCCATCGGAGAGTTCGCTTATATGCACGAGGCCATCCTGGTGCACGCCGATATCTACAAAAGCACCAAAAGCGGTGACGTTGGTAACGATCCCGTTAAGCTGCATCCCGGGCCTTACATCCTCAATCTTCTCTATCCCCTCCGTAAAGCTTACGGGTTCGAAGGTATCCCTCGGGTCCCGGCCCGGCTTTGCCAGTTCGGAGAGGATATCGTTGATGGTGGGCAGTCCCGTTTTTTCCGTTACATAGGCTCCGGGATCGATGCGGCTGCGCAGTTCGGGCCGGGCTATGAGATCCTGAATGGAAACAGACAGATCCCGGGCCATTCTCTCCACCACATGATAGCTTTCAGGGTGTACCGCAGTCCCGTCAAGGAGGTCCTTTCCATCCCGTATCCTCAAGAAACCCGCTGCCTGCTCATATGCCCTGGGTCCAAGTTTGGGAACCTTCTTCAGCTCGGCCCTCCTGCCGAAGGGGCCGTGATCGTTCCGGAAGGCCACGATATTGGCGGCAAGCTGAGGCCCCAAACCTGAGACATAAGTGAGGAGTTCTTTGCTCGCCGTATTCACCTCCACTCCCACACGGTTGACGCAGCTCGTCACCGCGTCATCGAGGCTCCTCTTCAGCAGCTTCTGATCCACATCGTGCTGATACTGCCCCACACCGATCGATTTCGGGTCTATTTTCACCAGTTCGGCAAGGGGGTCGATGAGACGCCTGCCGATAGATACTGCTCCCCGCACGGTTACATCGAGATCAGGAAATTCCTCCCTCGCTCCCTCGGAAGCGGAATACACCGATGCACCGCTTTCATTTACCATAACAATCCTTATCTCTTTCGGCAGTCCCAGCCTCTTCACGAAGGTTTCCGTCTCCCTGCCCGCAGTTCCATTCCCTATGGCGATAGCCTCCACGCTGAACTGCCCGCTGAGACGCCTCACGGTATCCCCTGCTGCCCTGAGAGTATCGGCGGAGCCATTGTGAGGATAAATGGTCTCCCAGTGGAGCGGTTTGCCCTGGCTGTCAAGACAGGCGATCTTACACCCCGTCCTGAACCCGGGGTCTATGGCCATCACATGCCTTTGGCCCAGAGGAGGTGCGAGAAGGAGCTGTCTCAAATTCTCGCTGAATACTCTGATGGCTTCGTCGTCGGCCTTTCTCTTCGTCTCAGCCCTCGCCTCTGTCTCCATGGAGGGCATGAGAAGCCTTTTGCAGCCATCGAGAAGGGCAAGTTCCACCTGGCGCGCAGAATCGTTTGAGGCCTTCAGGAAGAGTCTTTTCAGAAGGGCTATGGCTTCGTCCTCGGGCGGTGTGAGGCGAAGCGCCAGGACACCCTCGTCCTCCCCCCGTCTCAGGGCGAGGACCCTGTGAGACGGAGCCGTTGCCACGGACTCGCTCCAGTCGAAGTAGTCCCTGAATTTCGTTCCATCATTCTCCTTGCCGGAAGTTACCCTGGCCCTGAACATTCCCTTTGTTGCAAAGAGTGAGCGCATCTGCGCCCTGGCAGTCTCATCTTCGGCAACCTTCTCGGCAATGATATCCCGGGCACCTGCAAGGGCTTCCTCCACGGAGCCCACACCCTTCGTCTCATCAACGAAGCGGGCAGCTTCAGCCGCCACATCGATTGCAGCCTGGGAAACAATCAGTTCCGCCAGCGGTTCCAGGCCCCTTTCCCGCGCCATGGAGGCTCTGGTCCGCCGCTTCGGACGAAAGGGGAGATAAATGTCTTCCAGTACCGCCATCGTTTTGGAAGCATCTATTCTTTCCTTCAGTTCCGGCGTCAGTTTACCGGTCTCCTCAAGCGCTGCGAGGATGGCTGCGCGCCGTTTGTCCATCTCCCTCATTGTCTGAAGGGTATCGCGGATTGCGGCGATTGCCACCTCATCGAGGGAGCCTGTGGCCTCCTTCCTGTATCGTGCAATGAAAGGTATGGTCGCCCCGTCGTCAAGAAGGGCTGCGGTAGCCCTTACCTGCCGCGGTTTGATGCGGAGGTTTTCAGCGATTGGCTCAAAAAGTCTATCGTCCATTATGTGTCCAGGAACTCACTCTGCAAGAGGGCATCCGCTCTTGTTGTATCATGCATCATGTATCCCCTATCATATATCGTTCTTTCTCGCCTTCTCACCTTCCTATTCTCTCATCAACGCAAAGTTCCCGTCTCCGCCGGCAGGGCTGGGGTGGTCGATGTAGAAGACTCCAGTCACTCCGCTGCCGGTGTAAGACCCGTTCAGGCTTATCTGGTTGTAAGGGTCTGTATCCGGGTTTGCGGTCGTGCGGAAGTAGGCCACAACATGGCTGCCTTCACAAAACATCTTCCCGCCCACAAGAGGGGCAAATCCTGTCAGACTTGAAACCGAGCCGCCTGCGTCCACGTTGAAGCCGATGGGATGGGTGGCGCCTCCTGTCTCGACGAGGCTCCCGCTCCAGGCACCCTGGCAGGCGGAAAGGTTGGAGACCTTGACGAGCCTGGTCTGGAAGGGCGTCACGATCACGGCTGTCGCAGGTGACGTGGCAAATCCTGTCAGTTCAATGGGGTTATTCCGGGAACTGTTCAGGGCCATGCCGAGCGTACCGTCCCCCTGCATCTGGTAGGTCCCGCCAGTCCCGTAATACCCGGAGTGTTCGCTGATGTTCCCCGACCCGTCACCAATGATGTAGATATCCTCGTTGCTCCCTCCGAAAAGAAGCCAGGGGCCGGAAAGGAGCGCCACGGAGTAGACCGGCGGCGCAGCCGGAGTCCAATCCCGGGGTTGCCCCGACAACATTTTCACCCAGTATGCTTTTCCCTGAGAAAGGGTGAGGATCGGCAGGACCGGGAACTGCAGACGATAGTTATGGGCAAAAATACCCGTCCAGAGATCTGCATTCCAGTTCCAGACTATGTTCCAGGCATCGGCCGTCGTGCTGAGAGCAAAGACTGGGTCAAGACGGTCGGCGCCGAGATACCCGATAAGGTTCCAGGAATCGCCGAGATGGATTGTGGAAGAACCCACATGGGACCATGCCGACATATCGACGCTCCCGCCGGCACTCATATAGACCCAGTAACCCTTGCCCGCCTCAACAGAGGAAAGGCTGTTCGACGAGCCTCCCGTCGGTGTCCATCTGAGCCACCTGTGGGTTTCGTTGTCATAGCCCCAGACAATGCGGACCTTTCCTGAGAGGCCGGCAAGAGCCGCAGCGATGTCCGAGGGCGGGACCTTGGGGAAGGAGATGAAGTTCCAGTTCGGTGAGAGGACCAGGGGAGATTCCGGGAGGAGGCAAACTCCGGAACTGCCGGC
>CAYOYU010000137.1:0-3050 GCA_964408265.1 uncultured Syntrophorhabdaceae bacterium
CAGGGAATACGATATCAGGGGCCGCGTGGAGGAGGACCTTACAGACGACGTGGTGCGGAACCGCGGCCGGGCCTTTGCTGCCTACATGCAGGATAGGGGAAAGACGAAGGCGTCCATCGGCAGGGATTGCCGGCTCAGTTCCGAACATTTCCGGGACCTCCTCGTGGAGGGCATGCTCCAGGGCGGCCTCCATGTAACGGACATCGGCCTCGTACCAACGGGTCTCTTCTATTTTTCCCTCTTCAACCTCGATGTGGAGGGCGGCATCATGATCACGGGCAGCCACAACCCCCCGGAATTCAACGGGTTCAAAGTGGCCGTGGGCAAGCAGACCATATGGGGCGAAGAAGTCCAGCGTATCGGAAGGATCATGGAGGAGGGCAGATACATCGATGGGCGTGGAGTAGCGGGGGAGTACAAGACGATCATCGCCGACTACTACGAGTTTCTCAGGAAGAACATACATCTTCCCAGGAGCTTCAAGGTGGTGGTGGATGCAGGCAACGGTACCGGCGGCGCCGTAGCCGTTCCCATAATGAGAGAGATGGGGCAGGACGTGGTGGAGCTCTTCTGCGAAATGGACGGCCATTTCCCCAACCATTTTCCCGATCCCACGGTGGAAAAGAACCTGGCAAGCCTGCGGAAGACGGTAACGGCGGAGCATGCCGACGTGGGCATAGGATTTGACGGCGACGCAGACCGGATAGGCGTGGTGGATGAGAAGGGACAGATCATCTGGGGCGATTACCTGATGCTCATCTTTGCCAGGGATATCCTGCAGGACCATCCGGGGGGAACCTTCGTCTCGGAGGTGAAATGCTCGCGGAACCTTTTCGAGGACATCGAGAAACGGGGAGGCAGCGCTATCATGTGGAAGGCGGGCCACTCCCTGATCAAGCAGAAGATGAAGGAGACAGGCGCAGTCTTTGGCGGCGAGATGAGCGGCCACATGTTCTTTGCGGACCGTTTCTTCGGATATGATGACGCCATATATGCCGCGCTGCGCTTTCTTGGAGTCATGTGCAGAGATGAAAGGCCTGTTTCGGAGTATCTGAAAGACCTTCCCAAGACCTACTTCACACCCGAGCTGCGATTCGATTGTCCTGAACGGGTGAAATTCGAGGTGGTGCGGAGGCTCACGGAGGAGTATCGCAAGAAATTCAGGATCATCGACATCGACGGCGTCCGGTTTCTCCAGGAAGACGGCTGGGGTCTCGTGAGACCGTCAAACACACAGGCCATGCTGGTGCGGCGATTCGTGGCGGAAACCGAAGAGGGTCTGAAGCGGATCAAGACCATGGTAGAGGCTGATTTATCGAGAATTATGAAGGAAATTAGTGTATAATAGGTTCGTCTGAGCGGTTGCAGGACACTATTGTACACATCGTCGCGCCGCACATCAGCCTCCGGGAATCGAATCATCGTTGATAACCGAAGCCAGAACATTACTACAATGTAAGAATAGGATCCAGATTAAGATGATGAACCTGCCAAGTCACATTGCCAAGCCTGCCCGCTACACAGGAATAGAGCCCAACAGGACCATCAAGGATGCGGGAGAGACTAAGGTGAGGTTCGCGCTCTGTTTCCCGGACATCTATGATGTGGGCATGTCGTACTACGGCTATTTCCTTCTCCACGAACTGGCCAACAGGGTGGAGGGGGTCTGGTGCGAGCGCTGTTTCGCCCCGTGGCGCGACATGGATGAGTACCTTCGCGGAAGCGGCCTGCCCCTTTCGACCCTCGAGTCGAGGACACCGCTTAAGAGCATGGATATGGTGGGATTCTCGCTCACCTACGAACTGAATGTGACCAACGTGCTCAACATGCTCGACCTTGCCCATATCCCCTTAAGGGCGGAAGAGAGGAAGGAAGGGCCCATTGTCATAGGCGGCGGCCCCTTGATGCTGAATCCGAAACCTCTGGAGAGATTCTTTGATCTCATCGTCGTCGGTGAAGCCGATGAAGTGCTGCCTAAGATTCTGGAACGCCTCAAAGCCATGAAGGGCGAAAGACGGGCGAGGATCATAGAAGAGCTGGCAAAACTGGAGGGAGTCTATTCCCCTCTCCTCGGGGCCAAGAGAGTAAAACGGCTCGTCATTACCGACCTCGACAGCTCTTTTCATGCCGTGAGACCGCCCCTTCCTATCGTGGGGAGCATCCACAACAGGCTGAACGTGGAAATCTCGCGGGGCTGCGGCAACGGATGCCGCTTCTGCCTTGCCGGCTTCGGATACAGGCCCTACCGGGAGAGGTCGGCGGGGAGGGTGAAGGCCATAATTGATGAAGCAATGGGGAATACGGGGTTCGAAGAGATCTCGCTGCTTTCCCTCAGTTCCGGTGACTACAGCAGTCTCCTCGAAGTCATATCATACGTGAAAAGCACCTATAAGGGAGTCTCCGTCTCACTCCCGTCGCTCAAGATCGGGAGCATCAGGGAAGCCGAGATAAAGACCATTGCTACGATAGCCCGGACAGGCCTCACCTTTGCCCTTGAAGCGGCATCGCCTGCGGTGCGGTGCAGGCTGAACAAGGACATCGACGTGGACATGCTCCATTCACAGATCCCTGTCCTCAAGCGGTACGGCTGGCGCAAACTGAAGCTCTATTTCATGGTCGGTTTCCCCTGGGAGACTGATGAGGACCTCTGGGGCATCAGGGACATCATCTGGCCTTTCGAGCAAGGCGGCATCGAGGTCAACCTCGCCATTTCGCCCTTTCTCCCAAAGCCCCATACCCCGTTCCAGTGGCTCCCCATGGAGGGAGAAGATCAGCTGAGGGAGAAGATGTTCACTCTCCAGAGAGCTTTGAAGCGCAAGCGGATACGGGTGAAATACCGGGACCCCAGGACGAGCATCGTGGAGGGCATCCTCTCGCGCGGGGACGGCCGGCTGGCGGACCTTTTCGAATATCTCTTCAATGCCGGCGTGAGGCTCGAAGCCTGGCGCGAGTTCTTCAAACCGGAGCTCTACTTCCAGTGGTTTGAGAAGGCAGGCGTCGACCCCAATGACTTTTTGAGAGCCCGGGGACCGGAAGAAGAGTTCTGCTGG
>CAYOYU010000137.1:3060-14065 GCA_964408265.1 uncultured Syntrophorhabdaceae bacterium
TCATCGACCTGGGAACGGAAAAATCCTTCCTCAGGAAGGAACTGGAACTGGCCGAGGCCGGAGAAATGACGCCTGACTGCTATAACAGCTGTGCCGACTGCGGTATGGGATGTACGGGGCCGCTCTCTGCTCATGATCCTTCGCCGGCAGTTCTTTCCGATGAGGCCGGGGGCCCCGGCGTGGCAGATGATACAGGGCCTGTCCCGGCTCCCGTTGTGGTGCCTCCCGGGAAGAAATATACCTTCCGTTATGGAAAGTACGGTGATGCCCGCTACATAGGCCATCTGGACACCATGAACATCATGCTCCGGACCTTCAGGTCAGCCGGAGTTATCATAAAGACCCACGGGAAGTATCATCCCATGCCGAACATCTCCCTTTCCAATGCCCTGCCCCTGGGTGTTGAGAGTACCTCCGAGCTTATGGAAGTGGAGCTCTACAGAGAGGCCACGATAGATGGGGAGACGGTGAAACGGATAAACGAGGCCTTGCCCCGTGGGATGCACGTATATGAATTTATTGAAGGAAGCCTGAAAGACATGGTAAAAGAGTCTTCATACATATTGATCTCCCAGGAGGAGCGCTTCGAGGAAGGGCTCCAATTGATGAGGGCCGGGAGCAGGTTCATTTACCGGTGGAAAGGTCCCAGTGTGAAGGTGCTCTGGCACCAGGGTCTCTTCGTAAGAGCGATACGTGTAGAGGACAGGAGGATAGGTGATGGCAGCAGAGCTGATCATTAACGCCACCTTTAGCGAGACGAGAATCGCCTTTCTCGAGAATGGGGTCCTCGTTGAGTTTTTTGTTGAGCGGAGAAATGAAAAGAGTATGGTTGGAAACATCTTTAAGGGCAGGGTAGCCAGGATCGTTCCCGGCATGGATGCTGCCTTCGTCGATATTGGTCTTGAAAAGTCGGCCTTTCTTTATGTGGGCGACATCATACTCGACCGGATGATGTACGAGGAGTACGAGGACGGCGACGAAGCGGAACTTCCCGTTGAACTGCGGGAAAGGATAGAGGGCGTACTCGAAGAGGGGCAGGAACTGGTCGTGCAGGTTTCCCGTGAACCAATCGGTCAGAAGGGAACGAGGGTGACCTCGAAGATCACCATTCCCGGGAGACTGCTGGTGCTGATGCCTTCCACCCAGCACGTGGGCGTGTCCCGCCGGATAGAGCAGGAAGAGGAGAGAAAGCGGCTGGCCACGATCCTCAAGGAGATGGCCCCCAAGGGTTTCGGCGTTATCGCCCGGACAGCTTCGGAAGGGAAGCCGGCCGAGGAGCTGCAGAGTGATATCAACTTCCTGAAGAGGATCTGGGAGAGCATCCAGGAGAAGGGCAAACATATGAAGGCCCCGTCCATACTCCACCAGGACCTGGGACTCATATTCAGGGTCATAAGAGACATCCATTCCCATAACCTGAAACGGATAGTCGTGGACGACCATCAGGTCTATCAGCAGGTGAAGACCTTCCTCCAGGAGTACCTGCCCGAGCAGGGATGCGAGGTCAACTATTTCGACGAGAAGGACCCTATCTTCGAGGTCTTCGGCATCGAAATCGAGCTGGCAAAACTGCTGCAGAAGAAGATCTGGCTTAAATCAGGCGGCTACATAGTCCTCGATCACACCGAGGCCTTGACCGTCATCGACGTGAATACCGGCCGGTACGTCGGCCATCACAATCTGGAAGAAACCATCGTCGATTTCATCGATATGGAAAAGAGGGACTCCAGGGAAATGGTCTTTCAGGCGCTCATGGAAGCCCTGAAGAAGGACCGGATCAAGACCTTCGCGTACCCCATAAGCGAAATCGGTCTTGTCCAGATTACCCGGAAAAGGACCAGGCATAACCTCGTAAACCTGCTTACGGAAGTCTGCCCTGCATGCGACGGCACGGGCTACATAAAGTCGAGATATACCGTCTGCTACGAAGTCCTGAGGGAACTGAGGAGCTTCTGCAGAAAGGAGGAAGGCAAGGCGGTCCACGTCTACCTTTCGCCGGAGGTGGCAAGCCTTCTCTGGGAAGAGGAGAAGAGCTCCATCGATTTTATCGAGCATACCTACCACGCAAAGGTTGAGATCATAGCCAACCCCGAATTCAGCATGGACAAATTTGAGGTTGAAGGGGTGAGGTAAAGACTAGCGTATAGCGGATAGCGGATAGCGGATAGGAAGGGCAAAAACAGCGGATAGCGTTTAGCGGATAGGAAGAGCAGAGATAGCGGATAGCGGACAGGAAGAAGCAGAGACTGGTATATAGCATATAGAACATAGGGAAGGCAGGGACATGGCGGTACGGACTAAAAGCGAGGTCCTGATTCTGGCTTTCGGTATTTACTATACGCTATACGCTAAACGCTATAACGGTAATAGAAGAGATGGATAAGGAAAACGGAAAAACCCAGCAGGTCCTGTCACCGGCCAAGGTGAACCTTTACCTGAAGGTCCTTTCCAAAAGGGCCGACGGATACCATAACCTTGTAAGCATGGTCGATATCATCTCTCTCTGCGACACCATACGTATTGAGGATGAGCCGAAAGGCCGGATTACGGTGAAGGACGACAAGGGGATTCTCCCTGAGGATGAAGGGAACACCATGTATCGCGCTGCCGCACTCCTCAAAGAGACCTTCGGCATCACGGAAGGGGTCAGTATCTTCGTGGAGAAGCATATCCCCATAGGGAGCGGTCTCGGAGGTCCCAGCAGCAACGCGGCCTCCGTGCTGAAGGCTCTCTCGGCCCGGTGGGAACTCTCATTGCCCCTGGCCCGGCTCATGGAACTGGGAAAGGGGATCGGCGCCGACGTGCCACTCTTCCTTCACGGTTCGCCCTGCATCATGGAAGGGATAGGGGAGATAATCACGCCTGTTGCCCTGCCTTCACTCTGTTATGTCATCATCTATCCTGATGTTATCATCTCGACTCGGGAGGTTTACAACCGCCTAAAAATTGCGTTGACAAAAGGGGAAAATGATATTAAATTGAGGTCTGGTTTCGGCACGGCGAAGGAAATTGCAGCTTTGCTGGAGAACGATCTTGAACAAGTCGGCATCCCCATGTGCCCTAAAATCCAAACGGTAAAAGACAGATTGATCGAAGCAGGGGCAGTCGGATCACTCATGAGCGGAAGTGGGTCATCCGTATTCGGCCTTTTTGGATCGATAGAAGAAGCAGAAAAGGCATCGGTGCTTTTACGCGGTATGGGAAGTGTGTTTGTTGCACACAGTGTACAGGAGGGGCGTTATGGAAATAACGGATGTGAAGATATTTCCTGTAAGCGAGAGAAAAGTGAAAGCCTATGCATCGATCATATTTGATGACTGCTTTATCGTCAGGGACCTCAAGGTGATCCACGGCGAAAGCAAACTTTTTGTCGCCATGCCGAGCAAGAAGATGAAAGACGGATCTTACAGAGATACCGTGCATCCGCTGAATAACAGTACGCGCCAGATGATAGAGTCCAGCATCCTGGAGGCGTACCGGAGGGAGCTGTCCGTCGGGAGCTTTCCGGACGGGCAGGGATACGTGTAGGAAGCAAGTATTTGGGGTGTCGTCAAGCGGTAAGACACAGGCCTTTGGAGCCTGCATTCGGAGGTTCGAATCCTCCCGCCCCAGAATTTATCATACAGGGGGCACCGGATGGACAAGCTGAGAATATTTTCGGGAAATGCAAACGCAAGCCTTGCGGAAAAGATATGTGCCTTCCTGGGCGTGAGCCCGGGCAAGGCAAAGGTGGGGCGTTTCAGCGACGGCGAAAGCCAGGTGGAGATTGAAGAGAGTGTGAGGGGCATGGATACCTTTCTCGTCCAGCCCACGTGCCCCCCGGTCAACCAGAACCTCGTGGAACTCCTTATCATGCTCGACGCGCTGAAGCGCGCATCGGCGGCGAGAATAACCCTGGTCATCCCCTACTACGGGTACGCCAGGCAGGACCGGAAGGTAGTGCCGAGAACGTCGATTTCGGCCAGACTCATGGCAAACCTCATTACCCTCGCGGGAGCATCCCGCATACTTGCCATGGACCTCCATGCAGGACAGATTCAGGGTTTCTTCGACATACCGGTGGACCACCTTTTCGCCCTGCCGGTCCAGTACGAGTACCTGAAGAAGATAGAGGGCGAAATAGTCGTCGTCTCTCCTGATGCCGGCGGCGTCGAACGGGCCAGAGAGCTCGGAAAAAGGCTCAAAGCCTCGCTGGCCATCATCGACAAGAGGAGGGAACGGGCGAACGAGTCGAAGGTGATGCACATAATCGGGAATGTAAAGGGCAAGACGGCGATCCTTCTCGATGACATGATCGACACCGGAGGAACCATTGTCCAGGCAGCCCAGGCAATCATGGACGACGGGGCAGCAGGTGTATACGCCTGTTGTTCCCATGCAGTGCTCTCAGGTGCTGCCGTTGAAAGAATAGCAAATTCACCTCTTCGTGAGTTGGTGGCAACGAATACCATCCCTCTCTCCGATGATGCGAAGCGGGTGGAGAAGATCAAAGTCCTCGACGTGTCGCCCCTTTTGGGCGAGGCGATAAAGAGAATACACAGAGACGAGTCGGTTAGCTCGTTGTTTATCTAAGATTGGAGGCCCTATGGAAGAATTAGTTTTGAAAGCGGAAACAAGAAGCGGGACAGGAAAGTCCGTAACACGAAAGTTGAGACAGGGCGGAAGAGTTCCCGCAGTGCTTTATGGGCAGGACATTTCCCCGGTATCCATCACTATCGGTGCCAAGGAGTGGGAGAAACTGCAGAGACACATGAAGAGAAACGTCATTCTCAACATGGAGCTTACCGGCTCGGCGGGAGTGGAGCACAGGCCGGTGATGGTTAAGGATATCCAGAAGGAGTTCGTACACCATTCCATTCTCCATATAGATTTTCTCCAGGTTTCCATGGAGAGGACCGTTGAGGTGGAGATAGAGATAGCCCTTATCGGCACGCCCAAGGGGCTTGTTGACAACGGGATTATCGAGCAGCATCTGAGGACCATCAACGTGGAATGCCTTCCCACGGCCATACCGGAACAGATCGAGGTGGATATCTCGGACCTGGACATCGGGGATTCCTTCCACGTAAGCCAGATATCCATTCCCGGCGTGAAACTCCTTGAAGGAGCCGACGTGGCCATCGTCACCATTACTCCTCCCGTGACGGAAGAAGCAGTGGCGACCACGGAAGAAGTGGAGAAGAAAGAAGGATAGGTGCCCCCTTTGCTTCTGGTCTGTGGTCTTGGCAACAAAGGCCGTGAGTATGCGCATACGAGGCATAACATCGGCTACCTTGTGATCGACAGGTATTCTGAGCGGTACCACATTCCCCTGACCAGGAAGTCGGGCGGCTGCAGGATCGGTATTGACACCGGTGTGACCCTTGCCAAGCCGGATACCTTTATGAACCTGTCAGGCGGGCCCGTGTCGACTCTCATGAAGAAGATAGGCGTCAAACCGGAAGACCTGATCCTGATTCATGATGACCTGGACATGCCTTTCGGCCGGATCAGGATAAAATGGGGCGGCCGCGACGGAGGCCACAGGGGGGTGAGGTCGGTCATCGAATCCCTCGGTTCTCCTTTTTTCCACAGGCTCAAAGTCGGTATAGGCCGGAACCCCTCCATGCAGGCGGAAGACTATGTGCTTGAGCCCTTTGCCGGGCTGGAGGACCGGGACCTCCCGGATGTGCTCGATAATGCCGCGGAGGCCCTCAACGTCTTTGTTAAGGACGGCAGTTCAAGGGCAATGAGCATTTACAACAAGAGCCCGGGAATATGAAGTGATCCACGATACAGGATACAGGATAAGAGCAACGAAATCATCGTGACCGGAAGCCCGGGTGTTTCGATCCTGCATCATGTATCACGTATCATGTATCATTCACTCTAAGGTGTTTCCATGAGTTTCTCCTGCGGTATCATAGGACTTCCCAACTCCGGCAAATCGACCATATTCAACGCCCTTACTGCGCTTTCCGTGCCGGCTCAGCCGTATCCCTTCTGCACCATAGATCCCAATGTGGGCATTGTGCCGGTACCGGACATCCGGCTGGAAAAGCTCGCGGAAATGCTGAAACCGGAAAAGGCGATCCCTACCAGCATCGAGTTCGTTGATGTGGCGGGACTGATCAAGGATGCCCACAAAGGGGAAGGGCTTGGCAACCGCTTTCTCGGCCACATACGGGCCATCGACGCCATCGCCCACGTTCTCAGGTGCTTCACGTCCGGGAACGTTCCCCACGTCTATTCTGATGTGAACCCGAAAAGAGACATGGAGATCGTGGAGACGGAGATCATCGTGGCCGATCTCGAGATCGTCGAGGAGCGACTCAACAAGCTGGACCGTTTGGCAAAAGTCTCAAAAGAGAAGGGCACCATGGAGCGGGAACTGCTCCTCAGGATCAAAGCGGACCTGGAGAGGGGCGTCTTTGTGGACCTTAAGGCATTTGATGAAGCCGAACGGGAGCAGGTGAGGCTTTTCGACCTGATCACCACCAAACCCGTCTTCTATGTGGCCAATATCGACGAGACGGCCCTGGGCAAGGGACCCGTGCCGGAGATGGAGGAGCTTTCCAGGATTACGGGACGACCCGTGGTCTACATCTGCGGCAAACTCGAAGCCGACCTCTCGTGTGTACCTGAGGGGGAGCGCATCTCCTTCATGGAACTCTACGAGATGGAGGAGCTTTCCATAGAGAGAGTTATCAAGGCGGGATACGGGATTCTCGGACTCATCACTTTTTACACGGTGGTGGGCAAGGTCATGAGGGCCTGGACGATTCCGGCCGAGACGCCTGTGGTGAAGGCTGCGGGAAAGATACACAGCGACATGGAGAAGGGATTCATCAGGGCCGAGGTGATCAATTTCGACGACTTCGTCCTCTGCGGGTCCGAACATGTGGCAAGGGAAAAAGGGATCCTCCGCGTCGAGGGGCGGGACTACATCGTCAAAGACGGAGACATCCTCCACATCAGGTTCAACGTCTGAAGCAGACTGAAGCATAATAGCGAAGCAAATCTGCAAACGTGAAAAGCAGGATGTTTTGTGACCGGCCGCAGGCGTGTTCGGAGCCGCGTCTCTGCGCGTCCTGACCCGCCTTACGCCCTCCGACGTATATTCAATACGCCTACGGTCTATAAGACGGTCCAGCCCATCGCATATCCATCGGCCCAACTCCACGCCTCCGTCCACTCACGTCGTGGCTTTCGCACGGGGTTGCGAAATCCCCGAATTAGTCGCGGAAAAATACAATTGGATTGGCGCTGAAGTGCTCCAAGCCTAAAAAGGCATGGTTGCCTCACCTATCCTGCCTCGGCAACCATTAAGACGATCCCGCTGCGCGACTGAACTTGGAGAAAGAAGGGTCATTTTGTACATTTGCGGGATTTTGCCCGGCCAATAGGGAGGGCGATCCTGATAAACCCAGCCTCACCGGTGGTTTATCTCGGTGGTCGGGGCAGGGGTTGACTACATACACAGGGCGGAGCAGGAAATAGCCCTAGAGGATAACGATAGATACCCGTTGCGGTCTTCTAATATCCCGCTATAATTAGAGAAAGTGGTAGATTGATGGGGACATGTCTGCGGTTAACGGAGAGAAAATGATTAATTGCCGGATCTGCGGAAAGGTCCGGCCTGAAAGACAGACGTGCGTCGGCGGGGTAAGCACAGGACGCACTCCAGGAGCATCGCGCCTCATCCGAACATAGACCGTAAGGTCAAGGAGGACTTCGATGAGGAACAAATCACCCCTTGTTGTTCTGTGGATAACCCTTTCCCTGATGGTCCCTGCATTGGTCATCTATGCCGATGCCGCCCCCTTTGCCTACATCACGAGTTATGACGCCAATACGGTATCCGTCGTTGACACCGCGACAAATACCGTGATGGGCTCACCCATTCCGGTAGGCAGCCATCCTTGGGGAGTAGCAGTGAGCCCAGCCGGTACCCGGGTCTACGTGGCTAACTTTGGCAGCGGCTCCGTGTCGGTCATTGACACCGCGACAAACACCGTAGTAGGCTCACCCATTAGTGTAGGAAATATGCCCTACGGTGTAGCAGTGAATCCAGCCGGCACGCGGGTCTATGTGAGTAATTATGGGGGGAGTACGGTGTCGGTCATCGACACCGCGACAAACACCGTGGTGGGCGCACCTATCGGCGTGGGGAGCAGCCCGGCAGGCATAGCAGTGAGCCCAGCCGGTACCAGGGTCTACGTGGCCAACCTGTTCAGCGACAGTGTCTCG
The DNA here is from genome assembly GCA_964408265.1 of uncultured Syntrophorhabdaceae bacterium. Classification (GTDB taxonomy): domain Bacteria; phylum Desulfobacterota; class Syntrophorhabdia; order Syntrophorhabdales; family Syntrophorhabdaceae; genus CAYOYU01. The sequence goes on from CAYOYU010000137.1 coordinate 11,290, forward strand.
GTCATTGACACTTCCACGAATACCGTGGTTGGTTCAGGTATCCCTGCGGGGAGTGAGCCCTGCGGCATAGCGGTGAACCCTGCGGGCACGAGGGTTTATGTGGCTGATTACACCGGCAATGCCGTGTCGGTCATCGACACCGCAACGAATACCGTGGTGGGCGCACCCATCGGCGTGGGGAGTAATCCCATAGGTGTGGCGACGAACCCCGTGGGTACCCGTGTCTATGTGGCCAATCAACTGAGCGATACCGTGTCGGTTATTGACACCGCCACAAACACCGTGGTGGGTTCCATTGCGGTGGGCCATTACCCCTACGGCGTAGCGGTGAACCCTGCCGGCACCCGCTTATATGTGGCAAATCAACTGAGCAATACCCTGTCCGTCATAGATACCGCGACAAACACCGTAGTGGGCTCCGTTGCTGTAGATAGCAATCCTCTTGCCCTCGGCCAGTTTATCGTATCGCCCTCGGTTCAGCTTTCCCCGGGTTGGAACTTTATCTCAATACCCAGACAGATCTCCGATACGGGTGGGGTCACAGTAAATCTTCTCTCGGGCTCCGGTGCAATCTCCTCATACAACTCGAACCCACAGTTCACGACGACGGGTCAGCCTGCCGGGACCACGGTAAGGAGCGCCGTGGAATATGAAGTCACGGGTGTTCCTGCCGGAGGGGCTGCCTCTGTATCAATCACCTTTTCTTCTATGCCCGTGACACCGCAGTTCTTCAGGGTAATCAATGATGTATGGATCCCATTGGACCTCTATGTGCTGAACGGCACCATTCTTACCCACGTAGTTACTGATAACGGACCCTTCGATTCTGATCCGGTCCTCGGCTCAGTCAAGGACTCCATTGTCATGGTGAGCAGTACGAGGGATACCCCTGCTCCCGCAATAGATGCGGCGCTGGCTCCTATTTCTTCAAATATCGACGTTGTCTGGGCATGGGACAGCGCTACCCGGACGTGGCTCAGGTACAGTCCTGTGCGTCCGGGCAATACCCTGTCCTTCTTCAGATCAGGAAAGGGTTACTGGTTCCACATGAACAACGCAGCACTGCTTTTTGACGCCGGTTCGGAGGGACCGTCTACAATCTCGCTTTCGGAGGGCTGGAACCTCGTGGGATACAACGGACCGGACAATACTGCCCTGACCACAGGTCTTACAGGGATAGACGGAAAATGGTTGACCCTCTGGGGGTGGAACGCCGGTACATGGTCAATCCACGATGAACGCGTCGCTGACACCAGCCTTCCAGCGGGTATCCCGGCGCTCACCACCTTCGACCAGGGGCGGGCGTACTGGGTCAGGGTCAAGCCGGGAATGGAGACGAACTGGAATCAGTAAGCCCCACAACGTGACGGGACATTTACCTCCGCAACCGCCTCACTTTTATGCCGCCCACCGAGAGACCGGGAGTCTTCCCTGCGGAATAGCCTCCTGCATCTGCAAGTTGAGAGCAAGGAGCGATGTGTAGTTATACAGCGTCGGTATTGACTCTGCGGCGATTTCGGAAATTGCTTTAACTGTTAAAGCATAATTGTCCGGGCCGTCCTGAGGGCACACGGAAACTATACTGTGTGTATGTTGAAGGCCGCTGACATACCAATCAATTTCCCCCGGCCTTGAGAGTATTCTTCTGGATTGCGCAGGGCAGGCCGCACACCACCAGTTCAGTCATGGTCGGAAGGGCGGGAAAGAAGACGAGGCGGGCTTTCTTCACGAAGGCGCTGACCGAGGAGAGGGTGGGGAAGAAGAACTTTTTCCTCGTGGCAATCTCGGCCAAAAGGACGGTGAGAAGCTGGCTTGCCTCGGAGAGGCTCATGGTTACAGGGTGAAGCGTTGCTTCCGGGAAGAGGGAATCGAAAGTCTCCTGCGGCTGGGCGAGCGTGATCTGCTGGGCTACGCGGAGGAAGGCCTGGGGAGCAGCCCTGAAGGCAGGCACCCAGAAGAAGAAGGTCTGTTGCTCCCACTCTTTCCGGACAACCTTGGGCAGGTTGGCAAAACGGACGAGGTCGGCGAAGCTCTGGAGCTTTGCCCCCTTTACGTCGGCTTCTATCTGCCAGAAGGGAAGGTACTCCGAGGAGCGTGCTGCCGCGCTACCGGAAACGATGGCATATTCCGTCTGCTGCAGGCTTCCGCCCGACGCAACCCAGGCAGCATTGCACCTTTTGCAGAGGAGCACGCTGGACTGCTTTGCCGCAATGAGCTCCCATCCGCAGTTCGGACAGAGAGTGGGGATGAACTTTACCGGTGTCGGTCCCTGAGGATTCAAGCCGGCAGGAGGAAGCTTGAGCGTTCGTCCGGCCTTTACCATGGGTCTCCCGAGGATTGCGTCGAAGATAGTCTCCCCTTCGAAGTAGACGGGGGTGTAGACCAGGCTGATCACATCCCCCACGAAGGCACGAAGGAAAGCCGTATCGGACTCGCCCTCGGATTGAAGCAGAAAGACCCTATTCTCCGGATCCAGGGACATCTCTTCGAAGGTCAGGTCGTTCGGAAGAAGATGGTCTGTCATCTCCGGCGTGACGAACCTGAGCTTCAGCGCCTGGGTCCGCAGGCCCAGCGATTCCGGCAGGCCCGGTTCGTTGAAGTCAGCGAAGCTCGTATCGATCATCCGCCCCTCCACCTTGTAGTCTGTGTTGCAGGTAAAGAGCATGCCTTTTGTCCGCCAGTAGGGAAGGTAGAAGAGATCGCGGTCCCTGGAGGGAGAGGTCTCGGGAAGGGGAAAATAATACCTGAAATACCGGTCGGACTGCGGGAGGAGCCT
>CAYOYU010000138.1:0-10902 GCA_964408265.1 uncultured Syntrophorhabdaceae bacterium
CGGGATTCACTTTGAAGGTTCGGTAAAAGTAGCGGTTTGCCGAAAGTATCTTCAGGTCGTCATCGAGGACAAGAAGGGGCTCCCGCACGGTTTCCACAATGCTTTCGGCGTAGGAACGGGCCTCCTCGGTCACAAGCTCCTCAGGGCTGCCGCCCGTCATCGGTTGTTTCAGCTCGCCATCTTGCGACCGCAATTCCGCCGGTTCATGGAGGAGCTGTTCCTTCGTCTTATTATCCTCTTTCACAAGGGCACCCTCATTGGAAGGGTTAATTAGAACAGAAACCCCCTGTTTCGTTTCAGAAACAGGGGTTCAATAGTCTCTCAGCGTCATCATTTTTCTAAGGCACTGTTCAAACAACCGTTAATCGATTGAATATGCCTTGCCCATACTCAAGCTTTATGCACTGAAAGTTGGATCGTCAAGGCAAGGTTCTATTGATAAGCGTGCGAAAGCTTCCCTATCTTCTGAAGTCCAATCCCGTTGAGTAGAGGAAGTACATTTCGCACCCCCCTTTTTCGGTGACAGCCACAAGGCGGAATTTCCTGAAGGCGCGACTCTTCTTGACTCAAATCAAGGACATTTGAGCGGCGAGCCATTAGATTATTGTTACCCGGCAAGGGAGAGACCCGGGTTGACTCTTCCTAGCCGCCAGCGAAGCGAGCTTCGATCCCGAGGAGCAGACCCTATTCCGGCTACTCCGAGGAAAAGAACGAGAAGTAGAGAATATCAGGAAAGTAAAGGGGGTCATGTATGCAATGTCCGGGTCAGGATACACGGTATTGGAAACCGGGTGACATTTTCGACGTTGATTGCCCCTACTGCGGGGGCAAGGTGGAATTCTTCAAGGATGAGGCCACGAGGACGTGCCGGGCCTGCAAGAACAGGGTGGTCAACCCGAGGATGAATTTCGGATGCGCCAGCTACTGCCAGTATGCGGCCCAATGCCTGGGCGAGCTGGGACCGGAGCTTCTCGCGAAGCGGCAGGATCTGCTGAAGGACAGGGTTGCCGTTGAGGTAAAGAAGCAGCTTGGAAGGAACTTTCACGCAATTGCCCACGCCGCGAATGTTGCCCGTCTTGTGGAGAAGATGGCTGTCGAGACGAAGACCGCACCGGCTCTGCTCCTCTGTGCCGCCCATCTCCATGTCCTCGCCGAGGCTGATGCAGAGACGGCCCGGAAGGCAGGTCAGCAGAAGGCACGGGAGATACTGGAACGGATAGGGACCCCCTCCGAAATGACGGACAAGGTGATGGAGATCCTCGACTCCTTTCTCGCGGGCAACCAGGACAAGGAGGATACGAAAATCCTCGCCGAGGCCCACGGTCTCGTCGCAATGCACCCTTAAAGAAACTCAGCCGGAAGGCCTGATGACCCTCCGGCTGCTGAGTATCGACTGATTGTCGTTGCTTTATTTGTTTCCTATCCGCTATCCGCTAACCGCTATCCGCTGCCTTTTGCTATCCGCTAACCGCTATTTCGCGTAATGCAGGCGTATATCCTTCTTCAGTATCTTGCCCTGGGGGCTCTTGGGCAGCTCCTCCCAGAAATCGACGCTCTTCGGTTTCTTGTAGCCTGCAAGGTACTTGCCTACAAAATCGATGAGTTCCTGCCCCGTGACCGTAGCGCCCGGTTTCAGGACGACGGCTGCTTTCACCACTTCACCCCAGTGCTCGTCAGGCAAACCGATCACCGAGGTTTCGGAGACTGCAGGATGCTTGTACAGAATTTCCTCGATCTCCCGGGGATAAATATTGACGCCGCCGGATATGATCATGTCGTTCTTTCTTTCCACGATGTAGACGAAACCCTCGTCGTCGAATCTGGCCAGGTCACCGGTATGGAGCCATCCGCCCTTCAGTTTCTCCGCAGTGGCCTCAGGCATGCGCCAGTACCCGATGGTCATGGCCTCGCTCCTGCCGATGAGTTCGCCCACTTCTCCCGCTCCCACATCGTTGTCGTCTTCGTCCACAATCCGAATTTCGTAGTTCAACGCCGCTTTTCCTGAAGAGGCCAGCCTTGCTACCTCTGCCGGGGTGCCGTCGGGTTTGTGGTCTTCCGGTTTCAACACCGTGGTGAAGGGTCCGCTTTCGGTCTGCCCGTAGAGCTGTGCAAAACCGCAGGGGAAAACCTTAAGGGCCTGTTTGAGCAACTCTGCAGGCATGGAAGAACCGGCGTAAAGGATCAGTCTGAGACTGGAAAGATCATACTTGCTCACATCCGGTATCTGGAGCAGGCTGTGTATCATGGTGGGGACGAACTGGCACCGCGTAATCTTCTCTTTGGCGATATAGTCCAGCACCTCCGGTGGGTTGAACCCGCCTTCCTTCTTTATGTAGAACGTATTGGGCAGGAAGGTGTGGCGTACGATGTTGTCTTCGGCGGCCACGTGGTACATGGGGAAGGTGATGAGGACCTTCTCGTCGTACTCGACCCTCAGGTCAATGGCGCTGGCGATGGCATCGGACATGAGATGCCTGTGGGTCCTCATGGCGCCCTTGGGCTTCCCCGTTGTCCCTGCGGTGAAGATGATGCTCAGCACGTCATCCTCTGCCACTGCAACCCGGGGCTCATGGTATTTGCCGAGAGAGATGACGTTTTCGTAGTCCTCCATGTCGGGCCACGTGGGCCTCTGGAGGCAGATGCAGGAGATGGGCTTGCCGAGGTCGCTCCTGATGGCGTTGACCATGTCGCCGAAGTCCTTGTCCAGGATGATGAAACTCGGGTCCGAATATTCTATGATGTCCTTCAGTTCGGACTGCCTCAGATGATTATTGTAAGGGCAGAAGATGCCCCCCGTCTTTGCCAGGGCGAAGTAGGTTTCAATGAACTGATGCCCGTTGTGGACGAGAACACCGACTCTGTCGCCTTTCTTCATGCCTGCGATGACGAGGTAGGCGGCGAGGCGGTCTACCCTCTCGTTGAGGGTGCGGTAGTTCATGGAAACCTCTTCCGAAACTACGGCCAGTTTCTCAGGGAACTTGTTTGCATTTCTTTGCAGTAAATCTCCTATGGTCATGCTAATCCTCCGGTATTTCGATTAATCAGGACAGGGTTTCGATGGTGCTCCCTGGTGATAAGGAAAGTGGGCAGGGTTGGCTTTCGTTTGCGCAACAGCCGAAGGGATGGGACACCAGCCTCCGGGAGGAGGCTGGTGCGCCCTGCCCACTTTTGGGGGACAGATAAATGGAACCTATGGTGCCTGGCGTGGTTCATTTCATCAACAGGTTCGGCAGAAAGAGAACGAGCTGTGGAAAGAGGAAGATCAAGATCACGACCACGATGAGAGAAATCAGGAACGGGTAGACGCCGGAATATATGACGCCCATAGGCACTTTGGTAATGTTTCTCACGATAAAGACGCAAATGGCCACCGGAGGAATCACTGACCCAATGCAAACGGTAAGGGCCACTATGATGCCCGCCCAAAGAGGGTCATACCCCAACTTTGTGATGACCGGGAAGAAGATAGGTGTGGCCAGAATCATAAAGGCCAGATCGTCGATGAACGAACCGCCCACGAGATAGATGAAGAAGACCATAATGACGATGATGAAGGGCGGGAGTGTAAGACCCGTAACCCATGAACCCAGGGCGGTAGGTATGTTTGTAACGGCGATGAAGTGACCCAGTATATTGGAAGTAGCGATGAGGAGAAGCACCATACAGGCAGTCCTCAGCGACTCCTTCACCGATTTGACGTACCCGGTGAAATTCATGGTACGCTTGGCAACACACAGGACAAGGACGGAGAAGGCCCCTATGCTGCCTGCCTCGGTGGGCGTAAAGACCCCCTTCATCATGCCGGTGATGATGATGAGGAAAATGACGAGAGGCCATATGACGTCAGGCACCGTTTTCCATCTCTCGGGCCAGGTATACTTTTCGCATTTCGGCCCGATGGACGGGTTTATTTTGCACCACCCGAAGATGACGACGAGAAAGAGCCGGCCTATCGATTGCTGCGTGACGATGCCGAAGATGATGAGCACCACGCTGGGGGGAAGAAGCACCCCGAGGGTACCCACCGTTGCCACGATGCCCGTGGAGAGTTTTTTGGCGTAGCCGAATTTGGTCATTTCAGGAACGGCAACGCTCGCGAATGTTGCCGATGTTGCCGCCACGGATCCGCAGATTGCCTTGAATGCTGTTGCCCCTGCCACTGTGGCGATGGCAAGACCGCCGGGTATGTGACCCAGGAACCTGTGAGCGCAGTCGTAAAGGCGTTTGGCAATACCCGCGTTGAAGGCGATCTGCCCCATCAATACGAAAAGCGGGATCACGGTGAGTCCGTAGTTTGCGAGGGCATCGAAGAAGTCGTTCGCCATGAGGCCCATGGCAGCGGGTCCGTCAACGAGGTAAGCGAATCCCGCCACCCCGATGATACCCATGGCAAAGGCCAGTTCGATGCCGGTGAGGAAGAGTCCGAGGAGGACACAGAGTGCGATTATTCCTATAGCAGTCTCGCTCATGATTTACCCCCGGACAGATTTTTTATAAAGTCGGACACGAGCACGAGAACCTCCACAAAAGCGCAGACGGAGAGCGTGTACGCCACCGGGTAGTAGGGGACGTGCAGCGTGAGAGAAACCTCACCGGATGTGTAGAGCTCCGTGCCCAGAGGCCAGAGGATGATGCCCATGAGGACGAAAAAGGCCACCCCCAGTATCCGCGTGAAGAGCTTCAATAGCAGCTGGACTACCGACGGGAAATACTCCAATGCAAAGTCCACGGAGACGTGGCCCCCGCCCCATGACGTTACGGGGATTGCGCAGCCGATCACCACGGCACCTCCGAGAAAAACCAACTCGTAGGTGCCTGTTATGGGTTTCGCGACAAACCGCAGGACCACGTCCGTTACGGTGATGAGCATCATAAAGGAGAGGATTGTTCCCCCAATCACGTCCATCACCTTGCCGATCCTTAAAACTGTTGAATGGAATACCTGCATTTCCTCTCTCCTTTATGGTTGGTAAGAAATGACGGTCCCCTTATTTCTTGTAAGGTTTCAGAAACTCACGGCAGAACTTCAGTGCCTCGTCGCCGGGCAGGTGTTTTTCTTTCATTCTCTTTACATAGTCGTCGAAAAGGGGCTCGGCTTTTGCTACCCATTTGGCCTGTTCGGCGTGGTCGAGGGTTATGATCTTGTTGCCTCTTTTAATGACGTAGTCTTTTCCACTCTTCTCGATGTCGTCCCACATTTGGGCATATTTGTCGATGTATTCTACGCTCATCTTGTCGACGATCTGCTGTACGTCGGGAGGCAGAGACGCCCATTTCTTCTTGTTCATGATGACGACGAATGTGGCGCTGTAAGAAGTTTCATAGTTTTCGGTGGTGTATTTCACCTGCTCGCCGAGCCTGAAACCTTCCAGGGCTTCGTATGCAGCCATGAGGCCGTCTGCCACGCCCCTTGAAATTGCGTCATAGACATCAGTCATGGGCATAGCCACGGGTGTTCCGCCGAGCAATCCCATAAGTTTTGCGTTGGAGCCGTAAGTCCTCATCTTCATGCCTTTCAGATCTTCCAGCTTGTTGACCGGTTTCGTCTTGGTGTGGATGAGTCCGGGGCACTGGGCATGGAAAAAGAGCACCTTCACTTCGTCAAACTCTTTCGGTTTGAACTTGGCGTAGAAGGCGTTTGCCAGTTTCGTGGGGACCGTGTTGTCCTTCGGGTAACCCATTGGAAGATCTATGATCTCCGTCAGGGGGAATTTACCCACTGTGTACCCGAGCACGTGGTTGCCCACATCGGCGATGCCTTTGGTTACGGCATCGTAACTCTGGGGCGCCGGTACGAGAGTTCCCGCAGCATAGTAGTTCACCTTCACTTTGCCGTTTGTCCTTTTCTCCAGGTCCTTGCCCCAGGCGTCGAGAAGGACGCTCTGCTTGTGGGTGATGGGGAACCAGTTTGCCACCTTCAGCGTCACTGCCGCTTTTTCAGCGGTGAAGCCATAGATGGGAACAAGAAAAAAGGAAAGAGCAATTGCCAACAGACATAACCGTACTGCCACTTTTGATGCTTTCATAAACCCTCCCAAAGTAATAGTGTGTGTAAATGGTACTTCCTGTTGCTTGGAGCCCCTTACTTCACAATGGTACGCTTAGGGGAAGATGAATGACCAGGAAGGATGTGACTGTCTCCCCGCGAACTTGCCGGAAAACAAAGTGATGACAACGCTGTTTACCGGCAGGCCCCTCAAACAATGTTCCCCCAAAAAATCACTCATGCTCAAGTATCCGAGTAACTTGACTCATATGCAAATTGCGAGCCAGTACGGAAGAATCCTTCCTGTACGGAAAAAGGCACGTCTTCCCTGTCTCTATCAGTTGCGGCCCTTCTTGTTGCTGGGTTTACAAAGTTGTATAAAAAAATTACAGGCTGGTCCATTGCTGTGCCGTATCAGCGCAAAAAGGGAACAGGTGGAACACATCCGTCACAATATGGCGGGGAAGTCTCGAATTCGATTTACAAAACTCCTCCGGCTGTGGAATAATGGCGGGAAAGTATGACAGAAAGCCGTCCCGTCACGTAAGATAACGGGGGCAAGGGCAGGAGGTATTTGGTATGCGAATCGGCACGGTCAGGATGTGCCCCGTACTCCATGGGGCGTGCTTCTCGCTCTGGTTGGTTGTCATTGCGGCAAGCTGCCTCTTATTTGCAGCCCAGGCCTACTCACAGGCCACGCAGGACCCGTGGATCACGCCTGACATCCACCCCAGGCTCGACGCCTTCCTCGTCAAACTTCAAAAGGAGTACCTGAAAGACAACGCCGCAGGGATGCAAATGGCCCGGGATAGAGGGCTTGCGGTCAAGGACGGCAAGGTCACCGTCTTCATCTACGGAGAGTACGGGAAACCCGTTGAATCGATAGATCTCGCCAAACTCCGGACTTACGGCGTGGAGATCACAAAGAACGCCGGGAGCGTGCTCCAGGTCAGGATACCCATAGGCAAGATGGTAGAAGTTGCAGACAACGTGGAAGGCATAACAAAGATCACGCTCCCTCCGCGGCCGGTCTCCTATGGCTATGTGAGCGAGGGGGTGGGACTCACCGGGGCAGCCGCGTTCCAGGCAGCAGGGTACACCGGGGCGGGAGTGAAGGTGGCCGTAATAGACCTTGGTTTCCAGGGGCTGGCTACGGTAGTATACCAGCGTGAACTTCCCTTTGACGTCATCGACTGCACAGGTGCAACCTGTAGCCAGGCGGCCTCGCCCTGGTCCGAATTTGAAGGCCAGGGACACGGAACCGCCGTGGCCGAGATCATCCATGACATGGCCCCGGGTGCGCGGATTTATCTGATAAAGGTAGGAAGTCAAGCCGACTTGATTACTGCCAAGGATTTTTGTATTACCGAGGGCATCAGGATCGTGAACCATTCGGCAGGGTGGCCCAATACGAACTTCTACGACGGGGTTTGCTGGCCAGGCTATGGCAACCCCGTTTGCACCGTGAATGCTGCGCAGGCCAACGGTATTCTCTGGGTAAATTCCGCCGGAAATGACGCGCAACAGCGTTACACTGCACTCTTCACCGACACCGACAACGATACCTTTCATGACCAGACGGTCCAATTCCATGCAGACGCCGGGGACCCCCTCCAGATCTCCTTTACCTGGGATGCATGGCCAGTGACTGATACGGATTACAACATAGGGATCTATGACAGCTCGGGGAATGTCGTCTATTCGAGCACTCCCTGGGTCGGAGGGCAGCAGATGCCGGTGAAGGACCATAATGACTATCTATCCGTTACAGCACAGATCTCCACATCAGGGACCTATTCAATAAGGGTCAAACGGACTCTGGGCACGATCAATCACAAATTCGTGATTTTCTCCTGGTACCACGACCTGACGCCAGCGACAGTCCAGGGCAGCATCTCGACTCCTGCTGACACAGCATCGGCCCTGACAGTAGGAGCTATTGATTACAGAAAGTGGGCAACGGGGCCGGTGGAAGACTACAGCTCCCAGGGGCCCACCAATGGCGGGCTCGTGAAGCCGGATATCACCGGACCCGATTTTGTGTCCACACTGACCTACGGTCCTTCCGGATTCTCGGGAACAAGTGCATCGAGTCCCCATGTGGCAGGGGCGGCCGTCCTGCTCCTCTCCAAGAACCCTGCGCTGACCGTAACCCAGCTCAGGAACGCACTCACCGGATCAGCCATACCCATGGGCACCGGGCAGCCGAACAACGTATACGGCTATGGCCGCCTGAGCCTGCCTCCTGTCCTGACTGTTGCCAAGACCGGCACCGGTACGGGGCGGGTGACGAGCGTTCCCGCAGGCATCGACTGCGGCACCACCTGCTCCGCACTCTTCGATCACACGACCCCCATAACGCTCACCGCCGTCCCGGATGAAGGCAAGACTTTCACGGGCTGGAGCGGAGCGGGATGCTCGGGAACGGACCCCTGCGTGGTGACGCTCAGCGGTGACGGCGCCACGGTCACCGCCACCTTCGGTCTTCCCAGGGCCCGCATTACCTCCACAGATGCCACCATACAGACGGAAACAGTGAGTACCACCATGCCCGCAGGCGCTCCTGCGAACTTCACCGGCGCCACGTCCATTGCCTTCACGGCAAACGGCATAGCAGGCGCTACGGCAGGATTCTCAATCACCTTCGACGCCCTCCCGGCAGCGCCTGTATTCTACAAGGTGGTAGGCGGCGTCTGGAAGCAGATCTACCCGACCAATGAGTGCGCAGGCATCACCGGCATTACCATCGTGGGCACCACACTCAATTTCACCCTTGCCGACAACTCCGACTGTGACTCGGATCCCACCGACCATGCCGTAGCCGATCCACTCGTGGTGGGGGCTGTGGCGGCAGCAGGGGGAGGTTCGACAGCGGCGGCCGGCGGAGGTGGCGGAGGTGGCGGCGGGATGTGCTTCATTGCCACCGCGGCCTACGGTTCGTACCTGGATCCCCACGTCTCTGTCCTGCGCCGGTTCAGGGACCGTTTCCTTCTCACCAGCGGTCCGGGGCGGGCTTTCGTCAACCTCTATTACACGTGGTCGCCGCCCGCAGCCCGGTTCATAGAGCGTCACACCGGGGTAAAGACGACGGTGCGCGCCGTCCTGACAGTCCTCGTGTCCGGCATCGAGCACCCCTACGCCGCAGCGGGAGTGCTGCTCCTTTTCGGTGCGGCGGTGCCGGTGATAGTGAGAAAAAGGCGTCGGTTCAAGGGGTTGCGCTCTTTTTCCCTTGACAATAGCGCCGATTGATTTATTATGTTCTAAATCGAACTGGGCGGAGAAGACCATGAAGAGGATACTCAGTATAAGCTTGGCAATGGTGGCGGCAATAGCGTTGTGTTCCTGCACCGAGAGGCCGATACCCAGTTCCTATGTGGCCATGACCCAACTCAATTTGCAGTCCGCCTTTCACTGGGACGTGCTCGCCAATGATGTGGCGGATCAGATCAAGGTCAATCTCGCAAGCAGGCGGCTCGCGGATCGCCCCGTATTCGTGCAGCCGGCGACAGAGACGCCCTTTGGTGAAGGGTTCCGCACGATGCTTGTAACCCGTCTCGTCAACAAGAACGTACGAACCCTGGTCGATAAGCGGGATGGCGCCCTTGTGGTGAATTACGAGATCCAGGTGGTACATCACAAGAAAGGGATCACCCCGGAATACCTTCCCCTCACCGTAGCCTACCTGTCCGGTGCGGTGGCCGTGGTGCGGGACGTCTTCATACACAGGGATACGGGAAGGGGAATACTGGCCATCGGCGGAGCGATTTTTGGTTTGGGTGCCCTCAATGAGGCGATGGGCGGCTCCTTTCTTGCCGGCGGACCGCCGAACACAGAGATCATATTCACCACCTCCGTAGCGGCAGGCGGGGAATTTGTGATGAGGAAGACGGACTGCTACTACGTGAACACTCAGGACTATTGGCTCTATACCTCGGCCAAGACGAAGAACATAAAAGTAACGGACTGATTTCAATTCCAGGGGAATGATGATGGTAAAAAGGAAAGGTAGACAGGCTCCAAAGAGAATTTGGTATTCCCTTGTGGCAGTGCTTATCCTTGCTACCATAACCGGATGCGCTTCCATACGGGCCTACATGGACATGGATGCGAACCTCATCAGCGCGAGCTATACTGCAGCCGACAAGCTCTTGAGCCGGATGAACCCGCCCATCGGACCCAACCAGCCCATCCTGGCAGCCTCGTTCGTGAATATTGACAACCTGGAGCAGACCTCGGCACTGGGAAGGACCATTTCGGAACAGATCGGCGCGAGGCTCAACCAGCGCGGCTACAAGGTCATCGAAATGAAGCTCAGAAAGACCGTCTTCATGAGCAACACCAAAGGCGGCCAGTTCATGCTTTCCCGGGAACTGAGGAACATCAGCACCGAGCACAATATCCAGTACGTCGTAGTGGGGACCTACTCGGTTGCCGACTATATCATCTATGTTTCCGCAGCCGTGGTGAACCCCACGGACAATACGCTTCTCGCCACGTACAACTATGAGCTTCCCCTTGGCTCAAACAACCGGGCGCTTCTCGAAAGAAACTAAAAACGGGGTAGTAGCCCTACTGGTCGTCCTCATCCGGGAATATCTTGTCCGGGTTGAGGAGTCCCTTGGGGTCGAAGGCTGATTTGATGCGCCGCATCAGGTCTATCTCGGCTTTTGACATCTGCAGTTTCAGGTAGTTCTTCACGGTAATGCCCACGCCGTGCTCGCCGGTGAGCTTTCCGTCCATGGCCACCACCTTGCGGTAGATCTCCTCAAGGAGCCTGTTTGCCTCTTCCAGTTCGGCGAAGTTCTTCCTGCGGTACTGGATGGTTACATGGAGGTTGCCATCACCTGCGTGGCCGAAGTTGGCAACCTTTATTGACTTGCCTTCCTCGCTTTCCTCGATGGCCTTAACGAGAAAGG
>CAYOYU010000138.1:10921-13902 GCA_964408265.1 uncultured Syntrophorhabdaceae bacterium
TCGGCCTCCTCCTCGTCCTTTGCGAGGCGCGCTTCGAGGATGCCGGGGACGCCCCGCCCGAGGGCAAGGATATTCCCCGCTTCTTCGTCCGCGGCACCCTGGTGGTTCCCGTCGATTTCAACGAGGACCATCACTTCCGCATCGCGGCGCAGCATTTCTACTCCCGGCAGGTAGTCGCCCACGCAGTTGACGGTGTAATTGTCCATGAACTCTATGGCGCAGGGGACGGTGCCGGCCGCGAAGATGGCGGGTACGAGGTCCGCGGCCCCTTCGAGACTGTTTAGGTAGAAGATGCAGGTGCGGCGGAACCGTGGTTTAGGCAGCACTTTGCAGATAATCTTCGTCACCACGGCGAAGGTGCCTTCCGAGCCTATGATGAGGGCCGTCAGGTCGTAGCCGGTGACGTTCTTCACGGTCCGGCCCCCGGTATTGATGATATCGCCGTTGGGGAGCACCGCCTCCAGGCCCAGCACGTAGTCCCTGGTGACGCCGTACTTCACGGCCCTCGTGTACCCCGCGTTCTCGGCTACATTGCCGCCGAGGGTGCTCTCGATGGTGCTTGACGGGTCCGGCGGGAAGAAGAGGTCCTCATCGGTAAGGGCCTTTTGAAGGTCGGCACCGATTACGCCCGGTTCCACGACGACCTGCATGTTCTTCCTGTCGATCTCCAGTATCCTGTTCATCCTGAGGAGCGAGAGGACCACGCCGTGCCGGACAGGCAGCGCCCCGCCGGAAAGGCCTGTCCTGCCTCCCTGGGGCGTGACGGGGATCTCCATCTCGTAGGCGAGGCGGAGGATATCCGATACCTCATGGGTACTGACGGGCAGGAGGACCACATCGGGCATGAACCGTATCTCCGTGGCATCGTAGCAGTAATGGGCAAGGTTCTCTTTGTCGGTGACGATCTGGTCCGGCCGCAAAAAGCCGGTGACCTTTTGGATAAAAGCGGGGAGGTTTTTCGCTCCGTTCACGTGTCTCTCCTTGGGCATTGGTTTTCTCGGCAATTGCGCCATGAGACAAGTATATCAGAGAGCTTCGCCTGTCTGCAAAATTCTTGACTTGGGACAGGTCATCAGGTAACAATCTATCATTCCGTAACAATGAGCATCACCTACTTCAAAGGGTGTCTGCCACGTTAACCTAAGAGACATATGCGGAAGGATTAGAGGGTGTCCTCGCAGGAAAGAGAGGGTCCGTTATGAGCATCAGTTTTTTTCCGAGAATAATCAAATTCTTCGACCTCTTTGAAAAGCAGAGCAGGGTCCTTAAGGAGGCGGCTGTTGTTCTCGATTCCATCTTCAGGGACTTCCAGGACATCCCCGAAAAGTGCGAACGCATCAACGAGCTTGAAATTGAAGGAGACAGCCTGTCGCGGGAAATCTCCTCCCAGTTGTCCCTTTCATTCATCACGCCCCTCGACCGTGAGGACATCCACATGATCAACATGGGACAGGAAGATATCCTGAACAGGATCAAGGCCGTTTCTTCGAGGATGGGGCTATACCGGTTCCAGGGGCTTGAGAGTACCTCCGTTGAACTCGTCGGGAATTTGAGGATCATTATCGAGGAAATCGAAAAGATGCTCCTGAGGCTCGGCAGCAGGGAAGAAGTGACGGAGCATTCAAGAATCATCGTCAGGATCAAGAAAGAATCGGAACTCCAGTTGCTCATGGCCCTGGGCCAGCTTTATGATTCCGATCCGGTGGAACAGGAGAGGCTCCTCCATGTCATCATGTGGTCGCAGATCTACGACCGTATCGAAAAGGCCCTCGGCAAGGCCGAGACCCTGGCCAAGATCATCGAGGGGGTAAGCATCAAGAATGCCTGATGTACCGGTACTCCTGACGGTTATCGTTCTGCTTGCCCTGGTCTTTGATTATACGAACGGTGCTCATGATGCTGCAAACGCCATTGCATCGGTAGTCTCCACGAGGGTCCTCTCTCCCAAAACTGCAGTCATAATGTCGGGCGTCCTCAACTTTTGCGGGGCCCTCCTGGGGACGCACGTTGCCGAAACTATCGGCAAGGGCGTGGTGAGGCCGGAAATGATAGCCGGCTGTGAGTCTTTGCTGCTCGCCGCGTTGTGCGGTGCAATCTTCTGGAATTTCTTTACCTGGCATATCGGCCTTCCGTCCTCCTCGTCCCATGCACTGATCGGCGGTCTTATCGGTGCGGGTGTGGTGGGCACCGGATGGGACTCCATTGAATACGGCTCCATCCTCCAAAAGGTGATCCTTCCCCTCGTCCTGTCGCCGCTCGTGGGCTTTGCAGCGGGCTACCTCCTCATGCTCGGCCTTGCCTGGGCAACCTTCGGCGTCCGGTACAAGACGGCAAATACCGCTTTCAAGAAGCTTCAGGTGGTTGCCGCCGCCGGTATGTCCCTGAGCCACGGGATGAATGACGCGCAGAAGACCATGGGCATTATCTCGCTGGCCCTGCTCATTTCCCATCAGATTCCGACGCTCTACGTGCCGGTCTGGGTCAAGCTTGCCTGCGCACTGGTGATAATGATAGGGACGCTCAAGGGCGGCTGGAAGATCATTAAGACGGTGGGGCAGAAGATCCTCAAGATGGAGCCGGTAAACGGCTTTGCCGCCCAGAGCGCGACGGCCGGCGTCATCCTGACGGCGTCGGTCTTCGGGGCCCCGGTGAGCACGACGCAGGTCATCTCGTCAGCCCTGCTCGGGGTGGGCTCGGCAAAAAGGTTTTCCTCAGTCCGCTGGGGTGTGGCGGGCAGCATCCTTATTTCCTGGTTTGTGACCATACCGGCGTCGGCCGTGGTGGGCGCGTTCTGCATGTTTCTGCTCAGATTGTTCGGGTGTGTGTAGCCAGAAATTCCCAGAAGGAAAAATAAGAGCAGGTGTTTTTTTTTTTTTTTCCACAGGCGTGTTCGGGAAAGCGCCTACGCGCGGCCTCCCGCGTTCCGCGCCCTCCGACGTACATTCAGTACGCCTCCGGTCAGCGAAACACGAGAGTCCATC
>CAYOYU010000139.1:0-1305 GCA_964408265.1 uncultured Syntrophorhabdaceae bacterium
ATAGACTTACTATACTTAATGACAAAAGGAATTGTCAACTATGGCCTGTACGAGAAGGCCGGTTTTCCGGCATTCCTACTTCGTCGAAAGTTTTTCTTGACATCACGCTCACATTGATATCATACTATTCCTATCGGCTTACTTGTATATGAGTAAGCGATTGGGCATGAGGATATTTTTGAAAGTATCGCATTCTTCATGATGAACAGAGGAGCAATTATGATGAGACCCGCTGAAGATAGATACCCTCTTAAGAGGACTGCGGCGGTCGTGGGAGGTATCCTCGCCCTCGAGCCGCTCTACAGACGAATCCTGGAGGAGAACGATATTGCCGCCAGGATATATAACCGCGGTACCGCCGGCCTGAAGAAAAGGATAGAAGGAATTGACCTGATCATTCTTTTCCCCGGGACAGTATCCCATAAGATTGCTCAAGTGACCCGCAAGGTGGCAGAGGTCCGCGATGTACCGCTCGTCACCGTCTTTCCCAGCAGCCTCTCTGCCCTGCGAAGGTCGATAATCAGGATTTTCCCAGATAATTCAAGAGGAGGTCTCCTATGATTACAAAACAGCTTCTCACTGGACTGACAGCATTATCACTGCTCATTCTATACGCACTGCCAGGGTTCGGAGCTAATCCTGTTACCCTGCTTAATGTCTCTTATGATCCAACCCGCGAACTCTACCAGGATTACAATACAGCCTTCATCAAATACTGGCAGAAGAAGACGGGGCAACAGATTGCCATAAGGCAATCTCATGGAGGTTCCGGGAAACAGGCCCGATCGGTCATCGATGGACTGGAGGCAGATGTGGTCACCCTGGCCCTAGCGTATGATATTGACGAGATACAGGATAAAGGACTGATTAACAGCGGTTGGCAGAAGAAATTGTCACATAACAGTTCCCCCTACGCATCCACAATCGTCTTCCTCGTACGCAAAGGTAACCCAAAGAAGATCAGCGACTGGGATGATCTCGTTAAACCAGGGGTTTCGATCATCACCCCTAACCCAAAGACGTCCGGTGGGGCGCGATGGAATTATCTGGCCGCCTGGGGATATGCGCTGAGAAAACCCGGAGGAACTGAGGCATCAGCCAAAGCTTTTGTTGCTTCGCTTTTTAACAACGTTAAGGTTCTTGATACTGGAGCTCGCGGTTCTACAAATACTTTTGTCCAGCGAGGTCTCGGTGATGTACTTCTCGCCTGGGAAAACGAGGCCTTTCTCGCGATCAAGGAACTTGGACCAGACAAATTCGAGGTCGTCACCCCTTCAGTGAGCATCCTCGCCGAGCCCCCGGTTG
>CAYOYU010000139.1:1315-9116 GCA_964408265.1 uncultured Syntrophorhabdaceae bacterium
AGGTACGCGTCCAGTCGCGGAAGAGTACCTGAAATACCTGTACAGTGATGAAGGGCAGCAAATAGCGGCGAAACACTATTATCGGCCTACAAACAAGAAGATTGCCGCATCGGCGGTTACCAAGCTGCCCAACCTGAAGCTCTTTACCCTTGCCGAGGTCTTTGGTACCTGGCAGAAGGCTCAAAAAACACATTTCGCCGACGGCGGCACTTTCGATCAGATCTCTGCAAAAAATAGATAGGTGGGGGGACAGGGACAATGTCGATCAGTTTCAAGAAAGAAGGCGTGCTTCCCGGGTTCGGTCCCAGCCTCGGCTACACGATCCTCTATCTCAGCCTCATCGTTCTTATCCCTCTATCCGCCCTTGTTTTCAAGGCGACCGGTATGACGTGGGAGGCCTTTCTCGGTACGGTTACTTCTCCAAGGGTCCTTGCTTCCTACAGGGTGACCTTTGTAACGGCCTTTATCGCAGCCCTCATCAACGCGCTCTTTGGCAGCCTTGTGGCGTGGGTGCTTGTCCGGTACCGATTCCCCGGCAAACGGATCATTGATGCCCTTGTGGACCTGCCCTTTGCGCTGCCGACTGCCGTGGTCGGTATTACCCTGGCCACTCTTTACTCAGCAAACGGCTGGATTGGAGCCCTCCTCGAACCCTGGGGCATTAAAATCGCTTATACCCGCTTCGGGATCATAGTAGCCATGACCGTAATCGGCCTTCCCTTCGTGGTGCGGACTCTCCAGCCTGTTATCGAAGATATAGAAAGGGAGACAGAGGAAGCAGCCCTTTGCCTCGGGGCGAACCGGCTGCAGACGTTCCGGTACGTACTATTGCCGACTCTTTTCCCTTCGATCCTCACGGGCTTTGCCCTGGCCTTGAGCAGGGCAATAGGAGAGTATGGCTCCATCATCTTCATTGCCGGCAACATGCCTATGGTCTCGGAGATTACGCCTCTGATCATCATAACGAAACTGGAACAGTTTGATTATGCCGGGGCGACTGCCGTGGCACTGGTCATGCTCGTAGCCTCTTTTGTGCTGCTCTTTACCATCAACATACTCCAGAGATGGAGCAGAAGACAGGCGGAAGTATAGTGAGAGGTGATAGATAATGGTTAAAGATTCATTGAGATCGATCAGGAACGAGGCGGACTTGCAGAAACAGCTCACTGAGCCGCCCTTGATAAGGTGGTTGCTCATAACAATTGCCATCATTTTTCTCAGCGCCTTCCTTCTTTTGCCCCTGGTGGCGGTCTTCACCCAGGCCTTCGAAAAAGGGTTCGGCGTCTATATCGCAGCGCTACGCGAACCGGATGCCCTTGCCGCGATCCGTCTTACCCTGCTCACAGCAGCTATAACGGTGCCCCTCAACCTCATTTTCGGGGTGGCAGCGTCATGGGCGGTTACGAAGTTCCAATTTCCCGGCAAGAGTCTCCTGATTACCCTTATCGATCTTCCTTTCTCAGTCTCCCCTGTCATATCGGGACTGATCTACGTGCTCATCTTCGGTCTCCAGGGATGGTTCGGACAATGGCTGAGCAGCCACGATATCAAGATCCTTTTTGCAACGCCCGGCATCGTCCTTGCCACAATTTTCGTCACCTTTCCTTTCGTCGCCCGGGAGCTGATTCCTCTCATGGAAACCCAGGGCAAAGAAGAGGAGGAAGCGGCCATGGTGCTCGGGGCGAAAGGGCTGAGGACGTTCTTCAGTATAACTCTCCCCAAGATATGGTGGGGCCTTATTTACGGGGTGGTTCTGTGCAACGCCCGTTCCATGGGTGAGTTTGGGGCGGTATCGGTGGTGTCGGGCCACATTCGGGGCGCAACAAATACTATCCCCCTGCACGTGGAGATACTATACAACGAGTATAACTTTTCGGCGGCCTTTGCGGTGGCCTCTCTGTTGACCTTGTTGGCATTGGTCACCCTTGGCATAAAGAGTGTTGCGGAATGGAAAATGAAGGCGCAGTTGTCGCCTCAGCGGTAAAAGGCAGATCTGATGAGTATCGAGATCAAGAATATCAGCAAGAGGTTTGGCAGCTTCACTGCATTGGATGAAGTAAACGTAACGGTCCCTTCCGGTGAGCTCGTAGCTCTTTTGGGCCCATCCGGTTCCGGCAAGACGACCTTACTACGCATTATAGCTGGCTTGGAAACACCGGACGAGGGAACTATAATAATTAATGGTGAAGATGCGAATGGCCGGCATGTACGGGAGCGGAGGGTAGGTTTTGTCTTTCAGCATTATGCTCTATTCAGGCACATGACCGTATTTGATAACGTGGCCTTTGGCCTGAAGGTAAAACCCCGTAACGAGCGCCCATCCAGGGGGGTTATAAAGGAGAAGGTCACGAAGCTCCTGGGTCTCGTGCAACTGGAGGGCATGTGGGACCGGTACCCGTCACAGCTGTCGGGAGGGCAAAGGCAGCGCATAGCCCTGGCCCGTGCCCTTGCCATGGAGCCCCGGATACTCCTTCTCGATGAACCTTTCGGTGCGCTGGACGCTCGGGTGAGGTCGGAACTGCGCCGGTGGTTACGCCAGTTACACGACGAGATCCATGTGACGAGCGTCTTTGTGACCCATGACCAGGAGGAAGCACTCGAGGTGGCGGACCGTATAGTGGTGATGAATGAAGGAAGGATCGAACAGGTCGGCACACCGGAGGAGGTCTATGAACATCCGGCCAATCCCTTCATACTCAGTTTTCTCGGCAACGTCAACCTCTTCCATTGCCGGATCGACAGGGGCAGCGCCCATGTGGGCGAAGTTTGTCTCTCGGGAGCAGAATACGCGGCCGCTGACGGCACCGCCGCCCTGGGATATGTGCGTTCGCAGGACATCGTGGTTGAGCGGCATCAGCCGGATACCGAGAGTCTCACCGCATTCGTCAGGCACATTCAGGCGGTCGGCCCCGTGGTGCGGGTCACCCTTGCCGTCAAGGACAATCCCGAAGAAGTGGAGGCCGAACTAACAAGGGACGTCTTTCAGAAGCTTGATCTGAAGAAGGGTGAAATGGTCTTTGTGAGACCCCGGAACGTGCGGGTATTTGTCGATGACTACCAGATATGAGCGCTGGCCGGCAGCGAGTAGTGGATGACGGAGAAAAAGGCTTAGCATAAAGAAGATTGAATGAGGAGAAGAGGATCACATGAAAATCCATATTAACGGAAAGCAGGAAGAGTTAGCGGCAAGCCTGACAGTTCAGGAACTTCTGGTATACAGAAACGTTGCATCACCGAACATGGTATCCGTGGAGTTGAACGGCAATATCCTCAAGAGGGAGGAGTTTGATACGGAAAGGATCAAAGATGGTGACGCCGTAGAATTCCTTTACTTCATGGGGGGCGGATCAGGGCAATGAGAAAGACCGGTTTTGCAACGAAGGCGATCCATGAATCGGGCACGAGAACGGACAGTAATCGTGCCCTGCGATTCCCCATATATGCCGGCGTGGCCTATGATTTCGAGACCGCGGAGACAATGGCGGATTGTTACTTCGGCAGAAGCGCCGATTTTGCTTATTCACGGATTTCAAACCCGACCGTGGAGGTCTTCGAGAAAAGGATAACGGCATTAGAGAACGGCTTTGCTTCCGTAGCTGTCTCTTCAGGTATGGCCGCTATATCGACGGCGATACTTAATCTCGTCTCCGGAGGGGACAACATCGTGGCAGCCTCCTCTCTGTTTGGAGGAACCTACTCTTACCTTACAAACGTATTATCACCCATGGGGGTGGAAATACGTTTCGTGGCGGTGGATGACCCGAGTGCCGTGAGCGCGGCGATAGACGAACGTACGAGGCTGCTCTTCATTGAAACGATCTCCAATCCCTGCATCGTTGTTCCCGACTTTGAGGCGATAAGCGAGATAACGAGGGTGCGGAAGGTTCTTCTCGTAGCCGACAGTACGGTGACAACGCCCTATCTCTTCAACGCCGGCCGGTTCGGGGTCAATGTCGTGGTTCACTCGGCGACCAAGTACATATCGGGAGGCGCCACGAGCATGGGGGGCGTCATCGTTGACCTGGGCAACTACGATTGGTCATCCATACCCTCGCTCAAAGGCTACCATCGGTTCAACGAACACGCCTTCACCGCTCGTCTGAGAAGAGAGGTCTACCGGGAGACAGGTCCTTGTCTGTCGCCCTATGACGCCTATCTACAGACGCTCGGGTTGGAAACTCTCTCTCTGCGGATGGAAAAGATATGCCTGAACGCAAAAGCCATCGCCGAATTCCTGGAAGGGCAGAGCATAGTCTCCTCGGTCAGCTATTCCGGCATCGCCTCCTCCCCCTACCACACTGTTGCGGTCAAACAGTTCAGGGGACTCCACGGCGGCGTGCTCTCTTTCCGGTTAGCCGATAAGGATAGCGCCTTTCGATTCCTCAACGGGCTTTCCCTCATCAAAAGGGCTACAAATCTGGGGGACAACAAGAGTCTTGCGGTCCATCCCGCGTCAACAATCTATGCAACCGTTTCGAAAGAGAACAGGGAGGCCCTCGGTGTAGATGACAGGCTTGTTCGCATCTCGACGGGGATAGAGGAGACCGAGGACCTTCTCGAAGATATCAAAGAAGCGCTCGAAGGAGTGTAAAACATGAACGAACAGCAAATAGAGCGGTACAGCAGGAATATTATCCTGAAGGAAGTGGGCGGAAAAGGCCAGGAGCGCCTCCTCAGTTCCAAGGTTCTCATCATAGGCGCCGGCGGACTTGGCTCCCCGGCAGCTCTCTATCTGGCCGCTGCAGGGGTAGGCACAATAGGCCTGGTCGATGGAGACAGGGTGGACATGAGCAACCTCCAGAGACAGATCATTCATTTCACCGGTGACGTGGGTATATGGAAGGTTGATTCGGCCAGGGATAAGATCAATCGCCTCAACCCCGACGTGGAGGTGAAGGTTTACAAAGAAAGGGCCACATCCGCCAACGTGGCTGAGATGATCGCAGAGTACGATTTCATTATCGACGGTACTGATAACTTCCCCGCGAAATTTCTGATCAACGACGCCTGCGTACTGGGTCAAAAGCCTTACTCCCATGCAGGTATACTAAGATTCGACGGGCAGACGATAACCGTATTGCCACATGAGAGCGCCTGTTACCGGTGCATCTTCATGGCTCCGCCGCCTCCCGGTGCGGTACCGAGCTGCAGCCAGGCGGGGATTCTCGGGGGTATAGCAGGAGTGCTCGGCACCATCCAGGCTGTGGAGGTATTGAAGTACCTCCTGGGCGCAGGACAGCTCCTTTCAAACCGTATCCTCACAATCGATGGCCTCTCCATGAGCTTTAGGGAGCTCAAGGTAAAGAGAAACCCCCGTTGTCCAGTGTGCGGGGAAAATCCGAACATTACATCGCTAGTCGATTATGAACAAGGGGCGTGTGACCTGAAAAAATGAAGATCAAGAAAGAAATCATGGAACAGATCTTGTTACATGCGGAAAAGGAAACACCCATTGAGGCATGCGGTTATCTGATGGGAGCGGAAGACGCAATTACACGCCACTACCCCATGACCAACGCAGACGGGCGGGAAGACCATTTCACCTTTGACCCGAATGAACAGTTCGCCGCCCACAAGGCTGCGAGGCAGTGGGGTCTGGCAATCCTCGGGGCGTACCACAGCCACCCCGCGACACCGGCGAGGCCATCTGCAGAAGATATCAGGCTGGCATATGACCCTTCCCTGCTCTACGTCATCATCTCGCTAATGGGAGAGAGGAACACGACCAAAGGATTTTATATCAAAGAAGGAATAGTCAAGGAGGAACCCTTGATAATCGAGGAGAATGCACATGAGTGAAACGGTTCTTGATCTCACGGAGTTGAGAAAGGTAGGGATGATCCAACAAAAACAGAAGGGGTACTTCGCCATGCGGCTCCACGCGGTAGCAGGTGATTTTACTGCTGAAGAGATAAAGAAAGTGGCGGAGGTCGCGCAAAAATTCGGCAGGGGTCAGATCCATCTTTCCACGAGGCAGGGCATAGAAATACATTTTGTCCCGCAGGAAAACCTTGAACCTGCGAGAAGAGAATTGGAGTCAGCAGGCATCACCATGGGCGCCTGTGGTCCCAGGATCCGGATTGTCATGGCGTGCCCCGGGGAAGCCACCTGCAAGTGGGGTATTATCGAAACAAAAGAGATCGCCCATTACCTGGATGCCGCCTATTTCAGACAGGATACGCCCTACAAATTCAAACTGTCCGTTACAGGCTGCCCCCACAACTGCGCCAAGGCCACGGAGAACGATGTGGGCGTCATGGGGGGCATTGAGCCGGTGTGGGAAAGATCTACATGCAGTGATTGTGAATTGTGCGTGAATGTCTGCCCTACAAAAGCGATCGAAAAGATAGAGGGCAATTATGTCCTTGACTCATCGAAGTGCATCAATTGCAGCATCTGCACCTCGAATTGTCCCACCGGGGCATGGACGCCAATTAGACACGGCTATATCCTGTGGATCGGCGGGACCATGGGCAAAACCCCCCGATTCGCTACCCGGGTACCGGGGCTCATCGAATCAAAGGAGGCCCTTTATGGCCTCATCGATCGGGCTATCGCATATTACCGGGCCAATGGCCGGAAAAAGGAGCGTTTCGGCCACACGATCGACCGGATCGGTCTTGAGCAGGTTATGAAGGAGATAACCAATGGAGAATGACATCAAGAAACACTTGGACCTCCACGGGGTCGTCTGCCCTATGAATTTTGTAAAGGCGAAGCTCGCCCTCGAGACATTGAATCCAGGGGAACGGCTGGAGGTGATCCTTGACGAGGGAGAGGCCATGGTGAATGTGTCCAGGAGCCTGAAAGACGAAGGACACCGGATCATAAGAGTGGAACCCGAAGGGGAAACGTTCAGGGTTATTGTAGACAAGGTCTAGAGCATGAGAAGAGAAGATGATGTTGACCTTGCGGTAAAGTTCAAAGATGGAAGTGCCGAGGATATACTTCAATATTTCTTTTCCCTCTGCTCGGCGAGAGAGGACAGTACCGTCTCTGAAGCACAGAGGGATCGGATAGCCCTGGCCTCAAGCCTCGGCGCCGAGGACCAGGTGCTGACCCATATGATTCATGCAATCAAGCCGGACGCACGGATCTTCGTGCTGGATACGGGAAGATTCCATCAAGAGACATACGATCTCATGGCTACGACGATGAAGAGGTACCACATGCGCTACGAGATACTTTTCCCAGAAGCGCCGGATGTGGAAGAGATGGGGAGCCTTTACGGGCCCAACCTCTTCTACGATTCCGTGGAGCATCGTAAAAGATGCTGCAATGCCCGCAAGGTAAAGCCTCTCCGGCGAATACTCTCCACACTGGATGTGTGGATTACCGGCCTGCGCAAGGAGCAGGCGGTCACCCGCGGCGCTATTGACAAGGTAGAATGGGATGAAGGGAATGGTCTCGTCAAACTCAATCCTCTTGCTGACTGGAGCGAAAAGGATGTGTGGGAGTACATCAGGAAACATGATGTACCTTATAACAAGCTCCACGATCAGGGATATCCGAGTATCGGATGCGCACCCTGCACGAGGGCCGTGTTGCCCGGGGAGGACGTGAGGGCTGGTCGATGGTGGTGGGAAACACCTGAACAGAAAGAATTCGGCCTCCATGTAGTGGATGGCAGGCTGGTGAGAAGGGGTGGATAATGGATCATCTGGATAGGCTGGAAGCTCAAAGTGTCTATATCTTTCGTGAGGCCTACCGGGACTTCAAGAACCTGGTCATGCTCTGGTCCATCGGCAAGGACAGCACGGTGCTGCTATGGTTGGCGCGTAAAGCCTTTTTTGGTCACGTG
>CAYOYU010000139.1:9126-13766 GCA_964408265.1 uncultured Syntrophorhabdaceae bacterium
CCATGCCGCTCCTTCACATTGATACCCATTATAAGATCCCTGAAATGATCGAGTACCGGGACAGGCTTGCCAGGGAATGGCGGCTCAACATCATCTACGGGGAAAACAGGGAAGCCCTGGAAAGAAAGGCCACCTATCCGGACGGGACCTGCGACCGGATCACCTGCTGCCGGAATCTCAAGACTGAGGCCCTGAAATATACCCTATCCGGCGAGTGGCCACGATACCGGTTCGACCATCGCCTTGACCGATACGTAGTTGATCCGGACAGGGAGCAGTACACCGGCGTGATTGTGGGGGTACGCGCAGATGAGGAAGGCAGCCGGTCTAAAGAGCGCTACTTCTCACCGAGAGACAAAGAGAACGACTGGGATGTGGGCGACCAGCCGCCTGAACTATGGAACCAGTTCAAGACCGATTTTGCCCCTGGTACCCATGTGAGAATTCATCCGCTCCTTGACTGGACAGAACTGAACATCTGGGAGTATATCGAGCGTGAAAATATCCCTACTGTATCCCTGTATTTCAACCAGGGTGACGGGAAACGCTATCGCTCCCTGGGCTGTTACCCCTGCACAAGCCCTGTACAATCAGATGCCCGAACCGTCGCAGAGATTATCGAGGAGCTCAGGGAAGGTAAGTTTGCCAATATTGCAGAAAGATCGGGGCGCGAGCAGGACAAGGAAGACAGCGGGGGCTTAGAGACGCTACGACGTGAAGGATATATGTAAAGGGAGCTAAAAGACTGAGGTCTCCACCAAACCAGGCAAAGAGACGAGGGTTAAGGAACGATGAAAACCATACCAGAAAATAGGGCTGATCTCGACCGGGAGCAGCTTAATATCGTTATAGTGGGCCATGTGGACCACGGAAAAAGCACGGTGATCGGCAGGCTCCTCGCAGACACGGGGTCGCTTCCTGAAGGGAAGCTCGAACAGGTGAAGACCCTTTGCACAAAGACCGCAAAGCCTTTTGAATATGCCTTTCTCCTCGATGCACTGAAGGACGAGAGAACTCAGGGAATCACGATCGACAGCGCCCGGTGCTTTTTCAAGACCAGGACGCGCGATTATATCGTCATCGATGCGCCCGGGCACGTTGAATTCCTGAAGAACATGGTCACCGGGGCCGCCCGCGCTGAAGCGGCCCTACTGGTGGTAGCCGCGGACGAGGGAATACAGGAAAACAGCAAGCGCCACGGATATCTCGTATCCATGCTGGGTATTCGCCAGGTTGTGGTGCTGGTAAACAAGATGGACCTTGTCGGCTACGACCGTGAAGTGTTCGACAACCTGAGCAGGGAGTACCGAGAGTTGTCAAAACTTCAGGTCACGCCGATCTCGTTTATCCCCATAAGCGCCCGGGACGGAGAAAACATCACGAAAGGATCTGCCGCGATGCCCTGGTATCATGGACCTACAGTGCTCGAACAGCTCGATACCTTCCAGAGACAGGAGAGCAAGGATCGCCTACCCTTGAGACTTCCCGTTCAGGATATTTACAAATTCACCGAGGAACAGGATGATCGCCGAATCATCGCAGGCTCCATTGAAACGGGAAGGCTCCGGGTCGGGGATGATATTATATTTCTACCTTCCAATAAGAGATCGAGAGTGCGGAGCATCGAAGCCTTCAATAAGCCTCCAAAGACAGAGTCCTGCGCGGGTGAGGCGATAGGGATAACCCTTGAGACGCAGTTGTACGTGAAGCCGGGCGAGTTGATCACCCGGGTGGGGGATGCACTCCCCAGGATTAATTCCCGTTTCAAGGCACATCTCTTCTGGATGGGAAGATCACCCCTGATCAAGGGAAGGCCTTACAAACTGAAGATTGCCGCCTGCCGGGTACCGGTAACTGTAGTGGAAGTGGTCCAGGTCCTGGACGCTGCAGAACTTCATATGACCTTTCACAAACAGCAGGTCGACCGGCACGACGTGGGGGAAGTGATCCTGGAAACGAGAAAGCCTATCGCTTTTGACCCGGTCAGCCTGATCGAAGGCACGGGACGGTTTGTCATCGTCGACAATTACGAGATCGCAGGCGGCGGCATCATACTCGACGAAGCGGGCGGCGGCGATACCCTGCTGAAGGATCATATTCGGGAGCGGGAGATTGCATGGGATAAGGGATTCATCACGCCCGACGACCGGCGTAGACGAAACGGCCATGGATCGAAATTCATCGTCTTTACCGCAGATGATCACTCTCTAGCAACCGCCTACGCAAAAGAACTGGAAAGGACACTCTTTCTTGAAAATCGCGAGGCATATTATCTGGGGCTGAACAATATGCTTTCCGGGCTCGCATCGGGCATGGAAGAGGTTGCCGCCGATACGGGTTACGCAATCAGGGCCTTGGGAGAACTGGCGCGAATCCTGACGGATTCCGGTCAGATATTTATTACCGCTCTAACCGGAATTGACGAGTATGACCTCGAGACCCTTAAGATGCTGAATGCTCCTGCCGAAATCCTTGTCGTCTGCGCAGGCACTAACCCGTTCCCCCGATTTCCCGTCGATCTGGTGATCCCGGAAGGGACATCGATCGGTGATGCTATGCCCCGCCTTAACGAACTATTGCGCGAGAAAGAGGTACTCCTTGAGTATTATATATGACCATACGTAATATGTGCCGTATACATTATTCCAAATGTGGATTTGACTTATACCATTTTGGCATGTATTATTTTCCCCAAGAGTACGGAGCGGGCGTAGGTATCCGTTCATGGTATCAGAAATGAATATTCAGAACCGCACCCGTCCGGAATGGGTGCAACACCTCAATGAGGACCTATCAGCCGCCGCCACTAATCTCTTAAACCAGATCATTCAGTTGACAATTCCGAAGAGGAGGTACCATGAAGAGAGCAAAACCTGCTTTCCTAGTTCTTTCAGCTTTGTTGCTGGTAACATTTTTCTTGCCCGGTCTCTCCATAGGGAAGGAGAGAAGCGTAACTGTGACTGTCCATGTTGATCTCAAGGCACCCGCAGAAGCCAAAAGAGTGAGACTATGGATACCCTATCCCATGTCGAATGCAACCCAGAGCATCAGCAACGTGAGGGTTACCGGCAACTACCTTGCGGAAAGCATTTTGCGCGAGGGACGCTATGGCAACAATATCCTCTACGCTGAGTGGCTTGGACCGAACCGGAGTCGCACGCTTACGCTAACATTCGATGCCATCACTAGGGAAAGAATAACGACAGATTACGTTGGAAGAGAGTCACCGCTGTCACGGTTTGAGTTGAACCAGTTTTTGCAGACGGACCTTTCCCCCGCTTCCTATGAAAAGATCAAGATTCTTGCGAAAAGCATCACGCAGGATGCAAATAGTATCATCGAGAAGGCAAGAGCCGTCTACGACTGGACGACAGATAACATGTACAGAAACCCCGAGGTAAAGGGTTGCGGGTTTGGCGTGATTGATCAACTCTTGGATACCAAAGGAGGCAAGTGCGTGGATATCCATAGTGTCTTTGTCGCCATTGCCAGGGCCGCTGATATTCCAGCAAGAGAGATCCTCGGCATACGAATACCGAAGGGGGAAAAAGGTGATATGACTAAGGCGCAGCACTGCTGGGCGGAATTCTTCTTGCCCGGCTACGGATGGGTTGTCGTTGACCCTGCCGACGTGACAAAGATTACGCTGGAACAAAAATTGAGCGGGCAATGGCTAAAACCTCACAAAGAATACTATTTCGGGGCGGTTGACGAGAACAGGATCGCCTACGGTATCGGAAGGAATATCATCTTGAACCCGCCGCAGGACGGAGAAAGGCTAAATTACTTCATGTATCCATATTCAGAGGCGGATGGGATACCGCTGAATGAAGATCTCTACGGTTTCAATATCGGCTATCAGATAAGCTTCAAGGAAGCGGGATCCCGGTAGCAGTCAAAGGCCACCCAAGGGAGTGTCGGCGAGGTAGTTGAAAAGAAACCGTTCACCCGTTACACCGCCGGCTTGCAGGGACAGCCTTTCTTGCCGGTAGCCAGGCAATTATGACCAGACCGCTCCGTGGGCGTGTATAGGATCTCCTATGATTTATCAGGCGACCGAAGGATCCACGCTCAGAGGGCACTTTGCCTCAACCGTAACGCATTGCCGATGACAGACACAGAGCTGAAGCTCATGGCTGCCGCAGCAATGATGGGTGATAGTAGCAGTCCGAAGACGGGATACAGTACACCCGCGGCCACCGGCACCCCGACCGAGTTATAGATAAAGGCGAAGAACAGGTTCTGACGGATGTTGCGCATCGTGGAGCGACTGAGACGCCTGGCACGCACAATGCCACGCAGGTCGCCCTTGACGAGAGTAACTCCTGCACTCTCCATAGCCACATCCGTGCCTGTACCCATTGCAATGCCGATATGGGCCTGTGCCAGCGCGGGTGCGTCATTGATGCCATCCCCTGCCATAGCAACGATCCTGCCCTGAGCCTGGAGTTGCCGGACCGCCTCGACCTTCTGTTCCGGTAATACTTCTGCCTGCACACGGTCAATACCCAACTTCTTCGCTACCGCTTCGGCCGTCCTGCGGCTGTCGCCCGTGAGCATGACGACCTCGATCCCTTCAGCGTGCAGATCGCGGATTGCCTCGGGTGTTGACTCCTTGATCGGGTCGGCAACACCTAACA
>CAYOYU010000140.1:0-13723 GCA_964408265.1 uncultured Syntrophorhabdaceae bacterium
AAGAGGCTCAACTGATTGGGTCAGGGGGAAGCTGGGAGACTAATGGAGCGAAGTGATCAACGAAAAGAAGACTTAGAAAAGAGTCATCCTCGATGACCCCTTAATTTATTTTGACATGTTGACGATAAGAGAATTGACATCATTCTGATTCGGTGATATTTGGTTCGGTTTTGGGCGGTGATCCCGGAAATGGGAGAGAGCCAAGTGAAGATACCAACATTGAGATCAAAGCAGAAGGGGAGGCTGGAATGGTAAATCTATCGAAACTTAGCATCAGTAAACGCTTGGGAGTCGGTTTGGGTCTCATAATAGCCTTTATGGTGGTCCTGACGTTGACAGGTATCTGGAGTCTTGCGAACATGAACGGCAAGGTGCAGCAGATAACTGAAGTCAACAATGTCAAGATTGAACTGGCATACAGCATAAAGGCCGCCGTTGCGGCTGTGGACAAGAGTGTTGTAACCAGCGTCATGTCAAACGACCAGTCTGTGACTGAAGCGGAGAAGAAGAAAATAGCCGATGCCCGGGCAACGTATAGTACGGCAATGGAGAAGCTGACAAAGCTGGAGCTGTCGGAGAAAGGCAAAGAACTCCTTGAGGGCATTAAGCAGAACTTCTCCATTTCCCAAAATGCCAACGACAGAGTCATCGAACTTGCCGCAGCCGGCAACATGGGCAACGCCGGCACCCTCCTTACCGGCAGCGCCCAAATATCGAACATGCTCTCAGAAGCCTGCGACGAGATGGTCAAGTTTCAGAGGGACCGCACCGCCACTGGAGCGAAAGAAGCGGCGTCAACCTACTTCAGGGGCCGCTACGTTCTGATCATAATCGGTGCCGTCGTCCTCGCTTTTGCGGTATTCCTCGCATACTTCCTGGCAAGAAGCATTACCAAGCCATTGAGTGAAGGGGTATCCGTAGCGCACCGGATTGCCGATGGGGATTTAACAGCCCGTATCGACACAACGGCTACCGACGAAACCGGTCAGCTCCTCAATGCAATGAGCGATATGGTCCTGAAGCTGCAACAGATCATCGGCGAGGTGAAGACTGCCTCAGGTAATATGACATCGGCGAGCCACCAGTTGAATGAAAGTTCGGAACTCATGTCCCATGGGGCCAACGAACAGGCGGGTAGGGCATCACAAGTAGCCACCGCCTCAGAGGAAATGTCCCAGACGATCATGGAGATCGCGAAGAACACCTCCAGCATAGAGTCCTCCGCCACCGACACAGCCAAACTGGCGAAGAATGGAGAGGAAGTTGTAGACAGGTCGGTAGAGAAGGTCAAGGCAATAGCCAGGACGATCGGCGAGTCGGCGCAGCTCATCAAATCCCTTGGTGATCGTTCCGGCCAGATAGGCCAGATCATTAACGTCATCAACGACATCGCCGACCAGACAAACCTGCTGGCTCTGAACGCGGCCATCGAGGCGGCCAGGGCGGGGGAAGTGGGGAGAGGCTTTGCGGTTGTTGCCGATGAGGTAAAGAAGCTCGCCGAAAGAGCGGGAAACTCCACTGCCGAGATCGGTGGGATGATTAAGTCCATCCAGGACGAAGTGCGTCAGGTCGTTCTGTCTATGGAGAGCATCACAAAAGAGGTAACCATGGGTGTAGAACTGTCCAGTGAGGCAGGGAATGTCCTCAGGACGATCGTGGGAAGCGTCGATCAGCTGCACATCATGGTGCAGCAGATTGCATCTGCTACAGAGGAGATGGCGGCGACCTCGGAGGAGATCAACAGAGATATCGAGACGATAGCCGCTGTCTCACAAACGACCTCAGGCAATTCGGACCAGATAGCCCAGGCATCTCAGAAACTGGCAGACCTGTCAGCGCACCTCGAAGATGCCGTGTCGGGATTCAGGGTATAAACGCGGTATAGAGACATCGGGTCTCTCTGCCGGTAGAGTACCCCCGGTTATCCCCCAGATGCCCCAGGTATTGCCTGGGGCATCTGGTTTTTAGACCACCCGATGCCTGTCTAGTTCAGGATGTTGTAGCTGGCCTGAATCTTTTGTCTGCAGAAAGGGCACACCGGTTCGATCAGCGTAACAGTCTTACCCAAGACGTCCACTTCTCTAAAATAAACGGCCGGCGCATCGCAAAGTTCCTTTACACTGTAAACCTTGCCGCACTGGCAGGTGGGATTCTCCTGCCTGACGAAGGAACCCTTGAAAGCCTGATCTGCATACTTGGTTACAAGCTGTTTTTCATTTGTTGTCATGACAACATTATAAGACTTCTGTTGTCACTTTGCAACCCCCGCCAGGGACGTCGGATTACTTGCCCGTCATCTTGAGAGTTCTGTTCCAGCTCTCTACCTGGTCCTTGTACTTCTCCTCCAGTGCCGAGGAATCTCCCTCTATGGTCACGGAGTTAATCTTGTCTCCCCCCACGATGCTGTTCACCACTTTCTGGTCCTTCTCGTCAACGACGGCACCGAAGATGGTATGTTTGTTATCGAGCCAGGGGGTGGGCACATGCGTGATGAAGAACTGGCTGCCGTTCGTGTTGGGTCCTGCATTGGCCATAGAGAGGATACCGGCCTTGCTGTGCTTTAAGTCGCTTGAGAATTCGTCTTTAAAGCGATACCCTGGCCCGCCGGTCCCATTGCCGATGGGGCAGCCGCCCTGGATCATGAAATCGGGGATGACCCTGTGAAAGGTGAGGCCGTTATAGAAACCTCTCTTGGAAAGATTCACGAAGTTCATCACCGTGAGCGGTGCCTTGTCAGGAAAAAGAGTGAGCCTGATATCGCCTTTCGACGTGTGCATTGTTGCTGTTAATGGAGAATAAGTCATTTTTCCCTCGCTTTTTTCCGGAAGCTTGTCGGCTCGCGCGCTCAAGCCTGGAAAGAGAAGCAATCCTACCGAAAGTATGAGGCAGACCGCGAAGAGTCTTCGATTCCATACCTGATATGTCACTTTTCAAGCCTCCATGATTATTTGGATTATGATCCGAAAGCAATCATCGACGAACAGGACCGGTTGTTGTGGGCTATCGGACCTCGAAGAGGAACTTCACCTTCTTGCCTTTACGCAGGACAATTGCCTCAAACTGAGTTTCCTGTTCCAGTTTCTTCTGGCTGGCCGTCAATTCGCGGGCCGGTATCCCGTTGACCGAAACCAGAAGGTCACCTGCTTTGAAACCCATCTTTTCCACGCTGCTGCCCCGGTCGACCTGGACCAGCTGATAGGCCGATACTTTTCCGTTCTCATCGACCCGCTGCTTTACGGCGACCTTGGACAAAACGATGGCGTGATCCTCCTTGGCAAGGTCAACAAACTTTTTCGAAACCACTATGATCTTACCTTGCTTGGTAATTTCCTTTGCGTAGGGGTCAGCCACTTTTTGGGTCTTGCCCGTTGCACCCGTCGTTTTTGCTGCTGCCTTCGCCGGATCCTTACCCGTATCGGTTCCCTGTGCAAAGAGGCGATCCGGACCGACAGCCGCCTGGACCAGGGCGCATGAAATGAAGAGAACCAGGATTATCAGGACCTTTTTAGTCATGGGATTATCTCCTTACCGTGATTTTTGCCACCGTTAATTATACATGCTTGTGAAGATAGTGGAAAGAGAAAAGCTTCCTTTTCCCGTGTTCAGGGTCGGTAAGGAGTTGCTATAAAAGGGTTGAGGCCATAAAATTATGTCTAAAGAAATATTCTGGTGTCCATAGGGCATGGACATATCATTTTGGGAGGTTGCTATGAAAAAGTCTCTACCATTGTTTTCGTCCGTCATGCTTCTAGCGTCCCTTGCCTTCTGGTTTTTTGCAGTCCCCGGAACACAGCTCTGCGCCCAGAATATCGTCGAGGAATGGGCAACAGTCAAGATTCCGCCGCCGCCGGACCTGAAGCCGGTAAAGGTAGATCCGAAGACGACGGCGCTTCTCCTGCTCGATTTCAACTCGCAGACCTGTAACGCTGAGAAGCGCCCCCGCTGTATCTCCTCCATCCCAAAAGTGGAGAAGTTGTTGAAAGAGGCCCGGGCGAAGGGTGTGTCGGTGATATACAGCCTGTCGGCGGGGGCATCGACCTCTGACATTGCCAAACCCCTCTTGCCTTCAGCGGGCGAACCGGCCGTCACTTCCGGCCCCGATAAATTCTTAGGGACGGACCTGGAGAAGATCCTGAAAGAGAAGAACATCAAGACGGTCATTGTTACGGGCACTGCTGCCCACGGGGCTGTCCTCTACACAGCGAGTGAGGCGGCCTTCCGCGGATTGCAGGTTATCGTCCCGGTGGACGGGATGTCTGCGGAGAGCACTTATGCGGAGCAATACGTAGCATGGAATCTTGTTAACGCACCCCGGGTCTCCGGTCAGACGACACTGACGAGAACAGATCTGGTAGGATATTAGTGAGAACCGGGAACGACCGGATCGGCCGGGAGCCGATCCGGGTGGGCAGGGAAGGGACGGCCGCCGCCGGGAACCGGACCGTGAGAGGGCATGTCGGGGCAGTGCGGACCGGGGTCATGCTCGCGATCCTGGCCGTCCTCTTTCCCATTATTAGTGCCGGGACGGGATGGGCTCAGCTTGCTATCGATATATCCTTCGAAAACAGTCCGGTGGGATCTTTTCCTTCAGGCTGGTCTGCCAGAACCAACCAGGCAAAAGAGATATACCTGATCTACAATGAGAACGGAAAGAAGTTTCTCAGGGCAGATGCAAAGGGAGTGGCAGACCAGATAGGATACCAGAAGAAGTGGGTTTTGAAGGAATTCCCCATTCTCGAATGGCAATGGCGGCCCCTTCTGTTCCCCAATAACAGCGATGAGAGGAAGCAGACCGGGAATGACAGCGTCCTGGGCCTGTACGTGGTCTTCGGGCGCTGGCCCTTTCTGAAGAGCATCAAGTATATCTGGAGTGAAAACCTCGATGCAGAGACCTCATTCCCATCACCCTTCGCGAAGGATACGAAGATTCTCGTCGTTCGCAGCGGCCGGACGCTCGCGGGCCAATGGGTGACTGAAAGCCGGAATGTTCTGTCAGACTACAGGAGACTATTCGGCGACAGGGAGGCCGCACCGGTGGCCGAGGGTATTGCCATCCTCACCGATTCTGATAACACTGGTTCCCGTGCCACCGGTGATTACGGCCCCATAAGGACTCTTCCGCCCAATGGCGAACCCTATGCCTGGCCATAATCGTACCAGTATGCAAATTTGTCGGAAGCTGATTCGATATGCGGAAGAAGATTAGGCGGGCTGGTCCTGTTTACGTTCGCGGTAGACTCTCTCCACCATTGCCAGATTTTGTCCGAACTCGATGGCGTGAGCCCTCATCGCCGCAGCCGCTGCCTCCGGATTTCCCGATAGAACAGCCTCTACAACAGGCCGGTGCATGCCGATGGGGTGAAGGCCGGGCGAACTCGGCCGAATTACCTCCACAACCTGCCGGGTGAGCCTCATGAGGGACCTTTCCAGGGCTTCGAAGAAGCGGTTTCCGCACATTTCCGCGAGGATGAAATGTATCGCTGTCTTTATGTCGATTTCCTCCAGAAAACCGGGGCCGGGTTCGTTTTCAGCTTCCAATGCTGTCTCCAGTTGTTCCCTGTAGTCGGGCGTCACGTGGAGGGCTGCAAGGCGCGCCACCTCGGGTTCAACATATATGCGAACCTGGTTCAGTTCGGGGATAGATATCTTTTCCGACAGGAAAAGGTCAAGAAATGCATTGGTGAGGTTCTCAAAACTGAGGTCTCTGACGTAAGCCCCGCCGGCAGCCCCCTGGCGGGTAACGATGAAGCCAAGGTCCTTTAAGGATTTCAGGGCTTCACGGACAGCCACCCGGCTCACCTCGAATTTGTCCGCCAGTTCCCGTTCCGAAGGCAATTTGTCTCCGGTTTTGAAACGACCGAGCATGATGGACTGTTTCAGCTGTCCAACTATTTCATCTGAGAGGCGTACCTGCTTGATGGGCTTGAATGGAGACATTTCGTCTGTTCTCTTTTCCCTACGATACACTAAGAGTGGTGATACTGCAACACAAAAACTTATTGACATATTATAATTAGTCAATTTAAATTATTAGACCATTGAGGTATTAAGCGGAGATGGCAAAAAAGATTGCCGGAGGTTGCTGAGAACAAATATTAAGACATCTATGGCTGGGTTCGTTGCAGCCGCAATTAACCGAAACCCTTCCTCACGGTCCCGCTCCTGCCGGGGCCGAATCGGCTGAACGACTCAGTAGCAGTAGAAAACCTGCTGTGCCGAGCCACGCTTCTATCCATATCCCCCACTAAACGAAGCTGGTGCAGCAGGTTTTTTTTCTGGACTTTATCTGAGGTAAGAATCAAAGAGGCAGGAGGTTGATCATAGAAGGCGGTGGTTCAGCGACTACTTCTTACCAGAGGATGCCCTGAGAGTCGAGCATCTTTCTTGCCTCTTCGTCTCCAAGGCGTGCCGCAATTCTCAGGTCTTCGATAGCCTGGACGCGTTCTCCGGCCCTTGCATAGGCCTGCCCCCGATTGACGTAGGCCTCGGTGAGTTCAGGGTCCAGCTCGTTGGGTTTCGTGAAGTCCGTTAGTTGCCGAAGTTGGTCACCGATGCTCAGGTATGCCTTTCCTCTGCTATTATACCCTTCGGCGCAATGGGGCTGTTTTTTCAAAAACTTGCCATAGTCCTGCAGGGCTTCTCTGTATCGGCCCAGAACAGCGCAGGCATCTCCCCGGATCACGTAGGGCCACTCCAAGTCCGGCCTGAGCCTAATCAGCATGGTATAATCATTTATGGCTCGCTCGTACTCACCCAGCCTCATGTTCACCGCACCCCGCTTGCCGATAGCGGAGGCGTCCCCGGGGTCGAGCTCGATCATGCGACTGTAATCCTCCGCCTCCTGTTCGTACTTGCCGGCCTCGCCCAACGCCTTTGCACGTCCTGCGTAAAGCGGTGCCGACAGTGGGTCGAGGTTGATGGCGTCAGTGTAGGTTGTCGCTGCCCGTTCGTAGTCGCCCAGGTTGAAATACATATCCGCCAGGCTCGTAAGTGCCGTAAGGCTCTCGGGATCCAACTCCGCTGCCCGGACGTAATTGGCAAGAGCCTGTTCATTGTGACCTGATTCGCGGGATGCATCACCCCGTTTCAGATAGATTCTGGCGAACTCTGGATTCCGTACTTTTCTCACGGAGACATTCTAAACGTTTTGTCGGAAGAAATCTTCAGAATAATCCTTCACGCTCCATTCCTTTCAGAGCAAAATTGGTTTGGTCTATGGGTTGTTTCCGGGTGCCCACTGCTTGTCAGGATCTGAGGAAAAAGGGAAGGAGGTCTTCGTCAATCCCTTGATTGACGGATTCAGGAAAATATGCGAGATTACGGATGATAGGCGCAACACTGCGTAACTGCTCGCGAAGTCATCATTGGAGAGAGCGGCGAGCGAACCAAATAGAAATCATAAACGGGATAGGACCATAAAAGCGTATCCAAGAATAGCTCTAGCCTGGTTCCGGTCAATGTTCAAGGAGGTCTTCGGCCTTGGACGGGCAGTTGCGGTAAGCATGGTCATATTGACATTTGTAGCCATTGTGGGTGGCATCTTCCTGTTCTTCTATCTCGCGCCGCCTGATACAATTACTCTCTCCGGCGGCCCAAAGGGCAGCATGTTTGAGAAGAGCGCCCAGAAGTATGCGAAGATTCTCCGCCAAAGCCGGGTGAATCTGAAAATAGTACCGTCTGAAGGCTCCGTCGAGAACATCAGGAGGCTGAGCGACCCTTCGTCAAAGGTAGATGTAGGATTCGTTCAGGGCGGGGTGAATAAGGACATAAAGACGGACAAACTGGTTTCCCTGGGGAGCATCGCCTACGAACCGCTTTTCGTCTTCTACAGGGGCAGGCCTGTCATGGAACGCCTCTCGCAGTTGAAAGGCAAGCGGGTAGCTATCGGCGAGATGGGCAGCGGGACGCGCACCCTTTCCCTTGCCCTGCTTGCGGTCAACGGCATACAGCCCGGCGGCCCTACCAAGCTGCTTGAGATGGATTCCGACGAAGCCGTCCGGGCAATACTCAACGGCACGGTCGATTCGGTCTTCCTTATGGGAGACTCCGTTTCAACAGAACTGATTCGCAGACTTCTGCGGGCGCGCGGTATCAACCTTTTCGATTTTGCTCAGGCCGATGCCTATGCACGCCGCATGGCATATCTCAATAAGATCATTCTCCCCAAAGGTTCCATAGATTTCGGGCAGGGAATCCCTGCCCATGATGTCTTCCTGTTGGCGCCGACGATTGAACTGATAGCGCGTGATGATTTACACCCGGCCCTCTCTGACCTGTTGCTTGACGCCGCCAGGCAAGTGCACTCAGGCCCCGGACTCTTAAGGCGCAGGGGGGAATTTCCCGCACCGGTTGAACAGGAGATACGGATAAGCGCAGACGCCGAACGTTTCTATAAATCGGGGAAGAGTTTTTTCTACCGGTATCTTCCCTTCTGGCTCGCCAGCCTGATGAACCGTATCGTTGTGGTGCTGGTCCCCATCATCATCCTCCTGCTGCCGGGACTGCGTGCCATACCCGCCGTATACAGGTGGCGTTTCATGTCGCGCATCTTCAGATGGTATCGTGAACTCATGGGCATCGAGCGGAGCCTCCTGGCGCAAATAGACGCTGACAAGCGCAGAGAGCTTCTGGAAAAACTGGACATCATAGAGGATTCAGTGAACAGGATGAAGGTCCCTCCCTCTTTCGCAGACCAGTTCTATGTCCTCAGGGGGCATATCTCATTTGTGCACGAAAAGATACTGTCAGAGAGTCATCCCCACTGACAGTGCCCTGTTTTTTGTCTGAAACGGAGATCATTTCACCTTCTGTCCCTTATCCCAAAAGTGGGCAGAGTATATTCCGACGATTCCGGTCTGTTGTGCCCCGTGTTGCACCCGCATTTGCTTCTGGTGTAGAGTAAAGCATGGTCTATCCGGTACTGGTGGTGGAAGATGACCCCAAGATTTCCCGCATCGTCAAGGTCTACCTTGAAGGAGCGGGATACAGGGTGGTGCAGGCAGGGACCGGGAAGGACGCCCTGGAAGCGGCACAAAAAGAAAGACCGCTCCTCCTTATTCTGGACCTCATGCTGCCCGACATGACAGGTGAAGAGGTCTGCCTCCAGATCAAGGAGATTGCCGATGTGCCCGTTATCATGCTTACCGCCAAATCCTCCGAGGAGGAAAGGGTGGCAGGGTTTGCGCTGGGCGCCGATGATTACGTGGTAAAACCCTTCAGTCCGCGGGAACTGATGTTCAGGGTGAAGGCTGTTCTGAAACGCTTCGAGAGGGCTGACCTCGGCGGGACAGAGCCTATGAGCTTCAATAAGGGCACTCTCCTTATCGACGGCCGGGATTACCGTGTCTTCAATAGCGGCAGCCAGGTTCGTTTGACTCCCACCGAATTCAAGGTGCTCTTCACCCTTGCCTGTACGCCGCAGAAAGTCTTTACCCGGAGCGAACTTGTGGAAAAGGCTCTGGGCTATCAATTCGAGGGCTACGAGAGGAGTGTCGACGCCCACATTAAGAACATCAGGCGCAAGATAGGGGACGACCCCCAGAACCCCTCAGTTATCCAGACAATCTACGGGGTAGGGTACAGGTTTTCGGGAAACAGAGATGTTTAGAAAGCTCTGGGTGAGATATCTCTTCCTTCTCCTCGGCGTCTCCGCCGTGGCCCTTTCATCCACAATCCTTCTCAGAGAGCTGATGATAAAGGACTTCACCGCCTATCTTGAGGGCGATGCTGAGGACAAAGCCTACTGGGTCCTGGCTGACCTGGAGGGCGCCTATGAACGGGAAGGTGGCTGGAGCCGGGAAGGGCAGGCCCCGGATGTGCTCTGGGCACTGACCCTGGGATTCGAGATGAGGCTTAAGGATGCGGGCGGCAACCTCATCGTCGACACTGTCCAGGCAGTCAGCAGCGCACCTCCGCTCCTTCAGAGGCGGCTCCAGACCCTGTCTTCTTACCGGGACAGCAGCCCCTCGGGTGAGTTTATCCCCTATCCTCTCTTTCTCGGGGGCAAGCAGATCGGTAGTCTTGAGTTACGGGAACTGAGGCAGGCTAAATCCACCCTTTTCGTGAGGAGGTCCGACTGGTTTCTGGTTGTTTCCGTCCTCATCATGGGCGGGCTGTCTATCTTCCTGAGCGTCTTTTTCTCGCGCCGTCTTACCCTTCCCATAAAGGAACTCGGCAGGGCCACCTCGGCAATTGCCCGTGGTGATTTGAAGAGCCGGGCATCGGTAACGAGAAGGGATGAAGTGGGAGTCCTTGCCGAAACCTTCAACAACATGGCGAGAGACCTGGAAGTCCAGGAGTCGCTGAGGCGCACACTAATAGCCGATGTGGCCCACGAACTGAGAACGCCCCTCGGAGCCATGAGAGGTGAGCTTGAGGCGATGATGGATGCCCTCATTCCTAGTGACCCCGCGCATATCGAATCCCTTTACCAGGAAACGGGCCGCTTGCGGAACATTGTGAACGGTATAGAGGAATTGAATCAGGCTGAGGCGGTGACACTTGCCTTGAAGCCGCGCAGCCTCGAAGCCTCGTCTCTTCTCCGGAATATAGTGGAGAGATACGAACCGGCCTTTGAGGAAAAAGGGGTGACCCTGGGGCTTGTCTGTGAGGAGGGCCTGAAAATTTATGCCGATCCGGAGAGATTGAGCCAGGTCATCCTGAATCTTCTCAGCAACGCGCTGAAGGCCACCGGGCAGGGAGGCCGGGTGACGGTCAGCGTGAGCGGAAATGAGAAAGAATCAACAATAACTGTGGAAGACGATGGGGCCGGCATCGGGGCAAAGGACCTCCCCTTCATCTTCGAGCGGTTTTATCACGGGCCCGGAGGCGGGCTCGGCATCGGTCTCACCATCGTGAAGGAACTGGTCCAGGCCCATGGCGGCACGCTAGAGGTGAAGAGCACTCCCGGCAGCGGGACCATGTTCGGTCTCCATTTCCCCGCAGGAGGCATTCACAATTCTTCATAATCTCTTCGTAGCCTCTTCATACTCCTCCTTTATACTTACCATAACAGTAAATGCCAAACTAAGGAGGCAAGAGATGAAGAAGATGTTGGTTGTAGCATTGGTGTTGGTGGCCGGTTTGATGCTGAGTGCAGGTGCATACGCCCTGTCGGGACCGGGAGCAGCTGCCGGTCAGACAAAAGAGGTAGACGTGACCGCCTTCAGGAACTTTCAGAAAGAGACCCTTCCCTTGAGGGATGAACTTGCGGCAAAGCGGTTGGAGGTTCGGAACGAGTATGCAAAAGAGACTCCGGATCTGAACAAGATCGCCACTCTCCAGAAAGAGATGATTGATCTGAGAACGAAGATCCAGATTTCTGCGCAGAGGAACGGGCTTCCCAACCAGGGCTTCGGTCGCGGTATGATGGGCGGATACGGTCGCGGTATGATGGGTCGTGGTGGCCAGGGTTATGGTCCCGGCATGATGGGTCGCGGTGGATTCGGCCCTCAGGCGGGTGGTCCTGCCAACTGTCCCATGTGGAAGTAACATTGACAAACCCGACGGGACCCCGGTGAGAACCGGGGTTTCCGCCCTGGAGTTAACGTGAAATTACGGATACTGATCATATTGGCAGCGATGATCCTGGCGGGGAGTTTTCCGCTGATCTCCGGCGCACAGGAGTCGGTGCAGCGAGGCCCCGGTCCAGGCATGGGTCCCGGCATGTATCATGGGGCGCCCTATGGCCACTACTGCCCGGGTCCCGGGTGGGGCCCCTACGGGGCTCGAAAGCCGGTCCGCACGGCGGAGGAAGCAAAAGGCATATTGGAAAAGTATTTTTCCGCGAGCGGCAAAGATGTCAAAATAGGCGCCGTGGAGCAGAAACGATGGTACTTCGAGGCTGAAATCCTTGATCCTCAGGGGAGCCTCGTGGACAGGGCAATCGTCGACAGGAGAACCGGAAGAATCCGCTCAATCTACTGAGGTTCTCCCTGGTTTGGCGGCCGATGGCTGCCATTTCGTACTTCCTACCTAATCACTTCAAATACTCGAAAAATCAAACCAAGGCTCTCCAAACCGGGAGAAATCTCCTTTTGAACTCTTGGGTTGTCTAGTCGCCTAAAGCTCAGAGCAATATGGTGCGATAACTATGTTGCGTGAATTCCCTGCGATGGGGAGGACTTTAGACTGTTTTAGCGGAAACTGTATCTTGAGAGACGACGGGTCGATAATAGGAAATGGAGGAAGACTGCTCCTGCTGCTGGCAATCGTAGCTGCCGGGGTGGTCTTTACCTGGTGGATGACGGTACGGGCTGACAGGGAGATGCGTGCCAACCTTCTTCAACAGGCCCGTATGCTGACGCAAGCGGTAGATGTGGAGAGATTGAAGATGCTTTCCGGTACTAAAGCTGACCTTCTGTCGGCAGACTACCAGAACCTCAAAGAACGCCTCACCGTGGCCCGCTCCCTCAACCCGCAATGCCGTTTCGTCTATCTCATAGGCCGAAAATCCGACGGAGCCGTCTTCTTCTTCTCGGACAGCGAGCCTGCGGACTCGAAAGATTACTCGCCACCCGGGCAGATCTACGAGGAAGTCCCGGCGAGTTATGTTCGGGTTTTTACGAGTCAAAGAGCTGCTGTCGAAGGCCCGGTTGTTGACCGCTGGGGTACGTGGGTGTCGGCCCTGGTGCCGCTGATGGATCCGGCTAGCGGAACGGTCATTGCCGTTCTGGGCATGGATATTGACGCCCGGGGCTGGAAGTGGGATGTGACGGCACGGTCCATCCTGCCTTTGGGGCTGATGCTGGTACTCTTCATTAGTGTCCTTTCCGCCATCGTTGCCAACCGCCGCGTCGACGGCTCTGCCAGGCCCGTACTTCGACGTCTTTTGCCGCCCCTGGCCGCGGTAGTGGTCCTTTTGCTGGCCGGTGCCGGTGCGCTGCTGTGGCAGCAGCAACAGAACCGGTTGGGCGACAAAATTGCTGCAAATATCGCCACCATTGGCAGGGAATTGGGAGTGGACCTGGAAAACCAGGCCAACGGCCTGGCCACGGCCCTGCAGCCCATTGTCGCCTCGGCTGCGTTACCGAGGGCCTTGCGCGAAAGGGACTCCGAAACCCTGTTGACTGCCTGGCGACCCCTGTTCCGGACGCTGAGCCAGGAAAACAATGTCACACACTTTTACTTTCTCGACAAGAACCGGGTCTGCATCCTGCGCCTTCACAAGCCGGAGAAACGGGGTGACCGGATAGAACGGTTTACGACGCTGAAAGCAGAGCGTACCGGCAAGACTGCTTCGGGT
Source organism: uncultured Syntrophorhabdaceae bacterium (assembly GCA_964408265.1). Classification (GTDB taxonomy): domain Bacteria; phylum Desulfobacterota; class Syntrophorhabdia; order Syntrophorhabdales; family Syntrophorhabdaceae; genus CAYOYU01. The sequence goes on from CAYOYU010000140.1 coordinate 13,244, forward strand.
GTCGAACTGGGTCCTTTTGGCACCTTCACCCTGCGGGTGGTACAGCCGGTTTTCGAAGGCAGCAGGCTCGTCGGCTATGTGGAGCTGGGAAAAGAGATAGAGGAGGTATTTCGATGGATGCAGGTCCGCTCCGGCAACCAGCTTGTCCTGCTCATACGGAAAAAGGTCCTCGACCGGAAGCGGTGGGAAGAAGGTATGCGTATGCTCGGCCGGGAGGCCGACTGGGACCGGCTGTCCTGCAGTGTGGTGAGCTATGCATCACAGGGTCGCCTACCCGACGCCCTGGTCTCCGGAGCCGACCAATTAGCTGCCGGTCACGCACATGGCCAAACCGACTGGGAGGCATCCTTCGATGGAAAGGACTGGCGTGCATCTGCAACACCTATGGAGGATGCTTCGGGCAGGGAAGTGGGCGATTTGCTCGTCATCCGCGACATCACTGCAGATAAGGCGGCCTTCACGAGACTGCTGGTCCTGGCC
>CAYOYU010000141.1:0-2283 GCA_964408265.1 uncultured Syntrophorhabdaceae bacterium
CATGTCTGCCGATCAGATTCCTTACCGTAGTGTGCATGTCGGAAACCGCCAGCGGGTAAGGAACATGCCATACGTAACGAGACAGGAAAGGAGAGCAAACGGGCGTATTCAGAATCGTATAGACATAGCTCTTGCTCTTGGCCGAGTAACGTGCGTGGAAGTCCGCTGCCCCTTCCCTGCCGGCAAGCACCCTGATATCAGGAGGCAGAAGGCTGTTCAATCCTTTCGTGAGACTCTCCAGAACGATGCTCTTGCCGGTGTGAAAATTGACGACCTGTCCCATGGCATGGACTCCCGCGTCCGTCCGTGCTGCCGAGTAAAGTTTCACCTCGTGATCCAATATCCTGCTCACCGTAGCGGTAAGAACCTCCTGGACCGTCGTCACTCCCGGCTGACACTGCCAGCCATGGTAGGCTGTTCCGTCGTAGGCGATGGTGAGGACGATATTTCTCATTCTACTGCACTGGCCTCTTCGTTCTATTTCTGAATTCCTGCGGACGTGTCGGCGAGAGAATCCGATGGGCATCTGAAGCTCGGTGTTCTATCGTTTTACCTTGCTGTTTTCAACCTTCTTCGTCTTGTCTGCTTCGGGGGATACAACCTTGGGAACGGTATTGACTTTCGTATCTGCACCGGCTTTCTCTTCGATCTTCCTGTACAACTCCTCAGTCTCCTTCTTAAGGGCCGTATTCTCCGCCTTCAGGAAACTGTTCTCCTGCTTCAGCATCTTGATCTCTTCCCTCAAGCCCTTGGACTCTCCCCCGCAGGAAACAGACAGTATCACAAAGAGGAATAGTATGACGAGCAGCACAGCCGATTTCGATCTTCCCATGCCTCTATTCTCCTTCTTGCGGGGCTGATTGTCAATCCCTTTTCTCCTTCCGGGAACCGGCTTTATATTACTCCCGGCAACCTTCGTGCTTCACCGAAACCGTTGGGAATATTTGAGTCTCCGATTGTGTCCCCTCCTCGTTTATGATAGACTATGATCACCAAAGAACCATACGGAGGTTGCATGTATACGTCCATATCGACGGTGCCCATCGAAGAGGAGATGAAGAAATCATACCTCGATTACGCCATGAGCACCATAATAGGAAGAGCTCTGCCCGATGTCAGGGATGGGTTGAAGCCGGTCCACAGAAGAATCCTCTATGCCATGTACGAACTGAACAATACCCATGACAAGCCCTACAAGAAGTCTGCCAGGGTCGTGGGCGACGTGATAGGTAAGTTTCACCCTCACGGGGATCAGGCTGTCTACGATGCCATCACCAGGATGGTGCAGGATTTCTCACTCCGTTATCCACTGATCGATGTACAAGGTAACTTCGGCTCTATAGACGGAGACTCACCTGCGGCCATGAGGTACACGGAGGTCCGCCTCTCGAGAATGGCCGAGGAGATACTGAAGGATATCGAGAAAGATACGGTGTCGTTCAAACCCAACTATGACGAGTCTCTCCAGGAACCCCTTGTGATGCCGTCGAAGATACCGAACCTTCTTATTAACGGCTCCTCCGGGATAGCCGTCGGTATGGCAACAAACATCCCCCCTCACAACCTCTCTGAGGTGGTAAACGGAATTATCGCGACTATCGACAATCCCGATATCACCGTGGACGAACTCATCGAAATCATACCGGGTCCTGATTTCCCTACCCAGGGCATCATTCACGGAAGACAGGGGATAAGGCAGGCTTACGAGACCGGAAAAGGTCATATCACTCTCCGGGCCAGGACCGTCATAGAGAAGGCAAAGAAAGAAGGCAGGGAAGTAATCGTCATAACAGAGATACCTTACCAGGTCAACAAAGCGCGACTTATCGAAAACATCGTCGAACTGGTCAAGGAAGGCAAAATCGAAGGCATTTCCAATATCAAGGACGAGTCCAACCGGGAAGGTATACGGATCGTTATCGAACTGAAGAAAGGGGAATTGGCTGAACCCATCCTCAACAAGCTTTACAAGCATACCCAGCTGCAGACAACTTTCGGAATCATCTTTCTTACCATTGTGGACAATGCACCGAGGGTGCTCTCTCTCAAAGCAATCATCACAGCCTTTGTCAACTTCAGAAAGGAGATAATAACCCGCCGGTCCACCTTTGAATTGAACCGCGCCCTGGATCGCCTCCACATTCTGGAAGGGCTCAGGCTTGCCCTGGACAATATTGACGAAGTGATCGCGCTCATCAAGCAGTCGAAGAATACGCCGGAGGCAAAATCGTCTCTCATGGACCGTTTCGGCTTCTCCGAGAAACAGGCTGTCAGCATTCTGGA
>CAYOYU010000141.1:2293-6026 GCA_964408265.1 uncultured Syntrophorhabdaceae bacterium
CTGACGTCTCTCGAAAGAACCAAGATCCTCGACGAATTCGACGCTCTAACAAGAGAAATTGCCCGGCTCAGAGAGATTCTGGCGGATGAAACGCTTCTTCTTGGAGTCGTCAAGAAAGAACTTGTCGAAATCAAAGAGAAATACGGCGATGAGAGGATGACTGAAATAGTCGACTATCTGCCGGACATTACCCTCGAAGATATGATCAAAGAGGAGGAGGTAGTCGTTACCGTTACCTACAAAGGATACATAAAAAGAACCGCCCTGGATCAGTACAAAAACCAGCTCCGTGGCGGTAAGGGAAGGATCGGAATCGTAGTGCGCGAGGAGGATGTAGTGGATCACCTTTACATCGCCTCCACGCATTCCTACATTCTCTTCTTTACGAATACAGGAAAGGTGCACGCCCTGAAGGTTTATATGATTCCCGAGGCAACGCTCTCATCCAAGGGCAAAGCAATGGTCAACCTCCTCAACATGGAGAAGAATGAACGCATAACCGCCATAGCCCATGTAAAGGATTTTGCAGACGACAAGTACCTCTTTCTCATCACGAAGAAAGGGCAGGTAAAGAAGATATCCCTTGGTCTCCTCAAACATCTCAGATCCACAGGCATTCGTGCTATCAACCTTCCCGAAGATGATGCCCTCATTACCGTTCTCGAAACAGACGGGCGTCAAGACCTGATGATCGGTACGAGGAAGGGAATGTCTATCAGGTTTCCGGAGAAGGAAGTCAGACCCATGGGGAGGACAGCGTACGGTATCAGGGGCATCAGACTCAGGAAGGGCGATGAGGTGATTGCAGCCGAAGTTATGGACCAGGGATGCCACGTCTTTACCGTAACAGAGAAAGGGTATGGTAAGCGCGCCCCCTGCGCTGGCTACCGGCTTCAGTCGCGCGGCGGCCTCGGTATCATCAATGTCCGCTCAGGCCCCAAAAACGGGAAAGTTGTCTCTGTGAAGAATCTGAAAGAAGGGGATGAGATCATGCTTGTCACGGACACAGGCAGAACCATCCGCTTCAGGGAGCACGACATTCCGCTCCAGCAGAGGGGAGGTCTTGGCGTAAAACTCATGGATCTCCGTGAAAGTGAAATGATCAGCGGGGTAGCGATCAGCGCCGTAACAATGGAAGAAGGATCAAACGGAAACGAATCGGACAATGATGGGGCAACAACGCTTGAGACTCAGCAACCATCAGATTCCAATTCCTGAATCCGGACCCCGCACTTCCAAGGATAAGCCAGGTTTCTCGAACCGTCTATGTCTTTTGGAGGAGCACAACGAGGTGAAGATTGCCTAAAGTCACTGTCATAGGAGCCGGTGCGTGGGGGACGGCCTTTGCTATTCATCTTGCCCGCCTGGGCCACTCAATCCGGCTCTGGGTCTACGAACCTGAATTAAGAGGAATCCTTGAAGAAAAGAGAGAGAATCTTCTCTATCTTCCGGGTTTTCTTCTCTCCTCCAAGCTGGAATTCACGGCGGATCTCCTCGGAGCACTCGCTTTTTCCGACTCCATCGTCGTGGCCGTCCCTTCCTTCGCACTTCGCGATACCCTCTCCCGCGCAGGAGATTCCTTAAGGGGAAAGAAACTGCTCATTCTCACGAAGGGCCTCGAGAGGCAGACTTTCTTTCCCATGAGCCGGGTAGTAAAAGAACTTCTCGGTCCGGATGCGTCCATCGCAGTTCTCTCCGGTCCCTCTTTTGCAAAGGAGGTCGCTGAAGGTGCCTTCACCTCGGTCGTAGTCTCTTCGGTTAGCAACGAACTGGCGTCCTATTTTCAGAGGATAAGCCATAACGACTCCTTCAGGGTTTATACCACGGATGACGTCCTGGGCGTGGAACTGGGCGGGGCCATGAAGAACGTCATGGCCATAGGAGCCGGGATCATCGAAGGACTCGGACTAGGCACAAATGCCCAAGCCGCCTTTCTTACCCGTGCTCTGGCAGAGATAAAGAGGCTCGGCAAGGCTCTTGGTGCCAGAGAAACAACATTCATGGGGCTCTCCGGGATGGGAGACCTCATTCTCACTTCGTACGGTAACCTTAGCCGGAACAGACTCTTCGGCATGGAACTGGCTAAAGGAAGAAAGCCCGCGGATATCTTAAGTTCTCAGAAGACCGTTGTAGAAGGCTACTATACCATCAGCGCCGCCTACAGGCTCTCCAGAAAGATGGGAATAGAAATGCCCATTACGGAAGAACTTTACCGGGTCGTCCACGAAGGCAAAAATCTCCGCCTATCCCTGAACGATATCACAAGCAGGGATTTCAAAGTGGAAGAGGAATAGAACCTTCCACCCTGCATCTAAGGCTTATCCTGCCCGCAAAGAATCAACGATGTTCATCCGGGAAGCCCTCAGGGCAGGAAGCACTCCGCCTACAAGCCCCATGACAAGAGCAAAAAGAATGGATCCGGCTGCGATTCCCGGTGTTAGGGCAAAGTTGAAGGCCAATTCCGAAAAGGTTTGAAAATTGACCGTTGAAAACGTCATAAGTTGGAGGAAAGAGGCAAAAAAGAGCCCCCCTGCCCCTCCAAGAAGACCAATCAGAAGAGCTTCCATGAGAAAGGCCACCAGTATGCTTCGTCTCTGAAAACCAAGGGCCCGCATCGTACCGATCTCGGCAACCCGGGTAGCTACCGCAGCATACATGGTGATCATGGCTCCTATTATGGCTCCCAGCGAAAATATGGTCGTAAGTGATATACCCATTATCCGGAGGAACTTGGCCATCATCTCCGACTGATCCAGGTAGTATCTCGTCTCTCGTTTTGCCTCAAGGGTGAGACGTGGGTCCTTCTCTATTCGTTCTTTCACTGAGGTGAAGGCAGAAGAGTCCCTCAATTTGAATATGACTGAAGAATAGGCTAGTCGACGGAAAGCTTGCATCAGTTGATCCACGGCGCCCCATATTTCAGAGCTAAAACTCGTGTTCCCGGCGTCAAAAATGCCTACGATAGTCCAGTCCCGCATGCCGAAACGGATGGTTTCTCCAAGATCGCCGCCCCTGAATCTTCGCGCTGTGCTGCGACCCGCAACAACCTCCGATGAGCCGGGTCTCGGTAAACGTCCTTCAATCAATGTTACCTGCGGCCTCAGTGTATAGGATGCAGCCGAAACACCTCGAATGGCAACGTTCGACGGCTTGCCGCTTGACCGCTTGGGCAGAGTAATCAGGACCAGCAGTTCTTTTGCAACGAGTCTGTTCCCGTCTGCGCCCACAGCTATTTCGGCCTCCATTTCCACTATAGCCGCCTGACTTCTTTCTATGCCGCTCTGAACCTCCGATGCAGACGACCTCCTGATGACCACCACATTGTCATGCGAGCCCGTTTCCACCAGGGTCTTTTGCAGGCCATGGGCAAGCATGAGAATAGAGGTAAAGACAAAGACCACCAGAGCCATGCCGGATGCGGTAAGGAAAGTGGTAAGACGCCTGGTCTTCAGGTTCCGGAGGCTGTACGAGAAGGGCACAAGCATCTATCCGATCCTCCTCAAACCTTCGGCTATGGGTATCTTCACGGACCTGTATATGGGCACGATGGCAGCAAGTATTGCGACGAGAAGGGCGGCCACGAGATCGAGATAGATTGTCTGGGGCGCTATCCGGAAGGAGGGGAAATAGCTGCCCACGGCCTTTGAAAAGACCGATGCCGCCGGATAGGTAAGGACAATTCCCGTGACAGCCCCCAAGGCTGTTATCACGAAAGACTCACCCAGAATGAAGC
>CAYOYU010000141.1:6036-9901 GCA_964408265.1 uncultured Syntrophorhabdaceae bacterium
CCACCCCCCGTAGCCAAGGGTTTTGAGCACGGCATACTCTCCCGTCCTTTCTCTGACTGTCATGGTCATGGTGTTGGCCACTACCGCAAGGATGATCACTATAACGACCAGCGACACAAGCCTGATAGCAGTAATTATGGCCTCAGACATGGAAACGAAACCAAGGGCAAAAGATTTCTCCGTCTCAGTCAATGTTTCCGCCAGGGAATTCCTGAACATCTCATCTATCCGTGAAGCCACATCGGAGGCAAAATTCTGGTTGGTAAGACCCACCATGTACCATCCTACCTGATCCGCCCGGCCCGGAGCCGTTTTTTTCAGGGACTCGTTCAAATAATCCCAGTGGAAGAGAAAGAGTCGTTCGTCGCTCGACTCGTATCTGCCCCGATATATCCCCCTTAGAACGAATTCCCAGTTTCCAGGGAAGATAGTCCCCTTCAGCGTAACCGTGTCGCCTATTTTCCATCCGTAGAGCGCGGCGAGCTTTCGCCCGGCTATAAACCCCTTGCGATCCCGGAGGAAGGCAGCCTCCTCCTCAGGGGAAAGGATATACTCCGGGTAAAGAGGCAGATAGGATGAAGGTTCTACGGCAAAACTGGCAAAGAAGTGTTTCTCGTCGATGTATATGCCCCCGAACCAGTTACCGTATGATATTGCCTTCACCCCTGAGACTTGCCGGATCTTTTCCTTATATGAGAGCGGCAGCGAAAAGATGATGGAGACAGCATTACGGGTCACGAGACGGCTCGCCGAGGACGCCTCGACCCCGGCATACCAGGCGCTTATGACGGTCCGAAGGAGTCCGAAGGAGAGTATGGCCACGGCAATGCTCACAATCGTCAGGCTGGTTCTGAGCTTGTGACGGAAAGCATTCTTACAGATTAGTCTCAGGAAATATGTCACTCAGCACACCCTTGTCAAGATGGCGGATAAGATGGGCCTTCTTTGCCGCCCGGGGATCGTGGGTGACCATGATGATCGTCTTGCCCGACTCGCCGTTAAGGCGGAGCATCAACCCCATGACCTCTTCGGCTGACACCCGGTCCAGGTCACCCGTCGGTTCATCGGCCACGAGGATGGTGGGATCAGTCACGACTGCCCTGGCAATCGCTACTCTTTGTTGCTGACCCCCTGAAAGCTGCCCGGGATAGTGATCGACACGGTCTCCCAGTTTCACCACTTCCAGGGCTATTCTTACGTGCTCCTTCCGCTCGCTCTTGGAAAGACCGGACAGCAAGAGGGGCAACTCTACGTTTTCAAATGCCGTGAGCACAGGAATGAGGTTGTAGAACTGAAAGATGAAACCCACATGCCTGGCGCGCCAGGCGGCAAGATCGGTTTCACTCAAGGAGGTGATCTCAGTCCCCTCCACTCTTATAGAACCGCTGTCAACCTTATCGATGCCCGCGATAAGGTTAAGGAGCGTGCTTTTGCCTGAACCCGAAGGTCCCATGAGAGCAAGGAATTCACCTTCTTCAATGGCAAGAGAGATGTCCTGCAACACGGGGACGATCTGGTCACCCCTGTGATAAGATTTTGCTACCCGATCTATCTCGACAATGGCCCGTCCTGTCCCCATCTATTGTTCCGGAACCTTGACCTTTGAGCCATTATGGATCTTTCCCAACGGCCGGAGCACAATCCGGTCTCCTGCCTTGGCTCCGGCAAGTATCTCCACGTAGTCTCCCATAACAGCCCCCGTGGTCACCGAAGTCTCTACTGCCCTGCCCTCTTTTATCAGGAAAATGACACTCTTGCCCTGTTTCTTCAGAATGGCGGCTCCGAAAACCCCTGTCTTCGGCTGCTGTTCCGATGGTCCCAGGGCTTTTGAGAGAAAGGAGACCTTGGCACTCATCTCCGGCAGTATCCGGTCGTCTTTGACCAAAAAGCGTATCTTTGCCATAACCGTAGCTTTACTCCGATCGGCAGTGGGCACGATCATATGGACCGAACCGGGAAGCCGCTTGCCCGGCAGAGCATCGAGTTGTATCTCGCATGGCTGCCCAATCTTTACACGGCCAAGGCTTGATTCTGAGATATCGGCTTCTACCTGGAGAGATGACATATCTGCAATCGTAACAACTGCTGCCTTTGCATTTGCAGCCGCGCCAAGGGGTGTCACTATATCACCCACATCGGCGTTCTTTGTAAGCACCACCGCATCAAAGGGCACCCTGATGTAGGTATATTCCACAGCGACCCCGGTCGCCTCCAGCGCTGCAGCAGCTCCTCGTATAGCCCATTCTCCGGTACGGACTGCGGCAAGGGCCTTTTTGTACCTGGCTTCCGCCGAGTCGTATGACGATTTGGCGGTGGAGTCTCTTGGCAGAAGCCATTTTTCGCGTTCAAAACTGGCTGTGGCATCCGTCAATTCTGCGCGTGCCTGGTCCAGATTGGAACGGGCCGCTTCCATGTTTGCGCTGGCCTGCCTCTGAGCAGCAGTAACATCATCACTTTCAAGACGAGCGATGACCTGGCCCTTCGTAACCTTGCTACCCTCCTCGACGTAGAGAGAAACGATCTTACCCGTGACCTTGGAGGCTATTGCCGCCTTCCGCTGTGCCACCACGTATCCGCTCGCGTTAAGTACAGTATAGGTCTGAGAGGGATACACCTGGGTAACCATAGCCGTTTCAACCTCCACGGCAGGGCTGAGCAACCCGGACCCAAAAGCAATAACAGCCAGGATCACCAGACCGATTATCGCTGCGATGAAATACCACCGGCGTGAGCGCTTCCTGACAACCATGGGCGACTTATCGATCCTTAGCTTTGTCAGATCATCGTCCGCCATTTTCTCCTCACCTCATTCCTTCCAAGGAGTAGAAATCCTCCTCTCAATTTGTACTTATTCCGGGTTCCGAAGGGCTAATCGCTCTTCGAAGAAAAGCCGAAGAACAGGCGAAACCGGGAGCACCCTGTCCGGCAAACCATTCATCGTCTGGACAGAGGATTACCCTCGCTGTCGCGATACGAGCCGAGAATGATGCGTATGAGATCTACCATGGCCCATATACCGACACCTCCCAGCGTGAGCAGCTGGATTAGACCAACCAGTACAAAACCCGTATAGAACCTGTGGATACCGATAGCACCAAAGAATATGCAAAGGAACAGCGTTGTCAGCCAACTTCTCCCTCCCATGCTGCCCTTCTGGAGCTTGGCTCCGCACCCGGGGCACACTTCGGCCCACCAATCGGTGATCCCCCCGCAATTGTGACAAAACCTATTTTCCGAGCTACCGACGGCTCTGCTCTGCTCCTCTGCGGCCTTGACGGGCCCTCCACAATGTCTGCAGTACATCCTCCCCCCTTCAAGTGGGCTAAAGCATCCTACCAGACCTCCCCCATTGCGTCAAGGTCCATCTCGTTACGTCTGCCCACTGCCTCGTCTTCCAGAAGAACCACTAATAGTATATTATTACCATTAAGGGACACATATTGAAGACCAAGGGAGGAGAAGATGGATCTGAAAGTATTCGAGAAACTCGACGCTCCGCAGATGCAAAGCTATATTCAGTTTCTTTTGTGGCATTACCGGGTCATTGACGCCTTCTGGTTTCTCTTCGTAGCCGATACCTTTGACCAGCCTACTGCCGAACGCTTAAATGAACGCGTCTGGGGACGCGTTGCAGGTATGGCCGCAAAGGACCTCAAGACCCGCTTTACTATCCATGATGAAGGACTTAAGGGCTTCGTAAAAGCCCTTCAATTATTCCCGTGGACCATACTGGTGGGATACGACATCGAGGAGAGGGAGGACGAGGTCATCATCACCGTCCCTCATTGTCCTACTCAGGAGTCCCGGCTGCAGCGTGGTCTTAATGAATTCGTCTGCAAGGAGATGCACTGGGGCGAATTCAGGT